>DATJEP010000001.1:0-2979 GCA_035496475.1 Candidatus Udaeobacter sp.
CACCGTTCTTGTCGTCGTTCCGCGTGCGGATCACGACACGGCGGTCCATCTCGCCGGGCAGCTCACCGAGCGTGACGCTCAGGGTCTCGCGCCGGCTCCCGCGCGCGACCTCGAGACGCACGCGCTCGCCGCTGTGGGTGCCGCGCACCAGCTCGCGCAGCCGCTCCGGTGAATCGACGTCGCGACCATCGAATTGGATGATCACGTCGCCCTGATGCAGGCCGGCGCGCTCGGCCGGACTGCCGTCCATCACGCTGTTGACCAGAACGCCATCGCCCTTGTAGTCGAGCCCCTCGCGGAGATCGCCATCGAGGGTCTGGGTCGAGACGCCGAGCCAGCCGCGATGCGACTCCGGATTGGAGCTTTCGGCCTGAACCCGCGCCGGAACGGCGAGCACCGCTCCGAGCACGAGACTGAGCGCAAGCGCGCGCCACGCAGCGCGCGAGTCATGCGAACGCATGTTCTTCCCCCTGTGCTAGTTTTCGCGACGAATATGGGAGCTTATGGGCTATCAGAACCCATGAGGAGCGTCGCGGTTCCCTTCAATCCACCGCCGTTTGGTTGGACAGCACGAGCGACTCATGAAGGTCAACGATCTGTTAAACATTGAGATCGAGTCGCTCGCCCTCGGCGGTCAGGCGGTCGGGAGGCTCGACGGCCGCGTGGTGTTCGTGGATCGCGCCCTGCCCGGTGACCATGCCCGGGCCCGCATCACCCGGGCGCGGCGGAACTATCTCGAGGCCCGGCTCGAAGGGGTGGATCAGCCCTCACCGTGGCGGGTGCCCGCGCCCTGTCCGCACGTGTCGATCTGCGGCGGGTGCCGATTCCAGGACCTCGACTACGGCGAGCAGCTGAGGCAGAAGCAGCGTCAGGTGCGGGAAACCCTGGAGCGGCTGGGCGGCATCCAGGATCCGCCGGTCCGCGACATCGTCCCGGCGCCCGAACCCTTCGGCTATCGCAACAAGATGGAGTTCAGTTTCGCGCCCGACGCCGAGGGGCGGCCGGTGCTGGGGCTCCACGCGCGCGGGACCTACGATCGCGTCTTCGCGCTCGAGACCTGCCTGCTGCCGAGCCGGCTCACGGTCGAGATCGTTCGCTTCACGCAGCGCTTCGCGAGCGATCGCGGATGGCGCGCCTATCATCCCGTGCGCCACCAGGGCGTGGCCCGGTTCCTCACCGTCCGCCACCTGCCGCTCTCCGGCGAATGCGCCGTGCATCTGATCGCCGCCGGCGACGACCTCTCCGGGCTGGCCGAATGGGCCCGGGCGGTGGCCGCGCTCTCGCCCGAAGTGCGCGGCGTCACGCTCGGCATCTCGCGCAGCCGGGCCAACGTGGCGGTCTCCGAAGAGGAGCGTGTGCTCGAGGGTCGCGGAACGATCGTCGAGCGGCTGCTCGGGCTCGAATTCGAAGCCTCGGCGAACGCGTTCCTGCAGACCAACAGCCGTCAGGCCGAGGCGCTCTATTCGGCCGCTCTCGAATGCGCGTCGCTCGCGCAGGGCGAGCGTGTGCTCGATCTCTATTGCGGCACCGGGACGCTGACGCTCCTCTTCGCGCGGGCTGGTGCGCGGGCGATCGGCGTCGAGAGCGTCGCCGACGCGGTGGCGGCGGCCGAGCGCAACGCGAGGCGGAATCGCGTGGGCGACGCCTCGTTCGTCTGCGGAGAGGCGCGCGCGGTGCTGCGGCAATGGGCGCGCGGAGAACGGCCAAGCCCGGGGCGGCCGCATCTCGTCGTCGTCGATCCGCCGCGCGCCGGGCTGCATCCGCGCGTGGTGCAGCGCGTCGCCGAGCTCGAGCCCGCGCGCATCGTCTACGTGTCCTGCAATCCCGCCACGCTCGCGCGCGACCTCAAGGACTTCGGCGCCGCCGGATACCACGCGGTCGACGTGCGGCCGTTCGACATGTTCCCGCACACGCCGCACATCGAGTGCGTGGTCCGGCTCGAGCCCGCACGGGACGGCACGCCCCTGTGCTAGACTTTTTCGCCGTGCGAATTCCACGCTGGATCCTGATGGCCGCCCTGATCGCCGCTCCGGCGGCGGCGCCGTGCCGTTCCGCTGCCGAGGGCGCGTCCCACCCGCAGCAGACCCTGTTCGAGATCGCGGTCAACGGGCGCACGATCGGGCGCGAGATGATGACGGTCGAAGAGGGCGGGGATTCGATCGCCATCCGCTCCCGCACCGCACAGCAGTTCGGCGTCGATTCGCTGCGCAAGGCGCTCGACATGACGGTCGACAGCTACGACCTCAACCTGCGGAACTATTCGTCGATCCAGAATTTCCGGGGGCATTCCCTGCGCCGCGGCCTGTCGCTGCACGACACGGTCTTCACCAGCTACCGCGATCAGGACGGCCGTGGCACCGGCGACACGTTCGTGCGGCCGCCGGGCCACCTGTTCGTCCTCGATCCCGGCTTGTTCGCCTCATTCGACCTGATGTGCCGCATGCTGCGCGGCCGTGCGTTCGAGCGCCGCACCGTCAACCTGGTGGTGCTGTCGTCGACCGCCGACACGGTGATCGCGACGCCGCTGGTCGACGGGGGCCTGGTGACGCTGAAGCAGAAGACGCGCAGCGTCTCGGCGCGGCGCATGACGCTGGGGGACGAACCCGGCGCGTATCACCTGTGGATGGCGACCGACGGCCGGTTGCTGCGGCTCGAGCAGGTGCCGAGCGGGCTCCGCGTCGAGCGCGTCAGCGCGCCGCCGCGGCGGGCGCGCGCCGCGGGCTAGGCCGCGACGCTTCTCTCGTCAGCCACTCCAGCAGCAGGCGAACTCCGAATCCGGTCGGCCCGCGCCGCTCGAGCGGCCGATCCACCGGACTCCATGCCGTGCTCGCGATGTCGAGATGCGCCCAGCGGAGTCCGCGCGCGAAGTGCTTGAGGAACACCGCGCCGAGGATCGCTCCGCCTTCCCGCGCGGCCGAGTTCACGAGATCGGCGCTCTCGCCCTTCATTTCCGACAGGTAGTCATTCCACAGCGGCATG
>DATJEP010000002.1:0-24147 GCA_035496475.1 Candidatus Udaeobacter sp.
CTCGGCGCCGCACGCTGCAGCTTCGAGAGTTCCACGCGGTACCACGGCGTCATCCCGTGAGGGAACACGGATGGCGCCGCGGACACAAGAGGAGGCACCGATGAGGTTCCGCCTTTCTCTCGCTGGTCTGTTTCTGGCCACCGGCATGGCCGCGGGCAGTCCAGCTCTCGCTCAGGTCACCTACAACAGCGTGACCCTGACCTGGACGGCGCCAGGAGACGACAGCTTGATCGGCACCGCGACGCGCTACGACATCCGCTACTCCACGTCGCAGATCACTTCGGCCAACTTCGGCAGCGCGACCGCGGTCGCGACCCCGCCGACGCCGGCCGCGCCGGGCACGTCGCAGACCTTCAACGTCTCGGGGCTTCAGGCCGCGACGACGTACTGGTTCGCGATCAAGACCCAGGACGACGCCGGCAACTGGTCCAACGTCTCGAACATCGTCAGCAAGACCACGCTCCAGGCGCCCGATGTGACGCGGCCCGCGCCGATCGCGCTCAGCGTCTCATCGCTCGGTGACACCACCGCGACCCTGAGCTGGAACGCGGTCGGTGACGACAGCCTGACCGGCACCGCCACGAGCTACGACATCCGTTATTCGACGTCGCCGATCACGACCTCGAACTGGGCCACCGCGACGCAGGTCTCGGGCGAGCCCGCGCCTCAGGTCGCCGGATCACTGCAGACCTTCACGGTCGGAAGCCTGGCGCGCCAGCGTCAGTACTACTTCGCGATCAAGGCCACCGATGACGCCGGCAACGTGTCGGCGCTGTCGAACTCTCCGACCGGCACCACCACCGACACGCTCGCTCCGAAGGCGATTACCGATCTCACCGCCAGCTTCGTCTGGCTGGGATGGCCGTCCGCCGCCGCGCGAGCCGGAGCCCGCCATTGAGAACGCGGGGCCGCGCGGGCCGCAGCCAGCGTGAGCGCGTCCGGCGCGGTCCGCGCCGGTCGTTCTCGCGTTCGCGTGATCAGAAGCAGTTCCGCCGCTTCCTGGCGTTCCTGATCGGGCTCGCCGTCCTCTTCCTCGCGCCCGTGCTCGCACACGCCCAGGCGCAGCCGGACTCGGTCAACCTCGCGTGGACCGCTCCCGGCGACGACGCCAACATCGGCACCGCGACGACGTACGACATCCGCATGTCGACGTCGCCGATCGACGTCTCGAGCTGGAACTCGGCGACGCCGGTGCCGGGCGCGCCGACGCCGCGCACGGCCGGCACGCGCCAGTCGATGACGGTGAAGAGCCTCACCTACGGCACCACCTATTACTTCGCGATCCGCACGCAGGACGACGCGGGCAACTGGTCGGGCCTGTCGAACGTTCTGCGCTGGGACTGGATCGCCGATACCGCGCCGCCGGCCGCGCCGAGCGGCGTCAGCGCCACCAAGGGCACCAACGACGTGCACGTGCACTGGGCGGCGAATTCAGAAGCTGATCTCGATGGGTACACCGTCTACCGCGCGACCAGCGCGAGCGGACCGTGGAGCGCGCTGAACGGCACGCTCCTCACCAGCACCGATTACTACGACGCGAATCTTCCCAGCGCGAATCAGGTCTGGTACGCGGTCACGGCGAGCGACTGGAGTCAGAACCAGAGCGCGCGCAGCGCGTCGGCCAGCGTCTCGCTGGTGACCACGACGGCGGCCAGCGCCGACTGGTCGGTCGAGACCGGCTATCCGAATCCGAGCAATCTGTCGTCTCCCGTCACGTTCGCCGTGGTGATCCCCGGTGCGGGCGGGAGCGGCGGGACGCTGGTGATCACCGATGACGTGGGGCACCGGCTGCGCACGTTGTCGCTGTCGAGTCTTTCGTCGGGTCGTCAGCTGGTGTCGTGGGATGGAAAGAACGAATCGGGGCGCACCGTCGCGCCCGGGGTCTATCGCGCGATCGTGATGGCGGGCGGCCAGCGCTCGACGTCGCGCCTGGTGCGGGTGCCATGAGGGCCGCGACGATGGGAAAGGTCGTGCTCACGATCCTGACGATCGCCCTCACGGCGCGGTCGGCGGCAGCCGGAATCGACAAGGCGGGGACGACCAGCGCGAACTTCCTTTCGCTCGGCATGGGGGCGGGACCACTCGGCATGGGCGGCGCCACGCTCGGCATGTTCGGCGACCTCAGCACCCTGTCGTGGAACGTCGGGTCGCTGGGCAAGCTGTCGGAGACGCAGTTCTCGTTCTCGCACGCGCCGCTGGCGGGATCCGGGGCCCAGGACGCGATGGTGTTCGGCGGCAAGCTCGGCATGTCCGGCATGCGGTGGGCGCTCACCGGTCTCTATCAGGGCGACGGCGCCTTCGAGGGACGCGACGCGCTCGGCAATTCGACCGGCAGCTTCAACGCTTCGAGCATGGCGTTCGGCGCCACGCTCGCCCGTTCGATCGGACCGTTCGCGTCGGTGGGATTCGGCGGCAAGGTGGTGACCGAGAAGCTCGGCGACGTCTCCGGCTTCGGCGGCACGTTCGACGGCGGCCTGCTGATCGAGCGCGATGGATTCGGATTCGGCGCCGCGGCGCAGAACATCGGCGGGCGCATGCAGTACGGCGGCGTCTACTACCAGATGCCGACCAACATCGGCGCGGGGGTCTCGTTCTCGCCGCCGATGACCGGTCTCCGCTTCGCGCTCGACTACAACCATCCGACCGCCTACTACGACGACGTGCGTGGCGGGGTCGAGTGGATGTGGCACGGCAAGGTCGCGCTTCGCACCGGCTACCGGCACGAGATGGGTGGGGTTTCGACCGACGCGCTGAATGGCCCGACGTTCGGCATGGGTGCGGGCGTGCGCGGCGTGTGGCTCGACTACGGCTACATTGCCTCGAGCAACGGCGACGGCGAGCACCGGATCTCGCTGCGCATGTCGCCACGCGCGTGGAGCGTTCCCGGCGCGGGCATCCTCGGCTCGTCCGAGGGTGAGAAGCACTCGCCCAAGCTCGCCGAGGCCGTTCCGCCGCCGAAGAAGGAAAAGGCGAAGGAAACTCCGAAGGCGACCGCCGTGACCGAAGCGCCCGCGCCGAGCCCGACGGCGAAGACGACCACGGCCGCTCAGGCGCCCACGCCGACGGCGGCGACGAAGCCGACCACGACCGCTCAGGCGCCGACGTCGACGGCGGCGACGAAGACGACGCAGGCAGCCCAGACGCCGTCGCCTACTCAGAAGACCAAGGCCGCGCCGAGCTCGGTCGCGCACGTGCCGGCGACGAAGCCCGCGCCTTCGGCGGGAGCCTCGGTCGCGCCCGTGACGTCGAAGGAGCCGGCAGAGCCGACGGCGGAGAAGAAGCCGGTCACCCCCGCGACGGCGAAGCCGACCGACACGACGCCGAGCCCGGCGAAGACAACGGCGACGAACGCACCCCAGACGGCCACGCCGAGCTCATCCCAGACTCCGGCGCCGGCCAGCAGCGCGCCGGCCACGCCCGCCCCCGCGGCGGTGAAGTCCGCGCCCGCGCCGGCACCGAGCACACCCGCCTCGTCCGCACCGGTGAAGCGCCCGGACAAGGTGCGGGTGAAGTCCGGTGAGACGATGATGTCGATCGCGCGCCGCTACAACACGTCGGTCGCCGCGATCATGATGGAGAACAATCTGGTCAGCGATCAGGTGAAGAGCGGCCAGGTCCTCAAGCTTCCCGATCACCAGTAGGGTCCGGCGCCCGGCCCGGCGCGTACTTCAAGATTTCCACACGCTCGAGCGTGATCAGCCCCTCGGTGATCATCGTGTCGCAGGTCGGCAGAAACTGCCGGATGCGCTCCTCGCCGTCGACGATTTCGATCACCAGCGGCAGATCCTCGGAAAGCCTCAGCACCTTCGCGGTGTGCAGGCGACTGTGCGCCCCGAAGCCTTCGACGCCGCGCACCACCGTCGCTCCGGCAAGACCGGCCTCGCGGGCCTTGAGAACGAGCGCTTCGTAGAGCGGTTTGCCCTGCCAGCGATCGCTCTCACCGATGAAGATCCTGAGCAGCATGCCCTGGCCCGTGATTTTCATGAGCGCTCCTAGATCCTGAGACCGAGACCGTAGCCGGCGACCACGGCCGCGACGCCGAGGACGAGCGAGCCCAGCGAGTACCCGGCGGCGGCGAGCCACTGGCCTTCGCGAAGCAGCGCGAACGTTTCGTACGAGAATGCGGAGAACGTGGTGAAGCCGCCGAGCACGCCGGTGATGATGAAGAGTCTCGTCCCCGGCGCGACCAGCGCGCGCTCCAGCGCGAGCGCCGTCACGAAGCCGATCGCGAGGGAGCCGATCGCGTTGACGACGAACGTGCCCCACGGCAGGGGGGACCCGGTCCAGCGCTGAACGAGACCGCTGAGACCCCAGCGCGCGACGCTGCCGAGTGCGCCGCCGAGCGCGACGAGCAGCACGGACCTCACAGAGGGAAGGCGCCCTCGAACTTTTGCCCTTCACCCATCGCCACCGCGTAGCGCATCTGTTCCTCGAGATGTTTCGGCACTTTGGCGTAGACGTCGTGGAACAGCGATTCGATGGTCGGCGCCGGCTGAGCTTCGGCGGCCTTGATGGCCGAGCCGATCTCGTCGTTGATCTCCGCGGTCATCGTCTCCTCGTCGCCGTCCTTCAGCGCACCGAGCGACCGCAGGTAGGTCCGCAGCCGCGCCAGCGGATCCTTCCGCTCCCATTCGGCGACCAGCGCGGCCTCGCGATAGCGCGTGGGATCGTCGCTCGAGGAGTGCCCGCCCATCCGGAACGTCACCGCTTCGACCAGCGTCGGCCCTTCGCCACGCCGCGCCCGGTCCACGGCCTCGCGCGTCACCTGGATCACCGCGAGAAGATCGTTGCCGTCGACGCGGACACCGGGGAAGCCGTACGCCGTCGCCTTGATCGCGATGCTGCTCGAGGCGGTCTGGCGGGAGAGAGGCACCGAGATCGCCCACTGATTGTTCTGGCAGAAGAACACCACCGGCAGCTTCATCACGCCGGCGAAATTCGCGGCGGCGTGAAAATCGGCGGACGACGAGGCGCCGTCACCCATGTAGCCCATCATGACGTCGTCCTTCTTCTCGATCTGCGCCGCCCACGCGGCTCCCATCGCGTGCACGAGCTGGGTGCCGATCACCGACGACCATGCCACCACGTTCACCCTGCGATCGCTGAAGTGACACGGCATCTGGCGCCCGATCAGGACGTCGCCGCGGTTGCCGATCAGCTGGCAGACGATCTCCTCGGTGGTGGTGCCGCGCCACAGCGACACGCCCATCTCGCGCAGCGCCGGAAAGATCCAGTCGCTGTCCCGGGCGACATAGGCGGAGCCGGTGACCGCGGCCTCCTGGCCGGCGGCGGTGCCGTAGAAGCCGATCCGTCCCTGACGCTGCAGCGACAGCATGCGCTGATCGAGCACGCGCATGCGGACGATGTGGCGGAACATGCGCAGGAGATCGGCATCGGGAATCTTCGGCGCGGCGGCCACGAGCCTGCCGTCCTCGCCGAGCACGCTCACGAGAGTCTCGGTCACGCGACGACTCCGCGGGCGCGGCGAGCACGCCGGACCCCGCTCATGTGAGATCTCCCGGCGTGAGCCAGCCCGGATCCTCGAGCCGCTGGATCAGCGCGTAGAGGAAGTCGGCTCCGACCGCGCCATCCACGACGCGATGGTCGAGCGACAGCGACAGGTTGCCGAGATCGCGGGCAACGATCTGGCCGTTCACCACCGCGGGCTTCTTCTTCACCTCGTGAACGCCGAGGATCGCGACCTGAGGATGATGAAGGATCGGCGTCGCCAGCAGTCCGCCGTGGGCGCCCGTGCTCGTCACGGTGAACGTTCCGCCCTGCAGCTCCTCGAGCTTCAGATGATGCTCGCGCGCCGCCTGCGCCAGCCGTGTCAGCTCACGCGCGAGAGCGAACAGCGACAGCCGATCGGCGTGATGGACGATCGGAACGGTCAGGCCCTCGGCGGTCGCGGTCGCGAGGCCGACGTGGTAGTAGCGCTTGAGCACGATCTCCTGAGTGGCGTCGTCCAGCGCGGCGTTGAGCAGCGGGAACTGATGCAGCGGCTCGATCAGCGCGCGGAAGACGTACGCGAGGTAGGTGAGCTTGAGGCCCGCTGCATCCGCTCGAGCCTTGTGGGCGTCGCGATGCGCGGCGATCGCGGTCATGTCGCACTCGGCGACGAACGTGAATTGCGCCGCGGTCGAGAGCGAGCGACGCATGTGCTCGGCGATCTTTCGGCGAAGGCCGCGCACGGGAACGCGCTCTTCGGGCTCGTCCGCCTTCGGTGCGTGTGGAGGCACGGCGGTGCCGGCGGCGGTGCCGGAGGCCGCGCCCTGCGCCATGGCGGTGGCGACGCCACGCGGGCCACCCTTCGCGGCGGCGCGAACGTCGTCGGCGACGATGCGTCCTCCGGGGCCCGATCCGCGCACGCTTTCGATCGCGACGCCGAGCTCTTTCGCCAGCGCGCGCACCGCGGGAGTTGCCTGCGGTGCGGCGGTGGAAGTTGGTACGGCGGCCGAAGCGGCTCCGGGCGTGACGCCCGGGATCGCGCCACCTTCGTCGTTCCAGCGCAGCACGTCTTCGGAGTTGGGCGGGCCGGCCGCTCCGGGGGCTGCCGGCGCGGAGCCTGACGGCCCCGTGCTCGGCGCCGCGGATGGCGTCGCCTTCTCGCCCTCGAGCGCGATCGAGATGATCACCGATCCCACCGGCACCATCGCGCCTTCCTCGGCGTGCAGCGACGCGATGACGCCCGTCCGGGGCGAAGGGATCTCGACGCTGGCCTTGTCGGTCATCACCTCGACCAGCGGCTGATCCTCCTTCACCGCGTCGCCCGCTTTCACCAGCCAGCGCACGATCTCGCCCTCGGCGATGCCTTCACCGATGTCGGGCAGCTTCACGTCGTAGGGCATGACGCCTAATACCTCATCACGTGCTCGATCGCGCGCAGGACGCGCGGAGCATCGGGCAGGTAGGTGTGTTCGAGCGTGTAGGGGAAGGGCGTGTCGTAGCCGGTCACGCGCAGCACCGGGGCCTGCAGCGACGTCAGCGCGCGCTCGGCGATCAGCGCGGCCAGCTCGGCTCCGTAGCCGCCGGTGCGCGGCGCTTCATGGACGATCACCACCCGCCCGGTCTTCTGCACGCTGGCGATCACGGCGTCCTGATCGAGCGGCACCAGCGTGCGGAGATCGACGACTTCGACCGACCAGCCCTGCTCGGCGGCGTGGGCGGCGGCTTCCAGCGAGACCTGGACCATGGCGCCGTACGCGAGGATCGTGACGTGCTCGCCGGCGCGCGCGATGCGGGCGCTCGAGAGCGGCGTCACGAAGCGGCCCTCGGGCACGTCCTCCTTCACCGTGCGATAGAGCCGCTTCGGCTCGAGGAAGATGACGGGATCGTCGCCGGCGAGCGCGGCGAGCAGCAGGCCCTTGGCGTCGGTCGGAGTCGAGGGGATCACCACGCTGAGGCCCGCCGTGTGGCAGAAGTAGGCCTCGGGGCTCTGCGAGTGGTAGAGCCCGCCCTTGATGCCGCCGCCATAGGGCGCGCGGATCACCACCGGGCACGAATACTGGCCGGCCGATCTCCACCGCATCTTCGACAGCTCGGAAACGATCTGATCGAACGCGGGATAGATGAAGTCGACGAACTGGATCTCGGCCACCGGCCGCATGCCGCGCAGCGCGAGACCGATCGCCCCGCCGACGATCCCGTTCTCGGCGAGCGGCGTGTCGCACACCCGAGTCTCGCCGAATTCGGCCTGCAGGCCCTCGGTCACGCGGAACACGCCGCCATTCCGTCCCACGTCTTCGCCGAGAATCAGAACGCGGGGATCCTCGCGCAGCGAGAGTCGCAGCGCGTCCTGGATGGCCTGCACCATGGTCATCGAGGGCATCAGGAATCTCCGGGGTCGGAAGGACGCGCAGCGTAACGGATGGCTCGAATGCGGGCAACGCGAGCCGTCACGCCGTTCCGTGGGGGCGAAAACACGCGGTGGCCCGCGTTCTTCACGGCTTTTTCGCGGCGGCGCGAGAGCGTCCCGCGGTCGGGATCCCCGCGCGATCTTAGCCTTGACAACGAATCGAATTAGCTTAGGCTAACGCTCATGTCGACCGCGCGTGCTCGCCGCACTCCTCCCGCCCCGCTGACCCGTTCGCGCGAGGACTACCTCAAGGCGCTGCTCGGGCTCGGCGCGGCGCGGGAGGCGATTCCCACCTCACGGCTGGCGGAGCACCTCGGCGTGTCGGCGCCGTCGGTCACGAACATGCTGGGGCGGCTCGCCGCGGATGGGCTGGTGACACACGTGCGGCGGGGCGGCGCGCGACTGACGCGCCGCGGCGAGCGCGGGGCGCTGGCGATCCTCCGCCGCCACCGCATCCTCGAAACGTTCCTCGTCCGCGTGCTGCGGCTCGACTGGTTCGAAGCGCACGACGAGGCCGAAGTGCTGGAGCACGGCGTCAGCGACCGCGTGCTCGAGGCCATCGATCGCCTGATCCAGCATCCGCGCGAGGATCCGCATGGCCACCTGATCCCCGATCTGCGTGGCCGCCTCGCGCGCCGCGAGCTCACGCCGCTCGCGTTGCTTCCGACCGGAACGCGAGGCACGGTGCGCGAGATCCGCGATCGCGATCGCCGCCGCATGGCGCGCTGGAAGCAGGCCGGACTCGTTCCCGGCGCGCGCGTTCGGATGCGCGCGGTGCGCCCGGTCGACGACGTTTTCGAGCTCGACGTCGGCCGGCGGCGCATGGTGACCGGGAGCGAGGGCCTGGAGGGCGTGTTGATCGAGCGCGTCGGGATCGCGCCGAGATCCGAGTCATCGCGCGCGCCACGCGCGGGGCGCGGGAGGCGTCATGGCCGCCGGCCCTGATCCTCGTGCGGGCGCGGCCGTCCCCGCCAAGCCGCCGGCGGGGGCGGCCCCGGGCGGGAGCTCGCGCTCGCTGTCCGAGCTCCATCGATCGGTACCGCTGCCGGGCGGCTCCTGGCTGCGCCGACTGTTCGCGTTCGCGGGGCCCGCCTACCTCGTCAGCGTCGGCTACATGGATCCCGGCAACTGGGCCACCGATCTCGCCGGCGGCGCGCGCTATGGCATGCGGCTCCTCTGGGTGCTGCTGATGAGCAACGTCATGGCGGTTCTGCTGCAGACGTTGAGCGCCCGACTCGGCGTCGTCACCGGAAAGGATCTGGCGCAGGCCTGCCGCGACTGGTATCCGCGCGCGCTGATCGTGCCGATGTGGCTGATGTGCGAGATCGCGATCGTCGCCTGCGACCTCGCGGAAGTGCTGGGGGCCGCGATCGGGCTCCAGCTCCTGTTTCACATCCCGATCCTGTTCGGCGTGCTGATCACCGGGCTCGACGTGCTGCTCCTGCTCGCGCTGTCGCGCCTCGGAATGCGCCGGCTCGAAGCCATCATCGTGGTGTTGGTCGCGACCATCGGCGTGTGCTTCGGCATCGAGATGATGCTGGCGCGGCCGGAGCTGGCCGAGATCCTGCGGGGCCTGGTTCCGCGCGGCGAGGACGGGCGGCTGTCGTTGATCGGGCCCGCCGCGGGTGGAGGCCTCTCGATCCTCGGCCTCCATCACGGCACGCTCTACGTGGCGATGGGCATCATCGGCGCGACGGTGATGCCGCACAATCTCTACCTTCACAGCGCGCTGGTTCAAAGCCGCGCGGTCGCCGATTCCAAGGCCGCCAAGCGCGAGGCCTGCCGGCTGAACCTGGTCGATTCGGTGGTGGCGCTGAACTGCGCGTTCCTCGTCAACGCCGCGATCCTGATCCTGGCGGCGACGGCGTTCCATCGCACCGGTCATGTCGAGGTCGAGCGTCTGCAGGACGCGCATCGCCTGCTCGCCCCGCTGCTCGGCACCTCGCTGGCGTCGACCCTGTTCGCGGTGGCCCTGCTCTCGTCGGGACAGTCGAGCACCATCACCGGCACGCTGGCCGGGCAGATCGTGATGGAAGGCTTCCTCCACCTGCGCGTGCGCCCGTGGCTGCGAAGGCTGATGAGCCGCGGGCTCGCCATCATTCCCGCGGTCGCGTTCATCGTCTCCCGCGGCGAGCACGCGGTCGACGAGCTGCTGGTGCTGTCGCAGGTCGTGCTGAGCCTCCAGCTCTCGTTCGCGGTGGTGCCGCTGGTGTCGTTCACGTCGGATCGCCGGCGCATGGGCGACTTCGCGAACCGCGCCTGGGTGAGCATCGCGGCATGGCTGGTCGCCGCGGCGATCGCCGTGCTCAACGTCAATCTGGTGGTGCAGCAGCTCGGGCCCTGGCTCGCCGAGCGGATCGCGCACGCTCCGCTCGTCGGCGTGCCGATCCTGGCGCTCTGCGCCGCACTCGGCGTGCTGCTCGCCTATCTCGTGCTGGCGCCCGCGATCGAGCGCTTCGCGCCGGGCCTCGTTCATCCGCGACCCGAGCGCGTGCCGGCTCATCTTCCGAGCGTGCCCTCGCGAACTCACGAAGCCTCGCTGCTCGCGCCGCTGCCGGATGGACGCCCGCGCCGGATCGCGCTGGCGCTCGAGCTCGGCGCCGCTGATCCCGCGGTGATCGAGCACGTGCGGGCGCTGCCGCTGCCGGCCAATACAGAAATCGTCCTGATGCACGTGGTCGAGAGCGCGGCCGGGCGATACCTCGGCCCGGAAACCGCCGACGCCGAAGCGCGCGAAGATCGGGCGACGCTCGAGTCGCTGGCGGATGAGCTGCGCGCGCGCGGCCGCGTCACCTCGGTGATGCTCGGCTTCGGCAACGTCCAGCAGGAGCTCGCGCGCATGGCCACCGAGGTCGAGGCCGATCTCATCATCACCGGCGCCCACGGACACCGGCTGCTCGCCGATCTCGTCTTCGGCTCGACCACTTCGGGCCTCAGGCATCGCGTGCGCATTCCCGTGCTCACGGTGCGTGGCCCCGCGCGCCCGCGCTGACCGCACCGTTTGTCTGGCCTCTTGAGCGGACCTAGAATGCGCGCGTTCCTTCCCGCACGCGACCCCTTCGTCCCGGAGACATTCCCCTTGAGACTCGTCCCGCCCCACGCGGCGAAGCGCTCGTGAGCGACCGACTGCATCACGGCTGCCTGCGCGCGTCCATTTCGGACGTGGTCGATGCCGGAATGGAGCTGCTGCCGCACTTCGAGCTCGCCGCGGTCACCGTGCTGGATGCGCTCGAGCGCCCGGGCGAGCTTCCCGCCGTGCGCCGCCGGCTGCGCAGCGCCGGGATCCGGTCCGCCGAGCATCGCGGCGCGCTGCTGCTGCTCCCGGGCGAGCTGGAGCACTTCTCGCACGCCGGGATCTTCAGCGGGAACGACGAGCTCTATCTGTGCGCGGAATGGAACGACGAGTTCGAGCCCTTTCCCGGACGGATCAGCAGCGATCAGACCAACTTCAACGACTCGACGCCACTCGGACTCGAGGAGTGGATGGTCGACGCCGGTTGCCTGATCGCGCTCGGCGACGGGGCGGGACTCAACTTCGCGACGCCGGACGCGGATCTCGCCGCCCGGCTGAGCGCGCGTTTCAAGCTCATCAAGGGCTGACCGCGCGCGCATGACGCCGCGAGCGACGCGACTCATGCCGGTCGTGCTCGAGGGCCCGGCGGGTCCGCTCGAGGGACTGCTGCAGGAGCGGGAGGGCGAGAGTCCGCGGCTCGTCGCGGTGGTGTGCCATCCGCATCCGCTCTACGGCGGCACGCTGCACAACAAGGTCGTGCATCGAACCGCGGCGACCCTGCACGAGCTCGGCGCGGCGGTGCTGCGATTCAATTTCCGCGGCGTCGGTGCCAGCGCGGGAGCGCACGATCGCGGCGAAGGCGAGATCGGCGACGCGGGCGCGGCGATCGAATTCCTGCGCCGCCGCCATCCGCGCGCTCACGTCTGGATCGCGGGCTTCTCGTTCGGCTCCTGGATCGCCGCGCGCCTCGCTGCCGGCGATTCGAAGATCGAGCGCATGATCCTGGTCGCTCCGCCGGTTACGACGTCGAACTTCGAGGTGCTGCGCACCTGCACCACGCCCAAGCTCATCCTTCAGGGCACGGCCGACACCGTGTGTCCGCCGGCGGCTCTCGAGCCCGAGTTCGCCCGCTGGGCGGAGCCCAAGCAGCTCATTCACATCGAAGGGGCCAGCCACTTCTTCGACAGGCAGTTGGGGGATCTGGCGAAAGCGATGTCTCAAGCTCTCGCCGATCCGGTTTCGGAAGCCACTTCATGAACTACTTTAAGTGCCTACTCGTCGGCGCCGCGGCCGTCACCGCGGTCGCGATGGCCTCCGCGCGAACCGAATCCGTCGCGTCTCCGGCGAGCGCCACCGCCTCGCCCGGGCCCGAGAACATCTTCGCGAGCCCGATGTGGGACGACGGCCGCGCCGAGTTCTCCGTCTACTCCGGCACCACGAATCGCTACGGCCAGGATCGTCCGACCAACGCGCACCTCGTCGTGGTCAAGGAGGACCTGCTGCGCGAATCGCTGGTGAAGAGCGATGCCGGTCCGATCCCCGGCAGGACTGTCACGGTGGTGAAGCTCAACTTCATCGCTGATTTTCGAACCGGCACGTACATCTACCACCAGATGGCGACGACGATGTTCGAGCGGGCGACGTTCGACGTGCTGAAAGAGACCATGAGCCACACCGAAGGTTGCGGGATCACCTTCGTTCGCGTCGGACCCAGGCACGGCGCCCTCGTTCACGAGGCGCACTCCTACTGGGATGGTGAAGCGGATCGTGACGTCACCATTCACTGGCCGGCGGGAGCCCACACCTACGCCGACGCGCTGCCGGTGTGGCTGAGGCAGTGGGTACACGACGGGGCGCCATCGTCGTTGCAGCTGTGGCTTCTGCCGACTCAGATCAGCGGCAAGTCACCGCTCGCGAGCACGAAGCCGGTGCGTGCTTCGATCCAGCGCGAGGACGGCGGCACGGTGCGCGTTCCGGCGGGATCGTTCACGACGCGACGCTTCACGGTCACGACGCCGGCCGGCGCCGACCGCTACTGGTTCGACGCGCGTTTTCCCTACGTGCTGGTCCGACTGGAAACCGCCGCGGGCCGCCGGCTCGAGCTGACGAAGACGCTGCGCCTCGACTACTGGCGGCATCACATGAATGGCGATGAGAAGCTGATCGGCGAATGATCGCTCACCCCTCGGCGCGAAGACCTCCGCCTTCGCGCGCGTGGGCGCGCTCGCTCTCGAGCGCGGGCTCGACGTGGACGACGACGTCGCTCACGCCGGGGAAACGATCGCGCAGCCGGCGGTCGACGCGATGTCCGATGGCATGCGCCAGAGCCAACGGCGTCGCCGGATCCACCAGGATGTGAAGGTCGAGGTGGATGTCGTCGAGCGGACCGCGCGACCGCACGTTGTGAGCTTCACGAACGCCGAGCTCCTCGAGCGCGCAGGCCTCGACCAGGGCGGGGGCGATGCGCCGCTCGTCGCCCAGCGTCGACAGCGTTCCCTTGAGCACGACGTAGCCGGCGTGCAGGATGAGCACGATGATCAGCAGCGCGGCGACCACGTCCGCGTGCGGGACGCCGAGCCGCGCGGCAATGAAGCTGACCAGCACCAGCAGCGTCGAGAGCACGTCGCTCCGCGTGTGCGCGGCGTCGGCGAGCAGGAGCTCGCTGTTCTGCCGGCGACCCTCGCGGCTCTCGATCGCCACCACCACGATGTTGACGCTGATGGTGAGCAGCAGCACGACGAAACCCTGCGCCGTGATCCGCGGGAGCTGGGGATGCACGAGGTGCGCGATCGCGGTGGTGCCGATCTGCCAGCACGCGAGCAGCAGCATCGCCACCACGCCGAGCGCGGCGAAGGTTTCGTACTTGCGGTGACCGTAGGGATGATTGGCGTCCGGCGGGCGGCGTGACGCCCAGATTCCGAACAGGGCCCCGACGTTCGAGAGCGCGTCGAACAGGGAATGAACGCCGTCCGCAGTCAGCGCCAGTGCCCCGATCGCGGCGCCATAGGTCAGCTTGGCCGCGGCGACCATGAGGTTCAGCGCGAGCACGCCCCACAGAACCCGGACAATGCGTGCGCGGCGTTGCGGGGCCGACGTGCTCACGGTGCTCCTTGCCGCGAAAGGGGAAGGCCGATGGGGCGCGGGCGCTGATCATGGACCGGGCCATTTGCGCGGTGCAACTGCATCGCCTTGGCGGGCATCACAGGGTGATCGAAGCACTCGTCGCCCGGTCGGGGGCATTGGTCCCTAAAGCCCCCGGGATGAGCGACCCGGCGGTATGCTCGATCGTCTGAGTCCGGAGTCATGCTGTCGGCGTCCATCTTTCGCCCGTGGAGACTGACCGGTGAACCGAAACCGCTGGATCCTGCTCGGCTCGATCGTCGCGGTGCTGCTGATCGTCGTCATCTGGCGAGTGCGCACGCATCAGGCGCCCCAGACGTATCGGACCGCGCGCGTCGACCGCGGCTCGATCGAGCAGCGCGTTTCGGCTACCGGCACGATCCGCCCGGTGATCCAGGTGCAGGTGGGAAGCCAGGTCAGCGGCACCGTGTCGAAGATCTTCGCCGACTACAACTCGCGGGTGAAGAAGGGCCAGGTGCTGCTCCAGATCGATCCCTCCGCGTTCAAGGCGCGGGTGCTCCAGAATCAGGCGGCGGTCGATCGCGCGGTCGCGGGAGTGCGCGACGGACAGCGCCAGCTCGACCGCGCGCAGGCGCTGATCAAGGAGCAGATCATCGCCCAGACCGAGCTCGAGGCGGCTCAGGTCACCCTGCAGCAGCGCAACGCCGACCTGAAGCAGGCGCGCGCTCAGCTCGACGCCTCGCAGGTGGACCTCGCGAACACCACGATCCGCGCGCCGATCGACGGCGTGGTGATCTCGCGCTCGATCGACGTCGGCCAGACCGTTGCCGCCAGCCTCCAGGCTCCGCAGCTGTTCGTGCTCGGCAACGATCTTACGCGGATGCAGGTCGAGACCAACATCGACGAGGCCGACATCGGCCAGGTTCGCAGCGGCCTGCCGGTCACGTTCACGGTGGACGCGTTCCAGGACGCGACCTTCAATGGAACGGTGTCGCAGGTCCGGCTCGATCCCATCACGCAGCAGGGCGTGGTGACCTACACCACCGTGATCGGCGCGCCGAATCCCGATCTGCGTCTGCGGCCGGGGATGACGGCGAATGTTTCGGTGCTGATCGATCGCCGTGACGACGTGCTCAGGGTGCCGGCGGCGGCGCTTCGATTCCGCCCGCCGGGTGCGGGCACGGGCGGCAGGCGAGGCGCGGGCGCCGCGGGAGGAAGCGTGGCCGCGGCGCGGGGCGATCCCTCCGGCGGTGGAACCGGTGACGCCGGAGGCGCGCAGGGCGCGGCCTACGCGCAGGGCGAGAACGTTGCCGCATCGAGCGGCGCGGCGGACACGGCGCGATTCGGCCGGTACCGCAGTGGGCACGGCGGACGCGGCGGAGCTCCGGATTCGGCGCGGATGCGCCGGTGGGCGATGCGCGGCGGGGCGGCGGGCGCGGGTGGTGGCCGCGTGGGGGGCGGGGGCGGACTCCGCCGTGGCGCGAGCGCCGATTCGAGCGCGCGATCGCTCGACGTGTCGGGCAGCGAGATTCCGACCGGCCCGATGTACAAGCCGGGCGCGGTCTACGTGCTGAGAGGGAAGAAGCCGGTGCGGGTCCGCGTGCTGTCGGGACTGAGTGACGGAACCAACGTCGAGGTGCAGTCGGATTCTCTCGCCGTCGGGGACCTCGTCATCATCGGACTCGAAGTCGCGGCCACCGGGCCATCGAATCTCCAGCCCCCGCCGGGAATGGGCGGACCGCAGTTCCGCGGGCCGCGGGGCGGTGCTGGCGGCGGAGGGCGCGGCCGATGAATCGCGACCGCCGGAGCGGAGCGCGCGGCCGATGATCCTCGCCTCGCTGATCGAGATCGGCCTCCAGGCCCTGAGCCGCAACCGCATGCGCTCGGCGCTCACCGTGCTCGGCATCGTCATCGGCGTCGCCGCGGTGATCGCGACGCTGGCGATCGGTCAGGGCGCGCGCGCCGCGGTTCAGAATCAGATCCGCGCGCTCGGCGCCAACGTCCTGACGGTTCTACCCGGCACGCTCACCGCCGGCGGCGCGCGCATGGGATCGGGCGCCAACACCACCCTCACCGCCGAGGATGCGACCGCGATCAAGGCCGAGTGCCCCGCGGTCGACCTCGTCGCTCCGGTGGTGCGGACCGCGGCGCAGGTGGTGTGGGGCGATCAGAACTGGAGCACGCAGGTGCAGGGAACGACGCCCGAGTACGCGCAGATCCGGCAGTGGCCGGTGTCGAGCGGCGTGTTCATCTCGGACGCCGACGTGCGCGGCTCGGCCAAGGTCTGCGTGCTGGGTCAGAAGGTCGTGCAGCAGGTCTATGGCACGTCCGATCCGGTCGGCACCATGATCCGGATCAAGAACATCCCCTTCAAGGTGATCGGCGTGCTGTCGTTCAAGGGCGGAGGTGGATTCGGCGGCGACCAGGACGACGTCATCCTGATGCCGATCACCACCGAGCAGCACCGTCTGCTCGGCATCACTTACGTGAACTCGATCTCGGTTTCCGCGGTGACCGAAGCCGCGGTCGACGAGGCCAGCTCCGAGATCACCGATGCGCTGAGGCAGCGCCACCGCATCCGCGAGGGCGCCGATGCCGACTTCTTCCTCTTCACGCAGAAGGAAATCGCGACCGCGGCGGAATCGCAGTCGAAGGTGATGACGCTGCTCCTCGCCAGCATCGCCGCGGTGTCGCTGCTGGTCGGCGGAATCGGGATCATGAACATCATGCTGGTGTCGGTCACCGAGCGCACCCGCGAGATCGGCATCCGCCGCGCGATCGGCGCCAAGCGGCAGGACATCCTGCTCCAGTTCCTGGTCGAGGCGGCGGCGCTCTCGCTGGCGGGAGGAGCGCTCGGCGTGATCCTCGGCATCGCGACCGCGACGCTGGTCACGCAGTTCGCGCGCTGGCCGACGCTGATCCAGCCGACCGCGGTCGGCATCGCGTTCATCTTCGCCAGCGCGGTGGGCCTCTTCTTCGGCTTCTATCCGGCGCAGCGCGCCTCGCGACTGAACCCGATCGAAGCTCTGCGATACGAGTAGCAGCGGGGCGCGATTGGCGCCGCGCCGAATGCCGCGCTACCGCAGCAGCGCGACGCGCGCCATCGATCGCGTCACGCCGTCGATCGAGACCTTCGAGAAATAGAGCCCGCTCGCGAGCGCCATGGGAATCGGGCTCGTGAGCTGCCCGACTCCGGCCCCCCGCCGCCCGCGCCAGAACAGCGCGACCCGCCGCCCCGCGAGATCGAACAGCTCCCAGCGCACGTCGGCATCGCGTGGCAGCTCGATCACCTGGGACAATCGCGCGCGCGCCGGATTCGGGCTCGGCGGACCGATGCGCAGCGACGCCTGCCCGGGCAGCGCGACCGAGGCGGTCGAGCCGGGATAGAGCACGCGCAGGTGATCGACGTACCAGCCTTCGCGCCCGACGAAATCGTCCGCCGCCATGTGAAAGCGGAACCGCACCGGGCCGGCTCCATCGCCGCCGAGATCGATCACCTCGGTATGCCAGCCGTTCGAGCTGCCACTCCAGCACGGCGTCAAGTCTCCGAGCGCCGGATCCCGACTGTGGTGCGTGTAGTCGGGAAGGCTCACCTGGGTCCAGGCGCCGTCGAATCCCACCTGCTTCTCGAGGATCGCTCCGTCGAAGGCGTCGGTGCCGTCGGCTTCGAGATCCCACCAGTGGTCGAAGGTCAGCACCGTGCCGGGCGCGAGATCGAAGATGAACGGCGTGATGAGGGCGCCGTCGAGATGGGGCGGATAGGGCAGGGTGTCGTCCGCTCCGGCCTTCCACGCCGTGCCGCTCGATCCCGAGCTGCGCTGATGCGACAGCGTCCAGGGATCGCGGCGACGCAGCGGCACGTGCAGCCACACCGTCGGCGTGCCGTTCTCGAAATCCTCCAGCCAGTCCTTCTCGATCCGCATGGTGTCGAACGCGACGTTGGAGAAGCCGAGATTCGGGCTGGCGGCGCGGTCGCGGGCAGCGAAGCGGTAGGTGAAGACGTCGCCAACCTCGAGTCCCGCGCCGAGGCTCACGCTGAAGGAATCCCGTCCCGCGACGTTGAGGGCGGCCGAGGACGTCGCGCCACCGTTCACCGAATACTCGACCCACGCCGAGTCGAGCGACGCGTTGTCGGTGATGCGGGCGAGGAGCGAAACGGGCAGCCGATCCACGCCGCATTCGGCCACCGGAACGTGCGTGATCGCGGGCGGCGTGACGTCCGGTCCTACGTGGTAGAGGTAGGGCGCGGACGCGCCACCCGCGGGATCGGTGGCGTCGATCCCCGCCGAGTCGCTGGCCGCGTACAGGTAGTACTCGACCACGCTGCCTGAAGGCGCGGGGGGGAGCGCGCCGGCGAAGGAATCGGACGCCGCGGGCGACAGGGATATGGCGGTCCACGACCCGCCATTCGTGCGGGCGAACGCGCGCACCGAGCCGGGATCGACGGCGAGGCGGATACCCGCCTGCGCGATGGTCACGCGGGCGCCGAGCGCACGCGGTTGCGACGCGTCTTCGGTGTCGCGCAGCGGCGAGTGGTCGATCCGCACGCGGCCGGCGTGCGACTGGAGCTCGAGGTTCATGGTGGCGCGGCCGCCGGTCGCGGAGGCGAAGTAGGGAACGAAGCGCGAGCGGATGCGACCGAGCTTGGCCATGTCGGAGTCGGACGGCGCGACCCCGTGCGGCGTGACCAGCACGACCGCGACGTGAAACGCGTGAGGACTCGAGGCCGCATCGGGGACGCGCGGCCCGCCGTCGATGTCGCTGACGTGCCAGAACGTCGCGCGTCCGCGGCAGGTGACGCCGACTTCGGGAATGCTGTTCGGGGCATAGGTGCCCGGCGGCTGAATGTCCGCGGGATCGTTCACGACGAAGAACGAGTCGATCTCGGCCGCGGAGCGCAGCCCCATCAGATACTGATCCAGCCGTCCATATCCGTCGCTTACGCCATCGGTGACGAACGAGTCCGGAGCGGGACTGATCCAGTCACAGCCCTCCATCACCGACGAATCGACGTCGGCGAAGAAGTTCCAGTGCTGGAACGCGCGACCGAGCAGCGCCGGCACCGGCTGGCCCGCCGAGTCGACCATCACGTAGGCGAGCCAGCGATGGCCGAACTCGTGCGCCAGCACGTCGAGCGCGTTGAACGTATCGCCGGGATCGCTGAAGACCGAGTCGGGATCGGCCGGATAGCGGTTCAGCCCGTTCATGCTGAGCAGGTTGTGGAGGCCGGGCGGCGTCGCGAGGCCCGCGCCGAGATCGAAGAGGTCGAGCCCGATTCCCTGAACGTCGTTCTTCACGACGTACGCGCTGGCGAGCGCGGTGTTCGATCCGAGCCACGTGCTGAGTCCGCTGGCGAGGTAGATCGCCAGCGCGTCGTAGTCGTCGCCGTGAGTGCGATAGAACGCCTGCGCCACCGCGGCGACGTCGAGCACCTGGTTCTGTCCCGGACCGCTGTAGAAGAACGTCCCGTCGTCTTCCATCACCGCGATGCCGGCCGAATCGATCGAATACGAGGTCGGAAGACCCTGCTCCAGCGCGCGATCCAGACGATCCTGGTAGAGCTCGAGCGCTCTCTCGATCCGTGTTCCGCAGGCGCCGCCGTCATCGGGCTCGCGTTCCAGCGAACGCGCACGGAAGACCGTGGAGGGCGCCGTGAGCGGGGTACGCCGAATCGTCGGGGGTGGGGCGGCGAGGAGCGGGCTCAGGACGCCGAGCGCGGCGAGCGCAACCGCCGTGAATCCGAGAATGACTCGTGCGCGAGATCTGTGGGGCATGAAGTCGTTCCCGGCCCGATCGAAAGGGAGCGCGACGCGCGTGATTCTACTCCGCTCGAGTTCGGGCCGGAATGCCTCTCGCCGGTTTCATTCGTGGACAGTGTCGTGGAACCAGCGATCCGACGCCCGCAGGCCGGGCGGGAGCCGACCGTCGCGACGTGCCGCGACCAGCTCGGCCTCGGTCATCCATACCACCGGGCGGCCGGTCGTGAAGGCGACGAAGTCCGGTGTGTCGGAGAGGATCAGCCGATTCGGCCAGTGCTCGAATCCGCGCAGGGAGCGCCGCTCGACGCCGATCACGCGCTCGAACGATCGAGCTTCGCGACTCGCTTCGCGCAACGCCGGAGCCACGCTCGGAAGCACGATGAGGAGCAGCGCGCCGGCCCACGCCCTCGGCCTCCGGCCCCACGCCGGCAGGAAGTGGGACAGCGCTTCGGCTCCGCGCGCGGCGCCGAGCGCCCAGATCGGAAGAAACGGCGTGATGTAGCGGGGGTCGTAAACGGTGAGCGTCATGATGGCGAGCGGAATCATCGCCAGGGCGATCATCAGAACCGCGAAGCTCCGCCGCTCCGATCGAAGCGCCAGCCCCGCGCCGATCAGAGTCAGCCAACCCGAGCCACCGGTCGGCGCCAGCAGCATGCGCTTCAGGGCATGAGGAAACGCTTCCGCCCACTTCGCCGGCAGCCCGGGCAGCGCGGAGCGGAGCGCGGCGGGGAACGCGGCCGGGGGAAGATTGAAATCGCGCAGCACGGAGAGCCCCGGATGGGCCGGCGTGTAGCCGATCAGAAGGTATGAGGAGAGATTGAAGAACGGCTGGCCGGTGGCGCGCGCGTTGTGCAGCCACCACGGCGCGGCGACGATCAGCATCCCCACCGCGAAAGCGATCGCGCCGCGCCGCCCCGCGAAGACGAGCAGCACGATCGCGGCGGCCAGCATCTCGGCCCGTGCCAGCAGGGCGAGTCCGATCGCGACGCCGCTGATGAACGGCATCGGCCGATCGCCGTCGAGCCTATCGATCGCGGCGAGGAGCAGCGCGGCGCCGACCATCAGCGAAGGATCGTGGTGGACCGCGCGCAGCGTCAGGGGTGCGATCGTGAACAACCCAGCCGCCGCCGCGCCGATCGCGGCGCCGAAACGGCGCTCGCCGATCCGGAAGATGAGCCACGCCGCGAGCACGGCGAAGACCGCGCTGAGGACGCTCGCCGAATCGACCGATTCCGTCCCCGCGAGGATCGGCGAGATCAGGATCGGCATCAGCGGACCGTGGATCAGCAGCGGAACGGTCGCGCGATCGTCCATGAGACCGACGAGCGGCGGATGGATCACGCGGGTGCGGAAGCCGTCGCCTTCGATCAGGTGGCGCGCGGCGACGCCGTATTCCCAGGTGTCGTCGAGAGGATCCGGGACTCCGGCACGCAGCGCGGCGAGATCGAGCAGCCAGAACGCAACGGCCAGCGTGAGCGCGCCGACGAGCCAGGGGCGCGCGGAACGTTCGCGCTCGTGCATGATGGCGCGGCACTCTGTCACGCGGGGAGGAGGGGGTCAACCGCCCGGCCGCCCGGGAACGCCATGCTATAGTTTGCCGTTTTTCGTCGCCTCTTCGCCGGGAGAAAGCGCACGTGACGCTGGATTGGAGCCGCATGAAGGCGGTCGTGCTCGAGAGCGACGACTGGGGCCTGTGTGCCTGGTCGGCGGACGAGCAGGCATGTCGTGTGCTCGCCGATCTTCCGGTGTTTCGTGGCCCGCACGCGTTTCGTTATGCGGGCTCCACGCTCGAGAGCGCCGCCGACGTCCGCCGGATCGCCGAAACGCTGCTCGAGTTCCGCGGCGCCGATGGGTTTCCTCCCGTGCTCCAGGCCAACACCGTGATGGCCTCGCCCGACTACGTCCGCCTTCGTCCGCCCGCGTTCGAATGCGAGGGCCTGCCGCTGGTCGATTATCCGCAGTCGCCGTCGCGCTGGACCCGCCCGGGACTCTGGGGGGAGGTCGTCGCCGCGCGCGAATTGGGCGTGTGGTGGCCCGAGCTGCACGGACTCCATCACCTTCCCGAGACCGCGTGGCTGCATGCGCTGCGTCAGGGCGCCGACGACGCGCGCCGCGCCTTCGATCAGCAGAGCCCCGTATGCGACGCGGTGGCGCGATCGAGCGAATACGATCCCACCGAGCCGGTCGAGCTCCGCCGCCGCAACCTGGAAGGCGCCGTGCGCCGGTTCCGCTCCCTGTTCGGACGCGACGCGACGTCATTCTGCCCGCCCGACTATCGCTGGGACGACGCGGTCGAGGCCGAGGCGGTGAAGCTCGGCGTGTCGATCTTCCAGGGCCGGGCCGAGCGCACCGCCGGCGCGTTGCCGCGGGTGCGCCACTTCCTCGGGCGCTTCCGCTTCCCCCATTTCGAGGGTCCGCGCTTCTATCCGCCACCGAGGATCGCGTTCGAGCCCGGCGCGGATCCCGAAGAGAGCTCGCGCCTTGGCGTCGACGCCGTCCATCGTGGCGTTCGCGCCGCGTGGGCACGCGAGCAGCCGGCGATCGTGAGCACGCACCGCGCGAACTACGTGCAGATCGATCCGGCCCGCGGCGCCGCCGGGCTCGAGCGCCTGCGGGAGTTGCTGACCCGGCTCAGCGAGGAGGGAGCGACGTTCCTCACCGATGCCGAAGTCCACTCGCTCGTGACGCGCGGCTGGTCGGCTCGCGCCATCAGCTCGCGAGGCATGCTCGTCCGGAATCGCGGCGCACGCGCGAAGCCGGTCCGCATCCCGCGGCCGGCCGGGGTCGATCAGGTCACCGTCCGCCAGGGACGGGTTCATGATGCCGAGGCGCGCGTGGAAGGAGACGAGGTCGTGCTCTGGTGTGACGCCGGGGAAGTGCTGATCGAATGGCGGCGCGCGTGAGCGGCTGGGATCAGGCACGTCGCTCGCCGACCGGCCGCTGGTCGGTCTGGAAGTTCAACTGGCTCGCCAACCACAAGATCATTCGCGCGCTCGAGCGCGCCCGGCCGCGCGCTCACGGCGTGCTGCTCGACGTCGGCTGCGGATCGAAACCGTTCGCGCGGATCTTCGAGGGACGAGTCAGCCGGTATCTGGGCACCGATCTCAGCGCCTCACGCTATCTCGGCGAAGCACGACTCGACGCGTTCGCGCGTGCCGAGGCGATGCCGTTTCGATCCGGGTCGATCGACACGATCCTCGGGCTGTCGATGCTGACCTATCTTCCCGAGCCGCTCCGCATGCTCGAGGAAGCCGAGCGCGCGCTGAAGCCGGACGGAATCCTGATGCTCGAGTTCACGCAGATGGCGCCGCTCCACGACGCCCCGCACGACTACTTCCGATTCACCCGCTACGGGGCGGAGTGGCTGCTCGAGCGCGCCGGATTCGAGCCGATCGAATTCATCCCCATCGGTGGTCTGATGGCGCGGGTCGGATTGTCGGCGATCGCCGCCCTCAACCGGATCAATCGCGGTCCGACGCGCGTGCTGACCGAGATACCAGTGCGCGTGCTCTACATCGTGCTGCAGGTCCTGTTCGAGGTGCTCGACGAGTTGTTCTTCGATCCCAGGGAAGTGCTCGCGCACCTCGTCGTGGCTCGCAAACGCCGTTAGCGGAACGCCGCGGGGCACGAGTTTGCGGCGATTGACCTCATTTTCCGGCGAGTGTACCGTCGATTGTGTGGAACCTCCCTCGCCCGGGCCCACGCCCGTCGTGCCTTTCCTCCCGAACCTGGCCGACTTCGCCGCCCATCGCTACGGAACCCGCCCGTTCCTCCTCAGTTGGGCTCCATCGGGCTGGAACGAGCTTTCCTTCGTCGATTTTGCAGCTGCCGTGAGACGTTTTTCGGCGCGCCTCGTCGCCGAGGGCGTCTCGCCGGGTGACCGCGTCGGGATTCAGTCCGAGAATCGGCCGGAGTGGGGGATCGCCTATCTCGGGATCCTCGCCGCCGGCGCGGTGGTCGTTCCGCTCGATGCGCAGCTGCTCGCGCAAGAGGTGGCGGAGATTCTCGCCACCGCGGACGCGTGGGGCTGCGTCACCAGCGCGAAGCTCGCGCCGATCGCGAACGAGGCGCGCGAAACGCGGCGCCCGGGCCTGCGCGTCCTCTCGCTCGAGGAGGCCTGCGCGCCGGATGTCGCCCTGGGGACTCCGACGCCTTCGCTGAACGAGGCCGCTCCGCCCTCGGCCGGCGCGTCTCCGGATGACCTCGCCGTCGTGATCTTCACTTCGGGAACGACCGGCCAGGCGAAGGGCGTGATGCTGTCGCACGCGAACCTGCTTCACAACGTCGAGGGCGTGGTCGACACCATCGAGGTGCGCTCCGACGATCGCCTGCTCTCGGTGCTGCCGCTCCATCACACGTTCGAGTCGACGGTGGGGTTTCTCACGCCGCTCCGCGTCGGAGCCAGCATCGCGTACGCCCGGTCGCTGAAATCGAGCGAG
>DATJEP010000003.1:0-3326 GCA_035496475.1 Candidatus Udaeobacter sp.
GAGCTTGCCCTCGGCCTTCAGCCGCCGGCACTTGGCGCGCAGCTCGAGCACGGTCGGCGCCGCGGAGTCGTCGATCCAGATCGGCGCCTGGGTGAGCAGTCCCGCGCCGGTGGTCAGGCGCGGCCAGTCCTCGTGGCCGAGGAACCCGTTGCGCAGCTTGTGCAGCGCGACTTCGCTCTGCGAGCAGAGCAGGCGCAGCACCAGCTGCTCCTTGCTCATTTCCAGCGAGAAGATCGCCGACGGCACGCCGTGGCGGATCGCCGCGTTCTCGACGATATTCACCGCCAGACTGGTCTTCCCCATCGCGGGACGGCCGGCGATGATGATCAGGTCACTGCGCTGGAACCCCGCCGTCAGTCGGTCGAGATCCACGTAGCCGCTCGGCACGCCGGTGACGTGCTCCTTGCGCTCGAACAGGGTCTGGATGTGCTCGAACGCCGGCTTGAGCAGTGATTTCAGCGGCACGAAGCCCTGGCGCACGCGCGCGTCAGTGATGGCGAAGATGCGCTGTTCGGCGCGGTCGAGGATGTCGCCGGTTTCATCGGCGGCGGCGAACGATTCTTCCTGGATCTCCTGTGCCGCGCGGATCAGGTTCCGGAGCACGGACTTCGACGACACGATCCTGAGGTGCTCTTCGAGATTCGCGGTGGTGGTCGCGTACTCGAGGATCTGGGCGATCATCGCCGGGCCGCCCACCGCCTCGAGATCGCCGCGCTTGCGCAGCTCTTCGGTGACGGTGATGGAGTCCGCGCTCTCGTTGCGGTTGTAGAGCGCGACGATGGCGTCGAAGATCCGCTGGTGCGCGGTGCGATAGAAGATCGAGGCGTCGACCAGCTCGACCGCGCGGCCCACGGCTTCATTGCCGAGCAGCATCGCCGCCAGCACCGATCGCTCGGCCTCGATGGCCTGCGGCGGCACGGTGCCCGCTCCGGGGGCGATCGCCCGCGAATCGATTTCCGTCATGGAATCCTCATCACGACGCTCCCGCGCCGGCCCGGGTCACAGCCCGGTCAATCGGACAAATACTCGCGCGCCAGCAGCTGCATGTCTTCCCAGACGGGGCGTTTGTAAGCCGGATTCCTCAGGCACGCCGCCGGGTGGTAGGTGACGATGAGCTTGGCGCCCTGGTAACGGTAGACCTTTCCGCGCAGCCCGCCGATGGTTCCTTTCACTCCCACCAGCAGCTCGGCGGCGAATTTGCCAAGACAACAGATGATACGTGGCTGGATCGCCACGAGCTGGCGCTTGAGATACGGCGAGCACACTTCGATCTCGTGCGGCAGCGGATTGCGATTCTCGGGCGGACGGCATTTCAGCACATTGCAGATGTAAACCGTCGAGCGGTCGAGCGGCAGATTGGGAATCAGCTGCGCTTCGTCCATCGCCTTGATGATCTTGTCGAGCAGCTGGCCGGCCCGGCCGACGAACGGCTCGCCCAGGCGGTCTTCGTCGGCGCCCGGCGCCTCGCCGACGAAGACGATGCCGCTGCGGGCGGTGCCGACACCGGGGACGGCCTTGGTCCGCGTGTCGCAGAGACCGCACTGCGTGCACGCGCACACCTCGGCGGCGACCTGATCGAGCACCGCGATCGCGTCGGCGGCGAGCGTCTTCCTGGCGTCGAGACCGCCAGGGTTCAGGTCGTCGTCGAACACATCCAGCGGCGAAGGGGCGGTCTTCGCGACCTCGATGACCTCGATCACCGGCGCGGGCGCCGGCATCGCCTCTTCTTCGCCGAATAGGTTGGTCCGTTTCGCCGTGACATTGCCCGGTGCCGGAAACGGCTCGAGGCGGACCGCGAGGGGTTCCCGGCCCTCTTCCTGGCTGGGGGGCCTTATCTGCACTTTGATGGGCGCCTTTGCGCTTTCCCTCGCTGGCGCCTTCGCATCTTCCCTCGCCGGCGTCTTCGCCTTTGTCTTCGTTTTCGCGACCGCGTCGGCGATCAGGTCGCCCCGGCCGGCCGCGCGCTCGCGCTCCAGGTAGCGGCGCGTCGCCCGTGCGATCTCGGCGAGGTCCCGGTGGTCGTCGGTCATCTCGTGCCCCGGCGGGCGGCAGTGCGGTTGCGTGCCCCGCGCTTTGGCGTGGCACGGTCGAGCGGGCGTGACGCGGTCGCTCCCCTACGGCTCACCGTCCGTCCCGGCGTGGAACTCGCGCCGCGGAGCTCGAGGACGCGCTCGAGAATGTGCTCGGCGACTTCGCGCTTGGGCAGGACGGGCAGTGCCCGCTTGTGCGTCCGCTCGACCAGGGTGACTTGATTGGTCTCGCTGCCGATCCCGGCGCGCGGAGTATTGAGCACGATGAGATCGAGCCCCTTGCTGAGCAGCTTCGCGCGCGCGTTCGCGAGCCCGCGCGTGGTCTCGAGCGCGAATCCCACCACCACCTGGCCGCGCGGACGGCGCGCGGCGATTCCGGCGAGGATGTCGGGATTCGGCACCAGCTCGATCGTGCGCGCGCCCTCGCCGCGCTTGAGCTTCTCGCTGGCGGCGCGCGCGGGACGGTAGTCGGCGACCGCGGCGGCCATGATCACCAGATCCGCCTTCGGCGCATGCCGGCGCATCTCGCGCTCCATCTCGGCGGCGGTCGTGACCGGCGCGATGCGCGCGCCGTGCGGTGGCTCCACGCTGGTGGGCCCCGCGACCAGGGTCACCGACGCGCCGCGCTGGAGCGCGGCCTCCGCCAGCGCGAAGCCCATGCGCCCGCTGGAACGATTGGTGAGCACGCGCACCGGATCGATCGGCTCTTCGGTGCGTCCGGCGCCGATCAACACGCGCAGCCCCTTCATGCTGGTGCGGCGGGCCACGGCCCGCGTGATCGCTTCGCCGATCGCCTCGAGGGACGCGAGACGACCCGGTCCGCTGAGGCCCGACGCGAGCGGGCCGCTCTCGGGCCCCACGAGGATCGCGCCGCGCGCGCGCAACGCCTTCACGTTGGATTGCGTCGCCGGCTGGCGCCACATCTCGAGATCCATCGCCGGGCAGACGATCAGCGGGGCCGGGCAGGCCAGAGCGATCGCGGTGAGCGCATCGGGTGCTTCGCCATGCACCAGCCGCGCCATGAAATCGGCGGTGGCCGGCGCGATGACCAGGCAGTCGGCCGCCTCGGCGACATCCACGTGCTCGATCCGACCGCCGACCTTCTCCGCCGCCTCGGGCGGCAGCGCGAATCCGGGACGCTGATCGCCCCACAGACCGCGCACCACCGGATTCCCCGACAGCGCCTGGAACGTGAGCGGCGTGACGAACTCGGTGGCGGCCGCGGTCATCGCCACGACGACCGAGGCGCGCTGCTGCGTGAGCCAGCGCACCAGCTCACACGCCTTGTAGGCGGCG
>DATJEP010000004.1:0-32038 GCA_035496475.1 Candidatus Udaeobacter sp.
CGCCGGGGTTCCGATCCTCGGGACGCCGCCCGATTCGGTCGACCTCGCCGAGGATCGCGAGCGCTTCGCCGCGTTCCTCGATTCACACGGCATCGCGCACCCGGAACATGCCATCGCCCGCAGCCTCGACGAGGCCGACGCCGCGGCGCGGCAGCTCGGCTACCCGCTGCTGCTCCGGCCCTCGTACGTGCTGGGCGGGCGCGGCATGGCGATCGTCTATGGCCGGGACGAGCTGCATCGCTACATGACGCACGCGCTGGAGCGGACGCCCGAAGGCGCGATCCTCATCGACCGCTACCTCGAGGACGCCTTCGAGCTCGACGTCGACGCGCTGTCCGACGGCAAGCGCGTCGTGATCGGCGGCATCATGGAGCACATCGAGGAAGCCGGTGTTCACAGCGGCGACTCGTGCTGCGTGCTGCCCACCTACAAGATCTCCGACCGCCACCTCGCGGAGGCACGCGAGATCACCGCCCGGATGGCCCGCGCGCTCGGCGTGGTCGGTCTCATGAACGTTCAGTTCGCGATTGCCGAGGGCCGCCTCTACGTGCTGGAGGTGAACCCGCGCGCCTCGCGCACCGTTCCGTACGTCGCCAAGGCCACCGGCGTGCCGCTGGCGCACGTCGCCACCCGCCTGATGCTCGGACGCACGCTCGACGAGCTCGGGCTCACCAGCGATCTCACGGTGGACCGCTACTACGTCAAGGCGCCGGTGTTTCCGTTCATCAAGTTCCCCGGCGTCGATCCCCGACTGTCGCCGGAGATGCGGTCGACCGGCGAGGTGATGGGGGTCGCGCACGAGTTCGGCATGGCGTTCTACAAGGCGCTGCTCGCCGCCGGGACACGCCTGCCCTCGAGCGGCACCGCGTTCATCACCGTCAACGAGCGCGATCGCGCCGCCGTCGTGCCGACCGCCCGCCAGCTCTCGCAGCTCGGCTTTACGCTGGCGGCGACGCGCGGCACCTGTGCCGCGCTGCGCGCCGCCGGGCTCGAGGTCGAGGAGATGCTGAAGGTGAGCGAAGGCCGGCCGAACGGCGTCGACGCGATCAAGAGCGGGCACGTGCACCTCCTCCTCAACACGCCGCTCGGCGCATCGTCGTTCCGCGACGGATGGCACCTGCGCACCGCGGCGCTGCAGCACAACGTGCCGTGCATCACCACGCTCTCCGGCGCGGCCGCGGCGGTGGAGGCGATCGCCGAGCTCAAACGTGGTTCGGTCGAGGTCGCGAGCCTTCAGGAACTGCGCGAGCAGGTCGCGGCGGGGAAGACCTGAGCCGCGGCCGGCCCCTTCACGACCTCAGCCGCGAGGCGCTTCAGCGGGGCACGTCTCCCGCACCCTCGAAGTAGCGCGCCATCACGCCGGCGGCCACGGCGTGACCGGCCGGATTCCAGTGCCCGTAGCGATTGCCTTCGCCCCACCAGAGGCGCCGCCCGTCTCGCGCGCTCGATTCGCGGAACGCCGGACTGAGCGGCACGACTTCGAAGCCGTAGCGCGCCCCGACGCCCTCCAGGAAGCGGCGTGTCTTGTCGGGATCGAAGTTCGGGTCGTTCGCGCGCTTCGCGATCAGCTCGCGCGCCTCGATCTCGGCCGCGCCGGCGGCGAAGAGGACGAAGCGGCGGCCGTCGCGCCGCACCTCGCCGGCGAAGCGCCCGAGGATCCGTGCGGTGCGATCGAACGCCGGGATCGAATCCGCGGCCGGTGAGCGATCGAAGTTCCAGCTCCCATACCAGCCGTGTCCTCCGAGATAGCCGGCCTGGGCCGAGTCCGGCTTCGCCCGCGCGCGCAGGTCCTGGCGGATCTTCGCGACCAGCGTGAGGAGGCTCGAGTGCTGCTTCCACGACGCCGAGCGGACGACGCGCCGGTAGTCGGCGGACTCGACGAACGACGTGTCGAGCCGCAGCGAATCGCCCTCCGGAACGAAATAGGGGCGCTGATCGGGGACGCCACCCCAACGCCAGTTGTCGCTCCAGTCGTTGAGAATGAACAGCACCGCGACGATGTCCGGATCGTAACGGCGTCCCCACGTCTCGTACACGCGCTCTTCCTGCGTCGTCCCGAGCCCGGGCTCGCCGAGCGCCAACACCTGGAAGCGGGTGCTCTTCGCGTCGGCGTTCAGGCGGCGCTCCAGCCGCTTGTGGAACGTGCTGTCGAGCGGCACCTCGAAGCCCGCGACGAACGAGTCGCCGATGAAGAGAATGCGCGTCGTGCCCGGCGGCTTGGCTTCGGAGTAGTCGTGGTCGCGCCAGCCCGCCGAATTGATGCGCCCCTCCGAGAACCCTTCGGCCGTCCAGCGGTACCGGGCCCCGGCGCGCAGGCGGTCGCCGATGACGGGATCGGGCGTGGCGAACCAGGGATGGAAGCCGAGCAGCCGAAGCGCGACCTCGACGAGGAGGAGCGAGGCGATCGCGCTGACCGCGAGCACGCCCAGATTCGCGAGCAGTCGCTTCATGGCGCGGCCCGAGCGCTCAGCGCTTGCGGACCAGCACGTTGCCGAGCACGAGCAGATCCATGTCGGAGCGCATGAACGTGCGGTGCGCGTTGGCGGGCGTATTGACGATCGGCTCGCCCTTGAGATTGAACGACGTGTTCATCACCACCGGGACTCCGGTGGCTTCGCCGAAGCGCGAGATCAGCCGGTGATAGAGCGGGCTCGAATCCTGGAACACGGTCTGCAGCCGGCCCGAGCCGTCGACGTGCGTGATGGCGGGCAGCGTCGCGTGGTGTTCCGGCCGCACCGGAACCACGTACAGCATGAAGCGCGCGGGGTAGTGACGGCAGGCGTCGGGAAGATCGAAGTATTTCTCGGCGGCCTCGGCGACCACCGACGGCGCGAACGGCCGGTAGGGCTCGCGGAACTTGATCTTGGTGTTGACGATGTCCTTCATGTCGGCGCGCCGGGCGTCGGCCAGGATGCTGCGCGAGCCGAGCGCGCGCGGCCCCCATTCGAAGCGCCCCTGGTGCCAGCCCACCACCTCGCCGCCGAGCAGCGACTCCACCACGCGATCGAGCATCGCGTCCTCGTTCTCGATCACCTCGTGGTTGATGTTCTCGCCCCGCAGCCAGTCGACGGTCTCGCCCCGGCCGTAGGCCTTGCCCCAGTAGGCATGCTCCATGACGAACCGGCGCGGCTGACCGAGCAGATGATGCGCGGCGTAGAACGCGGCGCCCACCGCGCCGCCGCCGTCGCCGGCCGCGGGCTGCACGTAGAGCTCCTGGAATCCGGTCTCGCGCATGATCCTTCCGTTGGCCACGGAATTCAGCGCCACGCCGCCCGCCATGCACAGCTTCCTGCGGCCGGTCGCGCGCTGCAGCGCGCGCGCCATGTGCAGCAGCACTTCCTCGGTCACGCGCTGAATCGACGCGGCGATGTCGGCGTAGTGCTGATTCCGCCGCGCCAGCTCCTCGTAGTCGGGCGGCCTCGGGCCGAAGTAATCGGGGTATCCCGACGCCGGAGTGAAGAAGTGCATCTCGGCCGGACGCGGCGGACCGAACAGCTCGACGAAACGGGAGTTGTACGTGTGCCGCGCCGAATAATGGAAGCTGAAGTACTTCATGTTCAGACGGAACGAGCCATCGTCCCCGAGTGAGATCAGCTTCCAGACTTGATCGGTGTAGCGCGGCACGCCGTACGGGGCCATGCCCATCACCTTGTATTCGCCTTCGTTGACCTCGAACCCGAGGAACGCGGTGAACGCGCTGTAGAGCAGGCCGAGCGAGTGGGGGAACCGGATCTCGTGGCTGAGCGTCAGCTTGTTGCCGGTGCCGGTGCCGAACGTGCCGGTGGCCCATTCTCCGACGCCGTCTACGGTGAGGATCGCGGCGTCGTCGAATGGCGACGGATAGAAGGCGCTCGCCGCGTGGGCGGTGTGATGGTCGATCGCCAGCACCTTCTTCGCCGGAATCTCGAGCTCGTCACTGATGAGGTTCTGTACCCAGAGCTTGTCGCTCAGCCACGCGACCATGCTCTCGCGGAACACTTCGTAGCTGCGTGGAAAGGTCTGGACGCAGCTGGTGAGGATGCGCTCGAACTTGAGGAACGGCTTCTCGTAGTAGACGACGTAGTCGAGGTCCTGCGCGGTCAACCCGGCCTCGGCGAGGCAGAACGCGATCGCCTGCTCGGGGAAGCCGAAGTCGTGCTTGACGCGCGAGAAGCGCTCTTCCTCGGCGGCGGCGATCAGCATGCCGTCCTTCACCAGGGCGGCAGCGGAGTCGTGATAGAAGCAGGAGATGCCGAGGATGTTCATGGGGGAGCCGGGCTAGAAGCCGACGCGCGCCTCGTCGACGCTCGTGGGCGCGGGCGGAAGCGGGATCCAGCTCGGCTTCACCGGCTTCAGCTGGAGCGGATCGGAGAACAGCCGGATCCCCACCGAGAACGGCAGCAGCAGCAGGAACCCGAGCGAGGTCACGATCCGCGACAGGACGTTGCCGAGAACGCGGGCGATGCGCTGCCAGCCGTGCCAGAGCTTGCGGTAGAACGGCGCGTTCGGAGGCAGTGGCTTGACGCGGCGCGTCGAGCCCAGCTGGACCGCGGCGGAATGGAGTCCCATGCCTGGATCCGGCCTAGAACAGCGTGTAGATGAAGGCGCTGATCGCCGACGATTGCCCGAAGATCACCAGCACGCCGAGCACGAGCAGGGCGACGGTGAGCGGGATCATCCACCAGATCTTGCGGCGCCAGAAGAACGCGAGCAGGGACCCGGCGATTCCCAGCCGGGCCACGAGATTTCGGAAGAAACGACGGATGGCTTTCATGCTGCGGGCTTCCTCGGCATGGGGGGTGCGCGCGAGAGGACGAACAGTGTAGCGACCCGCTGGAATGCGGGTCAAATTGGCATTTCGATCTCGTCGCGATAGCCTCGCCGGCTCGCGAGTCGCAGTCGGGGAACGGATCTCATCGATCGAGAGGCCGCGTGGATTTGAGGGGAAGGGTGGAACGCGAGCCGCGTTTCACGCTGATGGCGATCTTCATCGTCGCGCTCTTCGTTCGAGCCGCGATCGGCATGGTGTCGAGCGGGCGCGGCGAGATGTGGGGCCTCGAGCGCGGCTACGAAGAGGGTGCCTATGCCCTGGCCGCGGGATACGGAATCGTCCGGCCCCGCGACGACCAGCCGCGCCAGGTCGACCTGGTCGCGGTGGCCGACAGCCTCGCCCGGCGCGGGGTGCGCCTGAGCCCGTCGAACGCTCCCCGAATCGATCGGACGCGGTGGCGTCCGGCCACGCTCCATCCTCCCGGCTACTCGCTCTTCCTCTTCGGGCTCTATCGCACGCTCGGGCCGCCCGCCACGCGGTGGGCGCGGATCATTCAGGCCATCGCCGACGCCGCGTCCGCCGTGCTGATCTTCTTCGTCGGTCGCCGCCTTGCCGGTAGGCGAGCGGGTCTCATCGCGGCGTTTGGCTCGGCGCTGTTCCTGCCGCTCGCCTACCTCTCGACCTCGAAGGTGGCGGACGCCCTGACGCCGCCACTCCTGGTGCTGGCGTTCGCACTCTATCTGCGTGGCTTCGATCCCGGCCGCCGCGTCGCGTGGTGGGTGCTCTCGGGCGTCGTGATGGGAGCTCTCGCGCTGCTCCGGCCGGACTACGGCGCGCTGGCGGCGTTCTTCATCGTGTCCGCGCTGATCGTGTCGCGGCGGCGGCGCGCCCTGCTCGCGCCCTCGGCGGCGATGATCCTCGCCACGTCGCTCGTCCTTCTGCCCTGGGCGATTCGCAATCAGCGCGCGATCGGACGGCTGTCACCCGGCACGACCGCGGCCGGGCTCGTGCTGCTGCAGGGCGTCGGCCAGTTTCCGAATCCGTACGGCATCCTCGTCAACGATGGATGGTACTGGCGTGAAGCTCAGCGTCACGGATACGACGGCGTCGATGATCCCGGCGCGGATCGCCTGCTTCGCGGCGAGTTCCTGACAGTCGCGCGCGAGCGGCCGGGGCTCGTCGCCGGCGACGCGATGCGGCGGCTGATGATCGCCCTCGTTCCGCCGTATCACTGGGGTTTCGACAACCGCTTCTACGAAGGCCACGGCTTCTATGATTACCGGGACTCGGAAGGGCTCGGGCCGCTCGCCGCGTTGCGCCGCCATCCGCTGGAGATCCTGCGCGCCTACTGGGACCGTTTCCTGTTCGTTCCGGTTTCCCTCGTGTTGCTCGCGGCCTGTGTCATCGCGTTCGCCATCGCCGGACCGCGACGGCGGACGGCGTTCCTGATGCTCCTGCCGTGGGCGTACGGCGTGATCGTTCACCTGCCGCTCTACATGACGGTGCGCATGATGGTGCCCGGTGTCTTCGCGCAAATGATCGCGCTCGGGTGCGTGATCGCGCGCCGGCGGGAGGGAGTGAATCCGCTGAGGCCGATCGGATGAGAACTCAGTAGCTGAAGCCGGCCTTCGCCATGCGCTCGCCCGCCAGCGCGAGCCGCTCCTCGGTGTCGCAGAGCGCGACACGCACGTAGCCTTCTCCCGCGGCCCCGAATCCCGAGCCGGGCGCCACCACCACCCCGGTCTGATCGACGAGATCGCGTGTGAACTCGAGCGAGCTCGCGTAGCGACGCGGGATCGGAAGCCAGACGTAGAGCGTCGCCTTCGGCGGATCGACCGGGTACCCGAGCGGCGCCAGCGCGCCGAGGAACGCGTCGCGGCGCGCGCGGTAGGTCGCCGACGCCTGCCGGCAGTAATCCTGAGGTCCGGTCAGCACCGCGAGCGCGGCGCGCTGGATTGCCATGAACACGCCGAAATCCATGTTCGATTTGATCTTCAGCAGGTGGGCCAGCGCTTCGCGATTGCCGGCCGCGAAGCCGACGCGCCATCCCTGCATGGAGTAGGACTTCGAGAACGAATGGAACTCGACGGCTCGTTCCCGCTCCCGGTCGAATTCGAGGAACGAGCGCGCGCGGTAGGACGGATCCAGCGAGAGATCGCAGTAGGCGATGTCGGAGATCACGAACAGGTCGTAATCGCGCGCGAACCGCAGCAGGTCCTGATAGAACTCGGGCGTTTCGACCGCGCCGGTCGGATTGTTCGGGTAGTTGACGCAGATGAAGCGCGCCCGCCGGGCGTCCTCGCGGTCGATCGCGCCGAGATCGGGAAGGAAGCGGTTGCGCGCCTCGAGCGGCACTTCGATCAGACGCGACTGCGTGAGCGCCGCGACCCCGAGGTAGGCGGGATAGCAGGGCGTGCACATCAGGATCGTGTCGCCCGGATTGACGTGCGCGAACAGCAGCTTCGCGATGCCCTCCTTCGAGCCCACCAGCGGCAGGGCCTCGCCCGACGGATCGATCTCGACGCCGAAGCGCGACCGATACCAGGCGGCGATGCCGGCGCGGAATTCGGGAAGTCCGTTGAACGAGGGATACCGATGGTTCTGGACTTTGGGATCGTCGAGGGCCGCCTTGAGCGCGTCGATCGCGAGATCCGGGGGCCTGAGGTCGGGATTCCCAACCCCGAGATCGATCACGTCGACACCCTGGCGCAGCTTTTCGTCGCGAGCCTGGAACACCTGGGCGAGCGCGTAGGGGGCTACGTTGCGGAGCCGGTCCGACGTCGCAAGCACAGGTTTGACAGGCGATTGGCTGGACGACATAGTGGCCTCATGAGCGGCCCGGTCAAGGGCGGCATTGGACTTGCGTTGATACGCGATGGAATGGATCGCGACCGACATTCTAGAGGGCCGCGGCCGGCGCGACAATCGCGTTCCGCAGCGGCCCGTTTCCGTGCGCTCGCCCTGTACGGCGGCGTCCTTGGCCTCGCCGCGCTGTCGGCCGGGGCGGCTTCGCCGGATCTCGGCATCGATCCCGATTCCGTCCGTGCCGCGTCCGCCGCGGCCGGCCGGGACGTGCTGCCGGCCCCGGCCCATCCGTTCCGGCCCGGCGAATCGCTGCGCTTCTCGGTCCAGTACGGCCCGATCCACGCCGGCAGCGCCTGGCTCGAGGTCCATGGCGACGGCGAGAGGAACGGCCATACCATCGACACGCTGGTGGCGCGCGCGGAATCGAATTCGTTCTTCAGCCTAACGTTCAAGGTCCGCAATCGGATCGAGTCGGTGTGGGACGCCGATGAGCGCTGCAGCAATCGCTACGTCGAGGACCGCCGAGAGGGCGGCTTTCGCGCGCGCAACGACATCACCTTCGATCAGCAGCACGGCGAGGCACGCTATTCCGACGGCCGCATCTTCCCGATTCCGCCCCGCGTTCAGGACGCCCTCTCTTCGTTCTACTACACGCGGTTCCAGGCTCTGCCGGTCGGGGGCAGCGTGGTATTCGACTACCACGCCAGCCGGCGCAGCCAGCCGCTCGAGGTCCGCGTGCTCGGCCGCGATCGCATCCACGTTCCGGCCGGCACGTTCGACTGCGTGATCGTCGAGCCCGTGCTCAAGGCCGGCGGGATCTTCAAGCACAGCGGGCGACTCCTGATCTGGCTCACGGCCGATGACCGCCGCGTCCCGGTGCTGATGAAGAGCAAGGTCGCGATCGGCTCGATCAGCGTGATCCTCCAGAACATGAAATCGGGTGCCTGATGTCGCGTTTCCATGAGGCCGACCTTTCGAGGCTCGCGGTGGGCTCGGTCGATGACCGCACCACCCGGGTGCGGATCGAGGAATTCGCGCGCCCGCTCGATCCCGCGGCGGCGCGGACGGTGATCGCGTCTCTGCCCGATCAGCTCGCGGCCCGGGCGCTGCGCGAGGTGATCGCGCGCGTGGCCGCCGCCCGCAACGGCCGCCGCCCGGTGTTCGCGCTGCTCGGCGCCCACGTGGTCAAGGTGGGAGTCTCGCCCTGTCTGATCGCGCTGATGGAGCGCGGCGTGATCACGCATCTCGCGATGAACGGAGCGGCCGCGATCCACGACGTCGAGATCGCGCGCGATGGCCGGACCTCGGAGGACGTCGAGGCCGGGCTGCACGCCGGGCGCTTCGGCATGGTCGATGAAACCGGCGACTTCATGAACGCGGCCATGCGCGAGGGCGCGGAGCGCGACGAGGGCCTCGGGGAAGCGTGGGGGCGGGCGCTGATCGAGAGCGGGGCGCCGCACGCGGGCTCGAGCCTCCTCGCCACCGCCTCCCGGCTGGGCCTTCCGGCCACCGTTCACGTCGCCATCGGTACCGACACCATCCACCACCATCCGAACTGCGACGGCGCGGCGCTCGGCGAGACCACGCTGCGCGACTTCCGCATCCTCGCCGCCGCGCTTTCCGAAGCCCATGGGTCGGTCGCGCTCAACTTCGGATCGGCGGTCATCATGCCCGAGGTCTTCCTCAAGGCGCTGTCGGTGGCGCGCAATCTCGGCGCCGATCTCGGGGACTTGACCACCGTGAACTTCGATCAGATCCAGCACTACCGCCCGAGGGTCAATGTGGTGGAAAGACCCACCCGGGCCGAAGGGTCGCGGGGTTTCGCCCTCACCGGACACCACGAGATCATGATTCCGCTCTTCGCGGCCGCGGTTCTGGCCGAGATCGGACGCTGAGCGCGAGGGCATGTCCCTTGCGTTCCATCCCTTCGGGTGAGCGCGGCGGGAGTGCGCTCTCGTGCGCTCCGCCCGCGATCGAACCTGAGGCACTCGCGGATTGACAGCCCGCGGAAGCGATCCCTATACTTCATCCCGCTTCAACGGCGTCATTTCTCAGCGGTTCGATGCATGGGCGGAGGCCAGCCGAGACGCAACTTGCTACTGCTGGGGTCGGAAGCGGTGATTCGCCGACCCGGTATGAATCGAGCGCCGAAGCGAAACCGGGCTTTGGCGTTCCAGCGTCCGGTAGTACCCCCGCGGCGGCGACGCCCATGCCGTCCGAGGTGCGCAGGGCCGCGCACGATCCATCACGCACCGTCTGAGGGAGTGAGCTTGACCCGTTTCGCCATCCGCTGCGCCACCTTCGCCCTGCTCTGCCTCAGCGTTCCGTGCGCGGCTCGAACCGTCGTGTCCGAGCCGCCCCGCACCGATGTCGGCGCCGATTCCCTCGCGCTCGACTGGAGCTCGGTTCCCGAGTACCGGATCGTCCCGGGCGACCTGCTCACGCTCGACTTCGGTCCGCGCGCCGATCTCAACGGCGACATCCTGCGTGAGGTCCGCGTCCGTCCCGACGGACGGATCAGCGTGTTCCCGGTCGGTGACGTGATCGCGGCAGGCCGCACGCCGCACGAGCTCGAGGGCGCCCTGGTGAAGATGCTATCGGGTGACATCCGCGCTCCGCGCGTGACCGTCGAGCTCACCACGCTGGCCGCGAATCAGGTCCACGTGCTCGGCGAGGTCGTCAAAGCCGGACCGGTCAACGCCGATCCCTACATCACCGTGGTGCAGGCGATCGCCGCCGCCGGCGGATTCAAGGAAGACGCGGCGAAGAACAACGTGCTGGTCTTCAGCCGCAACGGGGCGAACACGGTGCGCGTCGCCCAGGTGCGCGTCGACTACCTCCTCAAGACCGGCGCCCTGCAGGGCGATCCCCGTCTGTCGCGCTTCGACATCGTCTACGTTCCGCGCGGCGCGGTGGGGAATCTCGAGGTCTTCACACGCCAGTTCTTCGGTGGACTCAACAACGTCACCGCGTTCGCCTTCCAGGGATGGGAACTCTTCAACCTCGACCGTGTGTTCGTCGTTCCCGCACACTAGCAGGCGCCATCCGTGACCCAGCCGACGAATCTCAATCCACTCGCCCGCCAGGCCACCACGCGCGAATTCCTCGCGGTGGTGTTCCGCCGCAAGTGGCTCGTCATCGGGCTCTTCGCCGTCGCCACCGTCACCGTCGCGGTGATCGCGCTCTCGACGCCGGTCGTCTACGTGTCGACCGGCCGCATCATGGTCAAGCGCGGCGAGCAGTCGAGCATGCTGAATCCCTATCGCCAGGTGGTGAACGACTGGGAGGCCGACCTCGCCAGCGAGGTCGAGGTGGCGAAGAGCTATCCGGTGCTGCAGCGCGCGCGCGCGATCCTGCGCGAGGAATCGAAGAACCGTCCGATGGTGATCCTGAACGCGAAGCAGGTCGACGTCGAAGTGATGGGAAAGAGCACGGTGGTCGGAATCGCCTACGAAGATCGCGACCCCGAAGTCGCCCAGCGCGCCTGCGACGCGCTGATGCGGGCCTACGTCGACTACCGGCAGAACACGCTGACCCTGAGCTATCCGAAGGGGTTCTTCGAGACCGAGATCGCCACGGTGCAGAAGGACCTCGCCCAGTGGATGGAGCGACGCCGGCGATTCACGTCGGACCGCCATCTGGTCAACGTCGCGGACCAGGCCCACGTGCAGTTCGACGTGATCGGCCAGCTGGAGAAGAGGCGGAACGACCTGGCGTCCGATCTCGCGCAGACGCGCTCCACGGTCGAGATGATGAAGCGGCTCCAGGATCGCCCGGACATCGAGCTGCCGAATCTGTCGGCGACCGGGACCACCGGCGACGCCCTGATGGAGGTGAAGCGCAAGGTCGTGGAGCAGGAGGCGCGGGTGGCGCAGATCCGGGAGCGCTACCGCGACGACTCTCCCGAAGTCACCAACGCGCTCGAGACCCTGAAGACGCTCCGCGACATCATGCAGCGCGGCGTGGCCGACCGCGTCGAGGTCTCCGAGGCGCGGATCCACTCGCTCGAAGCCGGGCTCGCGGTGGTCGATCACGACATCGCCGAACGCCGCGCGGCGCTGCAGAGCATGCCGGACGACGAGGTCGCGCTGGCCCAGATGGATCGCGAGATCTCGGTCCTGCAGACCCGCTACGAGAATCTGTCCCGCGACGCCGACCAGGCTCGTGTCACCCAGAACACCTCGCCGACGGTGAGCGTCGTGCTCCTGAGCCCCGCGGGACCGGCGGTGTCGAAGACGTCGCGTGACTATGTCCGTCTGGCGCTGGCGCCGGCCTTCAGCCTGGTGGTCGGTATCGGTCTCGCGTTCTTCATCGATGGTCTCGACGTGACCGTGCGCACCTCGGGACAGGCCGAGGAAGCCATCGACCTGCCGGTGCTCGCGACGCTGAACGAGCGGAGGCGCGCGCGATGAGCTCGATCGGAACGGAGCCCGGCCGATGAGCCGCATCTTCGACGCGCTGCGCAAGGCGGACTCGCGCTCCTCGGAATCGCACCCGGCGCCCGCGCCGCCGCGTCCCGCCCACCCATCGGCTCCGGGCTCGGTCACGCCGATGCCGGCGCCGCCCGCACACACCGTGCACGCGGGCGTGATCCATGCCGCGGCGATCGCCCTGCCGGGCGATCAGGTGACGCGCGAGATGACGACGCTCCGCGTCAACCTCGAGACCACGCTGGTCGAGCGCGCGACGCGGGTGGTCGGATTCGTCAGCGCTCAGGGCGGTGAGGGAACGAGCACGGTGGCGGCGCAGTTCGCGCTCACGCTGCTCGCCGACGCCCGCACGCGGGTGCTGTTCGTCGATGCGCACGCCGCGCGTCCGGTGCTTGAGCTCGGCTCCGGTTCCGGCCCGCTGGCGGGCCTGTTCGCGGATGCGAACGATCCGCGCGCCACCGGCCGTCTCGATCTTCTGCCGTTGCCGCAGGCGGTGGCGGCGGCGGGTCTCTATCCGCCGGCCGATCTCGAAGCGACGCTCGATGCGCTGGGCGGACGCTACGACTGGGTGGTGGTCGATCTCGCTCCGGTGCTGTACGCGTCGGAGAGCTCGTCGCTCGCTGCGGTGGTGGACGGCGTCGTGGTCGTGATCGAAGCCGGCCGCACCAAGAAGCCGGTGCTCACGCGGGGCGTCGATCTGTTGCGCAAAGCCGGCGCGCGCGTGCTCGGCAGCGTGCTGAATCGCCGCCAGCTCGAGATCCCGGAGTTCATCTACCGGCGCATCTGATCCCCGTGATTCCGCTCCGGCAACGCGTGGAGGAGCCCGTGCCGTCCGGCCTCGATCGCACGGGCTCGCTTGCTTCTGACCGCCTCGGTGGCGCCTTCGAGCTGGCGCGCGAGTGGGCGGGAAGCTCCTGCCGCGCTCTGATCCTGTCCGGCAGCCACGCGACCGGGGAGGCAGTGTGGATCGAGCATCGCGGTCTCCCGTGCTCGCTCTCGGACCTCGATCTCTACGCGGTCGTTGCCGACTCCGGAGCCTGCCGTGACGCCGCGCTGCGCGCCCGCGCCGCGCGTCCGCTCCTCGCCCGGCGCCTGCTCGAGCTCGGGCTCGCGGCGCCGCTCGAAGTGGGATTCTTCGCACCGCGCGATCTCGAGCGGCTGCCGGCGCGGCCGGGCACGCTCGAGCTCCGTCAAAGGGGTCGCGTCGTCTTTGGCGATTCCGCGTTGCTCGAGCGCGTGCCGGCCTACGGGCCGCGCGATGTGTCCGACGAAGAGACCCTGCTTCTGCTCGAGAACCGCGCGTTCGAGCTGCTCGCCGCGCACCCGCGGATGAGCGGCGGTGCCGAGCTCGATCGCTGGCGTGCGCGCCATGCGGTGCTGAAGACCGCGCTCGATCTTGCCGGCGTCGTCGCGCTCGCGGGCGGTGAATACCCGGATTCGTCCGAGGCTCGAGTCGCGTGGGCAAGGCGGCAGTCGGACTGGTCCGACGCGGCGCTCGAGCGTCTGTGGGAGAAGGCGCTGGCGTGGCGGCGCGCGCCCGCGCTCCCGCTTTCCGAGCCGGAGTCCCGCGAGGAATGGTCGGAGACCGCGCGGGCCTGGGTTCGGGTGTGGTTGCGCCTGACCGCGATGAAGCTGCCCGGCGACACCGCGCCGATCCCGCGCGCGGTCAGCGTGGCCGCGCGGGCGCGGGCCCGGCGCCGGCTGCGCCAGGCGATCGCGTTCGAGGCGCGCGGCGGCGAGGGTCCTTCGGCGTGGCAGCGCTGGCGCTTCGCCGCGCTCGGCACGCCTCAGCACCGGCTCAACGCGTCGGCGGCGATTCTCCTCATCGCGGCGAGCCGGGAGGGAGACTCGACGCTGTCCGCGGCGGCGCGCGGCGCGCTCCGCCGGCTCGGCGCGGTTCCGGTCGCGGCCGAGACGGATTTCCCCGCCGCGGCCGCCGCCGCGGTGCGCCTCTGGGATCGCTGGATCCTGGAAGGTCAGCGCAGCGCGGAGCCGCGATGAGGGCGAACACGATCGTGGCCGCGGGGGCGCGATGAGGCCGCGCATGATCGTGCTCCTGATCGACGCGCTGGGGTGGGAGCTGGCGCAGCGCACCCCCGGCTTCGCGGAGTGTCTCAGCCACCGGCGCCGGCTCGACACCGTGCTGGGATTCAGCTCGGGTGCCCTGCCGACGATGTTCACCGGACGCATGCCGCGCGATCATGGCCGCTTCCTCATGTACCGCCGCGCCCGCGGCGCGGACACGCCGTTCCGCGGCTTCCAGATCCTCGGCCGTCTGCCGCGCCGCGTGCGGGAGAGCGGGATGCTGACGCGCGCGCTGACGCGGCTGGTGCAGCGGCGCGGCGTCCGCGGCTACTTCAATCTCTACGACGTTCCGCGCGGCCTGCTCGCCGAATTCGATCTCGCCGAGCGCGACGACATGTTCTCGCCGCGCGGTCTGCCGCTGCCCTCGTTGTGGGACACGCTCGAGCGGAGCGGTGTGGCATGGGAGGGGCGCAACTGGCGCACCCCCGAGACCGAGAACATCGCGTGGCTCGAGAGCCGTGCGGCTGAGGGGGGCTCGAGGGGCCCGCGGCCGGAGCTGCTGTTCTTCTACACCGCCGATCTCGACGCCCGACTTCACGCCGAGGGCAGCCGCGGAGCCGGCGTGCGTGGCGCGCTCGAGCGCTACGACGCGTTGATCAGGCGCCTCGCATCGGGCGCGCGCGCGGCGGGAGAGGAGCCGTGGATCTACGTCGTCTCCGACCACGGCATGGTCGACGTGACCGCGACCGAGGACGTGATGGGCCGGCTGGAGCGGCTCGAGGTGCGCTGGCCGCGCGACTACGTCGCGTTCTTCGACTCGACGCTGGCGCGCTTCTGGTGGAAGACGCCGGGGGCCCGCGATCGCGTGCGCGCCGCGCTCGAGGGCGCGCGCGGCCGCTGGCTCGGCGAGGCCGAGCTCGAGCGGGAGTCGGTGGCGTTCGAGGATCACGTCTACGGCGAGGATCTCTTCCTGCTCGATCCCGGGGTGCTGATGGTTCCGTCGTTCATGGGCCGTTCGCGTCTGGCCGCCATGCACGGCTACGATCCTTCTCATGCCGACATGGCCGCGCTCCTGTGGTCGAATCGTCCGATTCCGGAAGGCGTGCTTCACGTGCGTGACGTGAAGGCTCATCTGGAATCCGAGCTGCTCCTCCTCGGCGCGGAGGCGGCGTGAAGAGCGGCGAGATTGCGCGCAGCGTCTCGCGCGGCGCCTTCTATCTCGCGATCGAGAAGGTCGCGGCGCTGCTCTCCGGCATCGCCTACTTCGCGTTGCTGCTGCGCTGGCTCGGTCCCACCAAGTACGGGATCATGACGCTGGCGTTCTCGTTCGCCGGCCTCGCCACGGTGGCGACCGGCAACTTCGAGATGTACCTCGAGCGCTTCGCCGCCGAATACACGTCACGCGGATCGTTCGGCACGCTGCGGCGCGCACAGCTCTACGCGCTCGGCTTCAAGCTCGCGCTCGGCCTGGTCGCGTCGGCGTTGCTGTGGGCGATCGCCCCGATGATCGCGCGGCAGTACCAGGCGCCGGATCTCGCGACGCTGCTGCCGGTGCTGACCGTGCTGGTCGCCTTCGACGGCTTCGCCACCACCGGCCGTGCCACGCTCTACGGCATGCAGCGATTCCGCGCGGTGTGCGCGATCTCGGTGGCCTTCCATATCCTGAAGACGGTAATGGTCGGCGCGCTGTGGTTCGCCCGGCTCGGCCTGCCCGCCTTCGCCGTCGGTCTCGCGCTGCTCACGCTGGCGCAAGGCCTCGTCAGCACCGCGGTGCCGTTGTGGGCGCTGCGCGGGGGACGCGACGCCGAGCCCGAGCCCGAGGTCGGCACGCCGCGCGGACTGATCCGCTCGATCGTTGGCTACTGCGCGCCCCTGCTCGGCGCGCGCGTCACATTCCTGTCCGGGCAGAATCTCGGAAAGGTGGTGCTCGGGAAGCTCTTCGACGCCACCCAGCTCGGCTACTTCTCGTTCGCGTTCCAGACCATGGAGCGCTTCGTCGATCTGGTGCACACGCTGCCCTCGTCGCTGCTGCCCTCCCTCACCCATCTGGTCGCGCGGGCGGAGCGCGAGCGGCTGCGCTACGTCTTCGATCAGGCGTTCCGGCTGATCCAGGTCCTGGCCTGCATGCTGTCGTTCGGTGTCTTCGTGTTCGCGCGCGAGATCACGCTGCTGGTCGGCAGTCCATTGTTCGAGCCGGCGGTTCCGGTGCTGCGGGTGATGGCGCTGGTGCCGATCGTCCGCACCGCGCAGCAGCCGGTGACGCTGCTGTTCCAGGCGCTGCGCCGGCCGGGCACCGTGCTCGGGCTCGCGCTGCTCAAGTTCGCGACCGAGTTCGCCGGATACTTCACGCTGGTGCCGTGGTTCGGAACGATCGGCGCCGGATGGGCGAATCTGGCGGGTGCGGTGGTGGCGTTCGTGGGCTCGATGATCGCGCTCTCCCGGCTGCTGCCCGAGGGCGCCGGCGAGCGGGCGCGCGCCTCGACGGTGGCGATCGCGTTCACGCTGGCGCTGATCCTCGCCGGCATCGCGCTCGACCGGCCGCCGATCTTCGGCTGGAGCTTCGCGATCCGGCTGCTCCTGATCCCGCTCGGCGTGCTCGGGCTCTTCGCGTTCGAGCTCATCACCCGATACGATCTCGAGAAGCTCTCCTCGCTTCCGATCCGGGCCGGCTGGATGCGGCGGCCGCGTGACGGATTCGTCGCCGCCGCCGATCGGCTGGCGCGCGCGGTCGCGCCGCGGAGGGCGGCATGAGGCGGCCGGAACGCATGGGCGGAACCGAGGGCCGAGCGGGGGGTGCGCGCCTGCTGGTCGTGATTCCGGCCCACGACGAGGAGGAGAGCCTGCCGCGGACGCTGGCCGAAGTGGCGGAGCGCGCCCCCGGCGTGGACGTCGTCGTGGTGGACGACGGATCCCGCGACCGGACGGCCGAGGTGGCGCGGCGGGCCGGCGTGCCGGTGCTCCGGCATCCCTTCAATCTCGGAGTCGGAGGGGCGCTGCAGACCGGATTTCGCTACGCTCTCGTCCATGACTACGACGTCGCGGTGCAGCTCGATGCCGACGGTCAGCACGATCCGTCGCATCTTCGGGAGGTCGCCGCGCCGGTCGAGCGCGGGGACGCCGACGTGGCGATCGGCTCCCGTTATCTCACACCCACCGGATACCGTGCGCCGCGAGCCCGGCGGCTCGGCATGCGGCTGTTCTCGAAACTCACGAGCCTCTTGATCGGACAGCCGATTGCCGACACCACGTCGGGATACCGGGCCTACGGACGGGCCGTGATGGACGTCTGCCAGCACGATCTGCCGCAGGATTTTCCGGACGCGCCCCTGCTCATCTCGCTCGCCCGCCGGGGATTTCGTCTGGTCGAAGTTCCCGTGCACATGAGGGAGCGGCATGCAGGGCGCTCGTTCTACACGCTCGGGCGGTCGCTGTACTACCCCTACAAGAATCTTCTGGCGTCGCTGATGGCGATGCTGCAGAGGCCGTAGCTCCGAGGAGGACGTGATGCACTTTCTCTCGAAGACCCAGGCCATCTTCGCGTTCGGCGCGGTGGCCATGGTGCTGGTGGTGCTGGAGCTGGTGCGGCGCCGCCGTCTCTCCGAGGAGTATTCGCTGCTGTGGGTGGTGTCGTCGCTGGCGATGGCGGTGCTCGGGTTCAGTACACCGCTGCTCCAGGGCCTCACGCGCGGGCTCGGCATCCGCTACGAGAGCTCGACGGCGTTCGCCTTCGGCGTCACGTTCGGCATCGTGATGCTGCTCTACATGTCGATCCGGCTCTCACGCCTCGGCCGCGAGCACGACGCGATGGCGCGCGAGATCGCGCTGCTGGGCAACGAGCTGGAACGGCTGCGCGCCGCAAGCCCGGCGCCGCGGGGGAACGGGTGAGCCGGCATCTCAAGTTGCTGGTCGGGATCGCCATCTCCGGGGTCTGCGTCTGGGTCTCGATGCGCGACATGTCGTTCCCGGCCGTGTGGGCCGCGCTCCGGGGCTCGAACAAGCTGGGTTTCCTGGCGGTGATGCTGATCACGCTGCTCGGCTTCTGGATCCGCGCCATCCGCTGGCGCTCGCTGATCACCTCGCCGCGGCGCCTGAGCACCGACAGTCTGTTCAGCGCCACCATGATCGGCTTCATGGCGAACAACGTGCTGCCGTTCCGGCTCGGGGAGTTCGTTCGGCCGTGGGCGCTGGCCCGGCGCGAGAGCATGTCGAAGACCACGCTGCTCGCCACCATCGTGGTCGAGCGCGCGATCGACATGCTGACCCTGCTCGCCATTCTCGGTGTCGCACTGGCGCTCTATCCGCTCCGCACCGACACCGATGCCGGGCGCATGGTCCAGGCCGGCGCCGGGGTCCTGGTGCTGCTCAGCGTGGCGCTCACCGTGTTCGTGATCGCGCTCGAGCGCCAGCCGCGCTTCGCGCACGCGGTGATCTCGATGTTCACGCGCTTCCTGCCGCCGGCGCTTCGCAACCGCGTGGCGCGCGCGCTCGACCACTTCGTCGAGGGGCTCAGACTGTTTCGGGATCTCAAGCGCCTTTCGTGGGTGTTCCTGCTCTCGTTCGCGATGTTCCTCACCTTCTCGCTGGCGCTCACGGTCAGCATGTCGTCGATGCACCTGAATCTGGCCTGGTACAGCGGCCTCTTGATGCTGGTGGTCACCGCGATCGGGATCATGGTGCCGGCCGCGCCCGGATACATCGGCACGCTGAATCTCGCCTGCATCGCCGGGCTCGCGCTGTTCCACGTCGGCAAGGACGTCGCGGCGCCGTTCTCGTGGTTCTATTTCGCCAGCCAGTGGATCCCGGTCACTCTGGTCGGGCTCATCTACCTGAACCGCGAAGGGCTGTCGCTGCGATCGCTCGGCGAAGCGTCGAAGGCGGGGATCTGAGCCCGAGGCGGCTAGCGGCGGTAGTGGCGGGCGATCTTGCGCACCGCGGCGATCACGTCGTCGACGTCGCGCTCGGTCATCGAGGGGAAGAGCGGCAGCGAAAGCGCCCGGCGGTAGGCGTTTTCCGCGACCGGGAAGTCGCCGTCGCCCTTGCCCAGCGTGGCGTGGAAATGGGGATGGAAGTGGATCGGGATGAAGTGCACCGACGTGCCGATGTTCTCGGCCCGCAGCTCGAGCGCGAACCGAGCGCGATCGCAGCGCAGCCGCTCGAGCTCGAGCGCGATCGGGAACAAGTGCCAGGCATGGGTCGCGCCCTCACGGGTCACCGGCAGGCGGACCTCGGCCAGATCCGCGAGCCCCTCGAGATAGCGCGCGGCGCGCACGGCGCGGCGGCGCTGCAGGTCCGGGAAGCGCTCGAGCTGTCCGAGCCCGATCGACGCCAGCACGTCGCTCAGGTTGTACTTGTAGCCGGGCGCGACGATCTCGTAGTACCAGGATCCGGTGTCGGAATAGCGCTTCCAGGCGTCGCGATTCATGCCGTGCAGCGACAGGATCTGCAGCCGCTCGGCCAGCGCGTCGTCATCGGTCACCGCCGCGCCGCCTTCTCCGGTCGTGAGGTTCTTGGTCGCGTAGAAGGAGAACGCGGTGATGTCGGCCATCGACCCCACCGGACGGCCGCGCCAACTCGCGCCGAGCGCGTGCGCGGCATCGTCGACGACCCGGAGACCGCGCGCGCGCGCCAGCGCCATCAGCGCGTCGATGTCGCACGGATGGCCGGCGTAGTCGACCGGCAGGAGGACGCGGGTACGGGGCGTGATCACGCGCTCGACCGAACGCGGATCGATGCACAGCGTGTCGGCCTCGACGTCGGCGAGCACCGGCGTCGCGCCGACGTGCTCGATCACGTTGACGCAGGCGGCGAAGGTGTAGGCGGACGTCACCACTTCGTCGCCGCGGCCGACGCCGAGCGCGACCAGCGCGAGATGGAGCGCGCCCGTCGCGGAGTTCACCGCCAGGCCGTGCTTCGCCCCCGCCAGGGCGGCGACGCGCTCGGCCAGCTGGTGGGCGCGGGGCCCGGTCGTGATCCAGCCCGATTCGAGCGTCTCGAGAACGAGACGCTTCTCGATCTCACCGATCCACGGTACCGCGAGCGGCAGAAAGGTCTCGCGGACCGGCGTTCCACCGGCCGAAGCCAGCGTTTCGGCGGCGTTCAGGGTCATGGTCGGGCGTGGGGAAGGGTCTTCGCGGGTCGCATGCGTGACCCGAGTCTAGGCGAGCGCGCGGCGCCATGCCACTCGCCCGTGGCCGCGGCGAACTGACGGAAGCGATCCCCCGAATGCATCCCCGCCGGTTCATCCGCGACTCGATCGTCTACGCCACGGCTCAATACATCTACCGCGTGCTGACCATGGCGCGCGGCCTGATCGCGGCGCGCCTGCTCGGCCCCGCGCCCTACGGCGCGTGGAACGCGATCCAGCTCATCATGGATTACGGGCTGCTGGCGGCGGCGGGCACGTTCCAGGGCCTCGATCAGACGCTTCCGCCGCGACTGGTCGACGGCGATCCTTCGATCATCGATCGCACCAAGCGTTCCGGCCTCTTCAACGTGCTCCTGCTCTCGAGCCTCTATGCCGGTCTCATCGTGCTCTACTTCTCGTTCTCGAACGGAAAGATCGTCGCGTTCTGGGGACTCAAGGGGGTCCTGATCGCCGGCGTATGCGTCGTCCTCAGCAATCTCGGCGCCTATCATATCAACCTGCTGCGCGCCCACAACAACATGACCGCGGTGAGTGCCTGGTATCTGGCGCAGGGCACGATCGGCGCCGGCCTCGCGCTCGCGCTGCTGCCGAAGCTCGGAATGTGGGCGCTGCTCGACGGCTGGCTGATCGGCACCGCCGTCGCCTCGGTGGTGACGCTGGCATCGGCCCGGCGCATCGCTCCGTTGGTGCCGCGTGCGAGCCTGGAATCGCTGGCGCTGATCCGCGCCGGCGCGCCGATGTTCCTCTACTCCTCGTCGATCATCCTCCGCTCGCTCGATCGCGCGATCATCCTCAAGTTCCTCGAAGCCGAGGACCTCGGCTACTACAGCCTCGCGGTCACCGCGATGACGCTGCTGCTCTATCTGCCCGACTCGGTGAGCTTCGTGCTCTATCCACAGCTGCTCAAGCGCTATCGCGCCGGCGGGGACCGGCCCGAGGCGGTGCGCTCACAGGTCGAGCGCACCTATCAGACGCTGGCGGTGATGGTACCGGCGCTGTGCGGTCTCGCCTTCCTCGGAGCGCGCGATCTCATCGTCACGCTGCTGCCGAAGTTCGTGCCCGGGCTCGACGCGGTGCGGCTGATCTGCTTCGGCGCCGGCGGCCTCGCGTTCGTCGGCCTCTCGGCGATCGTGCTGATGACGCTGCAGCGGCAGAAGTACCTGGTTCCGACCGCGCTGATCGGCTCGCTGCTCGGCGCCGGCCTCGATCTCGTCGCGGTCCGGCTCGGCACCGGCATCACCGGGGTCGCGTTCGCCACCATGATCGCCTACGTGATCAATGGCGTGGTGATGAGCTCGATGGCGATCGCGGGACTCAAGGGCGGGCGGGGCGCCACGGTGTCGCGCGTCGCCTCGACGTTCCTGCCGCTCGCGATCAGCTTCGTCCTGGCGTTCGGCATCGACCGCCTGCTGCCCTGGCCCGAGGGCCGCGGCCTCTCCGCCCATGTCACGCACCTGATCCTCGCCTGGGGAATCTTCCTCCCCGTCTACGCGCTCTTCGCCTATCCATTCGGCCGCGGCACCGGCCTGCGCCAGATGCTGGCCGAGCTGCGTCCGGGCTGGTCGAGACGCGCGGAATCCGCTGACGCATGAGATCTCGCGGTCCTGCGATCGCGATCCTGATCGCGCTCGCCGCACATGCCGGTCTGGCCGCGCACCGGCTCGGATTCCTTCCCGAAACGGCACGCGTGCTGATCGCCGCGCTGGTTCTGCTGCTGGTGCCCGGCTTCGCGTGGATGCGGCTGCTCGGCGCCTCGCCTCCGGGCGGCGCCACGCTGGCGAGCGGGTGGGCGCTCGGATTCGGCGTGGCCTGGAACGCGCTCCTCCTCTCGGTCACCGCGATCGCGCGCGTTCCGTTCACCTCGCTCACCGTCGCCACGGTGCCGCTCAACGCGCTGCTGTGGGTGATCGCGGTGCGGCGGCGCGGCGCCGCCCGCGACCAGACACCCCTCGGTGGAACGTCACGGGTCTTCGTCCTGCTCGCCGCCCTGGCCGGAGCCGCGCTGGCCCTTCGCCTCGGCGCGGCGATGACGAATCTCACCGATTCGCCCGATCACATCGGAACCATCCGCCGCATGCTGGAGCACGGCACGCTGTTTCCCACCGACGCGTTCTATCGCGACGCCGGGGCCGCCGGAATCGATCCGCGCAAGTTCCTGTGGCACGGCGACGCGGCTGTGATCACCCGGCTCGCCGCCGTCGAGCCCTGGGTGGCGTGGCGCGACCTGCCGATCCTGCTCACGCCGCTCCTGATCCTCAACGTCGCCGGCTTTGGCGCGCGGATCGCGGGAGGCGCGGGGGCGGCGATCGCGGCCTGGGTGCTGTTCCTCACCTACGGGGGATCACCGGCCGGCACCGCGCTTCGCGAGACGGTCTTCGCCGCCAAGCTCGCCGACCAGCTGGCGCTGGCCGCGACCGTGGCTCTGCTCGTCGATCTCGCGCACAGCCGGGCCTCGTCACGAATCGCGGTGTGCGTTCTCGCCGCCGCCGCCGCCGCGACGCACGTCTTCGCGGCGTTCCAGCTCGCGGTCGTCTGCGCCGCGCTCTTCGCCGGCCTGCTCGCGCGCGACCGCGCGCTCTCGGGCGTCGCGCGGCGGCTCGTCGGCACGGCGCTCGCGGCGGGCGCCGCGATGGCGCCGTTCGCGCTCTGGCAGGTGCTGCGAACGCCACATGCGGCGAATCCGATCCACACCGAGCCGCAGGGCCTGCTCACGCTCTGGGATCACGTGCGCGTGGTGTCGCCGGGAGTCCTGTGGGACTGGATGGGGATGGCATGGCTCCTGATCCCGCTGCTCGTGCCGCGAGTGTGGCGCGTCGCGATGGGCGGGTCGCCCGCCGCCGGGCCGGATCCCGAAGGCGGTGACCGCGACGGCGGGCGAACCGCGGCGCTGACCGTGATCACCACGCTCGCCGCGGTCGCGGCGATCCTGTTCCTGCCGCTGGTGGTCGCGGCGCTCGAGAAGCCAATCGGCTACCTGCTGATGCGCGTGGTGTGGATGACGCCGCTCGCCGCGCTCGTCGCCTGCGCGATTCCGCGGCTGATCGACGATCTCAAGCGGCCCGTCACCCGGCTCGGACGCGCGGGCGCGGCGACGGTGCTGATCGCGATCGCGTTCATCCTCGCGCCGGCGGCGCTCGATGCCGTCCACGTCGCGCTCCACGCGCGATCGATCGCCGCCGATGAATCGCGCCGGAGCCCGCTGCGCTGGCGCGCCGACCTCGAGTCCCTGGACGCCGTGCTTCCGGCCGGCAGCGTCGTGCTGTCCGATCCCATGACCAGCTACGCCGTGCCGATGCTGACGCGCGAGCACGTCGTGACGCTGCTCGATCAGCACAGCTCGCCGAGCGACCCCGACGCGGTGCGCCGGCTGCTGGACGCCCGCGACGCGCTCGATCCCTATGCCGACTGGCGCCGCGTGCGCGACGTGATCGACCACTATGGAGTCGACGCGGTGGTCCTGAACACTCGCTTCGACGAGGTGCCGGTGCTCGACTACTGGTCGCCGCGCCCGGAGTGGTTCGCGGCCGAGCGCGCGCGGCTCGACCGGGCCGGCCGCGCGTTCGAGCGCGTGTACGACCATGGCGACTTCGTCATCTATCGCCTGCATCGCGACGCGCTGGCCTCGCTCGATCAGCCGCCGCCCGCGCGTCCGTTCGTGAGCGGCGCTTCGATCGAATCCCAGGGCATCGCGCGGCGCGGCGCTCCGGACACCCCGGGCTTCATCGCGCTCGCGCTCACGCCGCGCGTGGCCGCGCCGCTCGACACCGTGCGCGGCGTCATCGTGTGGCGCGCGGTCGCGCCGATGCCGCCAGGCTCGTACCTGGTCGCGGTGCGCTTCGATCGCCCGATGCCGGGAGGCCTGACGCCTCCGGCGTGGATCTCGAAACCGGTGCGCAAGCTGGTCGAGCGCCTGCATCGCGAGCGCTATCGCTTCCGTGCCGATCATCTGCCGGTCGCCGGGGAGTTCGGCGTCGATCTCTGGCGGCCCGACCAGTCCGTGCGCGATTCGTTCTCGGTGGCGGTTCCGGGGGACGTCGCCGACGGCTATTACGCGGTGAGGGTGCGGATGATCCGCCAGCCGCACTATCCGAACTTCCGCCTCAGCGACTACTTCTTCGACGACGACTATTACTCCGGTCTTCCGGCTGGAATCTTCGGCGTCTCACGTCACGGCGCGCCCCGTCTCGCGCCGGGTCAGCCGCCCCCGGCGAGCTCGGCGCATTGAGCCGGGTTCACTCCCGCCACTCGATCGCGCCGGTCCACCCGAAATGAGGCCGGAAGCGCAGACTCTCCTCCGGCCGCCATTCGGCGAGCGGCCGGTTCCAGCGCGCCTCGTTGCTGACCGGCTCGAGGTCGCGTTCGGCGCCCTCGATCAAAGGCTGGCGATGGGGAAGCCAGGCGTGCCGCACGATCGGCAGCCGATCGGGATCGAGCCCCATCAGTCGCGCGGCGACGGTGTCGACCGCGACCGGGTTCGCTCCGGCAATCAGGATTCCGAGCGGTCGCCGGTCGCCGGCCACCGGCCCGTTGCCTTCCATCGCCACGATGCCGTCGACCACCGAGAAATAGCGCTTCGCCGAACCGTTCTCGCGCAGCGCGCCTTCCGGAGTTCCGTAGAGCAGGATGCGGTTGAGGTCGAGCGACATCCTCCACACGGTGTCGTTGCCGTGCCAGTTGCCGGAGCGCACCACCTGCTCGGTGTCGCCGAAGAATTCGTAGCCGATCCGCTTGGTGCGCCGGGCGAAATCCTTGAACGCCGGCACGCCGCGAATCAGCATCTGTTTCGCCGGTCTCACGATCGCGTTCTCGAGCCGGGTCTTGAGCGAGGCGGTGGCGAACTGATCGCCGCCCTCGGCCGGCGCCCCGAACACGTAGTGGGGGAGCCAGTTCTTGTTGGCGTTGATCCCGACCAGCGCCTTGAGATTCACGGTCAGGCCGCACTTCTTGTGGGTCTTGAGCTTGGGGATCGAGATGAAGACGTCGGCCTCGAGCGGCGAGCGCGACACGCGGTATTCGTGGCGGCCCTCCCGATGGTGCCGGTTGGTCTCGGCCCAGTCGTAGTAGGCGCCGTAGTAGCGCGGACGCTGGGCGTCGAGCGGGGCGAACGCGCTGTCCTTGCCGAGATCGACCGTCACGCCTCCGCGCGGGTCGCCGGGCAGCTTCACGGTCTCGACGTAGATTCCGTCCTTCTCGACGTGGTGCTCGTCGCGCAGGTCGAGCAGCTCGAAATCGATGTTCGGCCAGCGCGCGCGCAGGTCCCGCCCGATCTCGCCGAGCCCCATGCGCTCGATCAAGAGATCCCAGTTCGAATCGGACTGCGGGGCGTCGCCGATCCACACCCGCCCGTCGCCCTCGAGCGCGCGGCAGACATAATCGGCCACCGCGCGGATCACCGAGCCGTGCGTGATCACCGAGTCCCATTCGTCGCGCAGCCGGTGGCGGTGCGCGATCATGTTCGGCTTCAGGAACACCGTGTCTCCCGGCCGCACGATGCCGCCGAGTGGATTCCAGTCCGGCGTGCCGAAGCGCCCGGCATCGAGGCCGAGCATGCGGAACGATTCGCGCACCGCGTCGTGGATCCGGTTCGCCGGATCCCTGCCGCCGGGCTGCGGCAGCTCGGGATGGCTCTGCGCCGCGTGATACGGCGCGTTCCCGGGATAGGTCAGCGCGGGATCGTGAAGGATCGAGACCCGGTAGGGGGACATGGACTACGAATTGTACCCCGCGCCGCCGGCAAAGTGCCCGCTCCCATCTGGCCCTTCGGCGCCGTCGCGTGATACGCTTGATCGAGGTGTACCCACCCATCTCATTGCCTCCGGCCTGCCCGTCTCACCACTCCGGGATCTCGAGGTCTCGTTGAAGCAGATCCGCCAATACCTTCGAAATGGTGCGCTGGAGAGCGGCGAGGTGCCGATCCCCGCTCCCGGCGGCGGCGATGTGCTGATCCGCTCGCACTTCAGCTTCGTCAGCGTCGGGACCGAGAAGATGAAGGTGACGCAGGCACGGATGAATCTGGCCGAGAAGGCGCGCGAGCGGCCGGACCAGGTGCGTCAGGTGATCCAGACGCTGCGTGAGCAGGGCGTCGGCCCGACCCTGCGCAAGGTGGACGAGCGCCTGCGCGCCCCGGCGACGCTCGGCTACAGCTGCGCCGGCACGGTGGTGGCGGTGGGCGCGAAGGTCGATGAGTTCCGCATCGGCGACCGCGTGGCCGCGATCGGCGAGGGTCTCGCCACGCACGCTGAATACAACTCGGTGCCGCGCAATCTCGTGGTCGCGGTTCCCGCGGCGGTCGGACTCGATCAGGCGAGCTCGGCGGCGATTGGCGCCATCGCGCTCCAGGCCGTCCGCCAGGCCGGCCTCGAGCTCGGCGAGAGCGTCGCGGTCATCGGCCTCGGCCTGCTCGGCCAGTTCCTGGTCCAGCTCGCGCGCGCCAATGGATGCCGGGTGATGGGAATCGACCTCGACCGGGCGAAATGCGAGCTCGCCGTCCATTCGGGCGCCGATGGCGCGTGCGGTCCCGAAGGCGAGGAGCCGCTGGCGCTGGCGCTCCGGATGAGCGCGGGAGCGGGGGTGGACACGGTGCTGGTCACGACCTCGACCCGGAGCAACCAGCCGATCGAGCTCGCCGCTCAGCTGGTGCGGGAGCGCGGCCGCGTGGTGTGCGTCGGCAACACGCAGATCGAGCTCGACTGGCGGACCTGGTTCGGCAAGGAGATCGACTTCCGATTCAGCCGGGCGATGGGAGCCGGCATGTACGATCCGGAATACGCGCAGCGCGGCCGCGATTATCCGATCGGCTACGTGCGCTGGACCGCAAATCGCAACATGGCCGCGTTCCTCGATCTCATCGCGCAGGGCAAGCTCGATCTCCAGCGGCTGATCACGCATCGCTTCCCCTTCGCCGAAGCGGTCGGCGTCTTCGACCGCATCGCCAGCGGCGATCTCGCCTCGGCGGTCGGGATCGTGTTCGAATATCCGGACGCGATCGCCGCTCCGCCCGAGGCCGCGGCCCGCACGCTCAGGATCGCGACCGCGAAACCGGCCGGCGCGGTGCGCCTCGGCGTGATCGGCGCCGGCAATTACGTGAAGTCGATGATCCTGCCGTATCTCGGCTCGCTCGCGGGCGTGAGCCTGGAGGCGATCTGCACCGCGAAGGGATTGAACGCCGAGTCGCTGGCGAAGCGCTACGGCTTCCGCCGCGCGATGACCGATGCCGCCGAGGTGCTGCGCGATCCCGAGGTGAGCGCGGCGCTGATCGCAACCCGGCACGACAGCCATGCGCGCTACACGCTCGAGGCGCTGCGCGCCGGCAAGCACGTCTATGTCGAGAAGCCGCTCGCCCTCACGTCCGACGAGCTGGAGCCGATTCTCGGCGAGCTCGAGCATCGCGGAGCCGCGGGGCCGACGCTCTGGGTCGGGCACAACCGCCGCTTCAGCCCGCTCAGCCGCCGGGCGATCGAGCACTTCCGCAACGTGCCGGTGCGCCAGGTCACCTGCACCGTGCGCTCGGCGGGAGTTCCCGCCGACAGCTGGTATCAGGATCCCGCCGAAGGCGGCGGCATTCTGTTCGGCGACGTCTGCCACTTCATCGATCTCGCGATCTGGTTCCAGCAGAGCTCGCCGGTCGAGGTCCACGCACTGGCAACTCCGGATCCCGGCCATCGGGACGAGAGCTGGGCGATCCAGATCCGTTTCGCGAACGGCGGCCTCGGCACCGTGCACTACGTGTGCGGAAGCCAGGAGGGTTTCGAGCGCGAGACCATCGACATCCTGGGAGGCGGGCGCTCGGCGCGGATCGCGGGATTCCGGACGCTCACCCTGCGCGGCGGCACCGGCGCCGGACGGCGCGGGCGGATGCAGCCGGACCTCGGACAGAAGGCCATGCTGGAAACGATGGCCGCGCAGTTCCGCCGCGACGAAGGCGCCGTGGATCTCACCGAGAGCTTCGTCCAATCGGCTCAGGCACTGCTCGCCGCGCAGCGGTCGATTCAGGAACGCCGTGTCGTCCTGATGGACACGTCATTTCCGTATCGACTCGACTAGCGTTCGGGATGCGCGAAGCGCCGCGAACTTCCGGATGACCGAAGCGCCGCGCCCCCGCGTGCTGGTGGTGGGCCCGCTGCCGCCGCCGCTCGGCGGCGTGCAGCTGATGAACCGCATGCTGGTGCGGTCGAGCCTCTCGCGCGACTTCGAGCTCCATACCGTCGACACCTCGAAGCGCGTCTTGCGATGGGCGGTGGAGCGCCAGTCGTGGCGGACGCCGCTCTACTTCCTGCGCGATGTCTCGAACCTGATCGGCGCGCTCGGCCGGCTGCGGCCGCGGCTCGTCTATCTGCACGCGGCCTCGGGATTCTCGTTCATTCGCGACTGGGCGCTGATGACGGTGGCGAAGCTCTCCGGCGCGCGGGTGGTCTGCCACTACCACGGAACGCTCCATACGGTGTTCCCGTCGGTGCGCACTCCGATCGGCCGCGCGCTGGGCCGGTGGATGATGGGCGCCGCGGATCGCGTCATCGTGCTCGGGCCCACCTATCAGAGCGAGATGGGCCGGGCCTGGAGGCGCGGCGACCTCACCTGGTCACCGAATCTCGTCGACGTCGATCTCTTCGAGCGGGCGCGGCCGGGCGCCGCCCTGCCGGGGATCGAGTCCGGGGATCTCGCCGTGCTCTTCGTCGGGCGGCTGTCCGAGCCGAAGGGGATTCTCGAGCTGTTCAGCGCCGCCCCGCGCGTGATCGAGCGCGTACCGCGCGCCCGCCTCGTGCTGCTCGGCGTGGCCGAGGACGAGGCCCGTGAATCCTGGGTCCGCGAGGAAGCCCGGCGAGCCGGAATCGAGAGTCGCGTGACCTTCCTCGGCTCGCTCGAAGATGAGGCCAAGGCCGGCGTCTATGCCGCTTCCGCGATCTATGTCTCGCCGTCCCGCACCGAAGCGTTCCCGCTCACGATTCCCGAGGCGATGGCTGCCGGTCTACCGATGGTCGTCACCGCGGTGGGCGCGATTCCCGACCACGTGAAGGACGGGGAGGACGGCTTTCTGATCCCGCCGCGCGATCCCCTCGTGCTCGCCGACCGCATCGTCCGCCTGCTCGAGGACGAGCCGCTCAGGCAGCGGATCTCGGCACACCTGCGGGAGCGCGCACGACGGGAGTACGCGATCGAGGTGGGCGCGGCGCGGGTACGCGACGTGTGGCGGGACGCGCTCGGGGTTCAGCCCGGAGCGGGCTCCGGCAGGAGCCGCTCGACCGACTGACGCAGGGAGCGCGGCGCGATTCCGAGGCGCTCGAGGTCTCCGGCGTTGTCGAACGCGCGCAGCGCGGCGAGCCCGAGCACGTTCTCGCGGTTGATGCTGAACGGAATGCCGAGCGACTCCAGAATTGCCACGCCGAAGCCGACGAGGCCGAGCGGCACCGGCACCAGCGTGCGCTTCACCCCCAGGCGATCGATCACGGCCTGATAGAGCTCACGCAGGGTGTGGACCTCGGCGGTCGCGAGCTCGTAGCGGCCGGCGATCCGCCGCATGGCGACGCGCTCGAGCACGGTGAGCAGATCCTCCAGGTCGAGTGTCTGGATCGGCTGGCGGCCGCCGTCGGGCAGCGGAATCAGCGACGCGCCGCGGATCAGATCGACCATGCCGCCGAAGAGCCCGCCGTCGCCGAGCACGAGCCCGAGGCGAAGCACCGCGTCGCGCGCGGGATCGAACAACCGCTCGAGCTCGAGCTTGTTCCGCCCGTAATGGGACCGCGCGCGATCGTGCGCCGACAGGGTCGAGAGGAAGACCAGGCGCGTCTCGCGCTCGCGCGCGATCTCGATCAGCCGCGAGGTGCCGCGGCGATTGACGTCGTCGGCGTCGCGATGCCGGGGACCGTATTCGACCACCGCGGCGTGAATCAGCACGTCGAGCCCGTCGAAATCCGCGGGCTCGATCCGGTCCGGCATCTCGAAGCGGTGAACGGCGACACCCATCGAAGGCGGCCTGCCGGGCGGCGCTCCGCGCTGATACGCGTGCACGTCGTGACCGAGCGAGGCGAACCGCCGTACCGCGTGGCTGCCGATGAAGCCGCCGGCCCCCGTGATTCCGACCCGCAGCCGCTCATTCATCGCGGGCTTCGGCCAGGCGGCGCGCGATGCGGTGCGCGTTCGCCATCAGGGTGAACGTCAGACCGTTGGCCGGGAGGTAGCGGAAGCCGGAGCCGTCGACCACGTGTACGCGACGCGTGCCCGCGAGGAGCCCGTCCGGATCGAGCGTCCACGGCGCCCGTCCGTCCCCATAGGGAAGCGTTCCGGCGTAGTGCACGGTCGAGCCCGACTTCATGTGCTGACGCTTGAGCGCGAGGCAGCCGAGCCGGGCGAGCGCGCCGAGGATCGCGTCTTCGGCGCGTACGTTGTCGCGGGCCTCGTCACGCGTCGGCGCGAAATCGACCTCGAGCGCGTCTCCGGTCGGCGAGTCCGGGTCCGGGACCCGGCGCAGACGCTTCTCCTGCGACACGTGGTCGGGATGATTGATGGTCGCGAGCACGATCGCGCTCGACAGCGAGCGCATGAGCCGGAGTCCGTCGCCGAGCGCGAGCGGCATCTCCTTCACCAGCTTGAAGAGCAGGAGCGATCGATAGGTGTAGAGCGAGACCATGCGCACGTCGAGCCCGCCGCGGCCGGGATCGAAGAACATCTCGAGCTGGCCGAGGCTGGTGCGATGCCGGTCGAGCGCACGGCCGAGCATGCGGAGGTGGAGACAGGGCGCGATGCAGTAGTGGTTGGAGAGGAGCGGCAGCGACGCCTCGCCACCGATCGAGCGCAGCACGATGCGCGCGGTGCCGAGCGTCCCGCTACCGAGCACGAGATGGCGGGCGCGAAAACGCAACGGATCGCCGCCCCCGATCCCGCGCGCCTCGACCTCGACGTGGTCGGGTCGCTCGCGAAACTCTGTCACCACCAGACCGTCGCGGTATTCGAAGCGCGGGTTCCCCCGCAGTGGATCGATCGTCATCCACGGCCGGTAGACGGCGCCGTCCTGATCCGCCCAGTATTCCATGTCGGTGTAACGCGTCGCCCCGCGGCCCTTGAAATCCGCGGTCAGCACCGCCATCGGCATCTTGCCCATCACCAGACCGCGGCCGCGGAGCGCGTCGCGATGGCGAAGGTAGGCGCCGTGGAGGGCCGCGATGCTGCGGTCCATCCGGAGCGGAGCCTGCAGGCGCTCGAGCCCGGCGCCGCAATAGGGCGTGGCGTCGTCCCGCGTGGCGGCGAGGCCGATGCGATCCGCGATCACCGCGTAGTGAGGAGCGATCTCCGCGGGATCGAGCCCCATCGCGCCGAGCTCGGGCGCGGTGTAGACCGCCGCGCCCGCCCCCCAGGCCGCGCCGAGCCCGCCGTAGGCGAGACTCTCCATCCGCTGGAACGAGCGCGAGCGGAGTGGAAGCCAGCGCTCGGTTTCGCGGATCACGTGCTGGCGCGGGGGCGTGAGCGTGTGCGCGGCCTCTCCCCACGACACGCCCTCGAACGCATCGCCGAGGAAATAGCGATGCTGCTCCGGATCGGTCTCGCGCGCGGTCATGAAGTCGGTGTCGGGGGCGGCCGCCGATCGGCCGCGCACGCCGCCGTCGAGCAGCGTCACCTGCCGTCCGGCTTCGATCAGGGTCTGGGCCGCGTGCGCTCCCGTCATGCCCGAGCCGACGACGATGAACTCGTAGATCGGATCGGTCACGGTCGCTCGATCATCGGCGTCCGGCCGGATGCAGCGCGACCAGAACGATTCCCAACGCGCTGCGGAACACCGCGGCAATGCCGCGCGGGATCAACCCGAGCAGCGCTCCGACCGACTCGTCCCCGGCGATGAAGCGCGGGACGTGGGCCGGCGACGCTTCGAGCACCGCCAACATGAGATAGAGC
>DATJEP010000005.1:0-4780 GCA_035496475.1 Candidatus Udaeobacter sp.
CATGGCGAGACAGCGCTGCTTCTTGAGCGCGACGAACGCCGCGCGCATGCCGGGGCCGATGGGGATCTGGCCCACGCCCGCGGCCGCGCGCTCGGCCGAGATCCAGCGATCCATGTCGGGATTGGAGAGCGGCTTGATCACGAAGTCCACCGGGTGCGATCGCGCCAGCGCGGCGGCGGCGAGCTCGAAGTTTCCGAAGTGCCCGGTCAGGAGGATCACACCGCGGCCGAGCGATCGCGCGCGGTCGATGTGCTCCATTCCGTCGATGCCCGCCATCACCTCGCCGGCGGGCGATCGCGCCAGATCGGCGAGGCGCGCGTATTCCACCGCGACGCGGCCGAGCTCGCGATAGTGCTCCGTCAAGATCGCGGCGCGGTCCGCAGGCGAGAGATCCGGAAGCGCGAGGGCGAGGTTCGCCTTCGCGACCTTGCGCCTGAGTCCGAGGTGGCGCGCGGTGTCGCCGATCCGCGCCCCGAAGCCGAGCGAGCGCCGCCAGCTCATCGAGCGAACGCGCTGGATCATCGTGCGCGCGAGCAGCGTCGCGGCGCGATCGCGGAGGCGCGCGCGCGGCGCGATCGCGGATCCGGTGCCGGTGTCGCTGCGCGTCGCCTCGATCACGCGACGCTCCCGGCGCGCCGCCAGTTGCCCCCGGGGCAGGCTTCGATCGCACCGGACCATTCGAGGCTCAGGAGCTCGGCCAACGCCTGATCGATCGGCACGCCGGCGGTCAAGGCGATCTCGTCGGCGCCGCGCGGCTCGGCAAGGACCGCCCCGAGCACGAGAGCGCGTGGAGTCGCGGCCAGCGACGGGAGTGCCCCGGCGACGTCCGCGGCGGATCCGCACACGCGCGCGCCGCCCCGCAGCAGCGCGAGGCAGCCGCGGCTCGACGGCCGATCGATGTCGCCGGGAACCGCGAACAGCAACCGGCCCAGCCGCCGCGCCGCGGCCGCGGTCGACAACGCGCCGCTCCGCTCGTCGGCCTCGACCACCACCACCGCGGCCGAGATCGCGGCGATCAGCCGATTCCGCCGCACGAACATTCCCGGTTGTGCCGGCGGACCCGAAGGCCATTCCGTCAGCAGACCGCCGGTCGACGCGATCTCTTCGGCCAGCTTCACGTGATGGCGCGGCGCGACGTGATCGAGCCCGCCGGCGAGCACGGCGATGGTGCGGCCGCCGGTCTCGAGCGCGCCGCGATGAGCGGCGGCGTCGATGCCGCGCGCGAGCCCGCTCACGATCGCGAACCCGAGGCCGGCGAGATCACGCGCCAGATCCCGCGCGATCTTCTGTCCGTACGGGGTCGCGGCGCGCGAGCCGACGATCGCGATCGCGGATTCGCGCGGCGAAATCTCGCCGCGGATGTGAACCATGGGCGGCGCGTCACGGAGATCGCGAAGGCCGGAGGGGTAGTCGGGGTCACGCCGATCCACGGCCCGTGGAGTCCGGGCCGCGCCGGAATCAGGTCGAGCGCTCGGCATTCCCGCCCCCGCCGGGTCCGGGGCGATCGGCCTCGGGCGGGGGTCCGGTCAGAAGTTCCCACTCGACGCCTTCCTCGCTCGAGCGCACCAGCTCATGATCGTCGGACAGCACCTGGCCGTCCTCGACGTTCATCAATTCCTCGTTCCGCATCATGCGCTCGAGCCGCTCGTACAGGGCGCGGTCGCGGCTCGCCAGCTCGTCGAGTCGGCGGCGCCGGATCTCGGGCGAGGCGCGATGGAGCGCGTGGGCCAGGGAGACCGCGCCGCGCTGGTGTCCGATCGCGGCCAGCGCGTCGCGCGCCGCCGCCGCGACGGTGGCGTTCGAATCGTCGGACAGAATGAGGAGCGGGCTCACCGCGGGCCGGTAGCCGAGCCGTCCGAGGATTCGCGCCGCGCTCGTTCGCGTGAACCACAGGCCCTGCTCGAGCAACGGCAGCAACACCGGGGCGCCGCGCTCCGCCATGTTGAGGAAGGCTTCCTCGGCAAGATCACGCAGGAACCAGGACTCGTCGCACAGGCATTCCACCAGCAGCGACAGCGCTTCGGCATCGCCGCGGCGCTCGAGACCGCGGACATAGTCCCGCTTCGCGCTGAGTCCGCGCGTATTCAGGATGTCGATCGACTTCGCCTGCGCGAACTTGTCATCCGTCATGGCGTTCGTCATCCCTTGCCTCGCTCACCGTCTCGGGCGCGATCAGCGCCCACAGCTCTTCGAGCAGCGCCCGTACGCCGTCGCCGCTGTGCGCGCTGATCAGCCGCGCCTCCGGCAACCCGGCCTCGCGCGCCGCCTGCGGCCGCGCTTCCGGCGGCAGCAGATCGCTCTTGGTCAGCGCTTCGATCCGCGGCTTCGCGGCGAATGCATCGCTGTATTCCCTCATCTCGCGCAGCAGCAGGTCGCGGTCGGCTCGCGCATCCTCGGACGTGACGTCGATCAGGAGCGCGAGCGCGCGGGTGCGCTCGAGATGGCGGAGGAACTGAATGCCGAGGCCGCGGCCTTCGTGCGCTCCCTCGATGATGCCCGGCACGTCGGCGACCACGAATTGCCTTTCTTCGTCGAGCGAGACGATTCCGAGGTTCGGCTCGAGGGTCGTGAATGGATAATCGGCGATCTTCGGCCGCGCGCGGGAGATCCGCGACAGCAGCGTCGACTTGCCCGCGTTCGGCAGGCCGACGAGGCCGACGTCGGCGATCAGCTTGAGCTCGAGGTCGAGTCGGCGCTCCTGGCCCTCGCCGCCGGGCTCGGCGCGCCGCGGCGCCTGGTGGGTCGCCGTCGCGAAGCGCGCGTTGCCGCGTCCGCCCCGTCCTCCGGTCGCCGCGACGAACGTGTCGCCGGAGCGCACGAGATCGGCGAGCACCGCGCCGCTCTCCGCGTCCTTGATCACCGTTCCCCTCGGCACCCGGATCACGAGATCCTCGCCGTCCTTGCCGCTCCGATTGGCACCCGCACCGGAACGGCCGGAATCCGCACGGTATCGGGGCTGTTCACGGCAGTCAAGAAGCGTGCGCACGTGTGGATCGACGCACAGGATCACGCTGCCACCGCGCCCGCCGTCGCCTCCGTCCGGGCCGCCCTTCGGCACGTACTTCTCCCGCCGGAAGCTCACGCTTCCCGATCCGCCGTGTCCGGCGACGACATGAATGCGCGCATGATCAACCAGCATCGAGGCTCTCCGGATCGAAGCTCAGCGCGCGGCGATGTCGGCGAGCAGGCCGCCGCGTCGCAGGCGCTCGACGTCGCGCCCGCTGAGGGAATGGCGCAGAGTATACTGAGTCCCGCGCGTGAGGTTCCGCGCCACCAGCGGCCGACCGGCGATGAACGTCTCGGGCGCGCCGGGGAATTCCAGCTCGTCGCCTTCGCGCACGCGCGCTCCTTCTCCGCTTCCCGCCCATTCCAGCGGCAGGATTCCGGCCAGCGCGATCAGCCGCGCGAACCCCCGCGCGATCGAATCGGCGAGCACCGCGCGCACGCCGAGCTCGACCAGCACCAGCGCCGCGGTATCCCAGGGCTCGCCCTCTCCAAATGACGCGCCCGCCACCACGAATCCCCCGCCGGCGGCGCGGGCGCGCGCGGGAAAGCTCGGGGCCAGCGAGGCGAGCGCGAACTCGCTCAGCGCGCGGAAGTCCCCGACCAGCGGACGCACGCGCGCTCCCCACGGCAGCACCTGCTCGCTGGTGACGCGGTCGCCGAGCCGGATCAGCACGACGCCGCGCAGCGGCCCGACGAGATCGAGCCCGAGAGGGAATCCTGCCGGCGTCTCTCCCGCCTCGGGATCGGGCGGCTGAACACGCAGCGCTTCGCCCGGCGGATGCGGAATCTCCGGCTCCTCGCCGAGTCCCGATGCCTCGAGATCGCGCGGATCGCCGAGCACGCCGGTCCCTGCCGCCATGACGCAGGTGGCGACGCTCGCGCTTCGCCACTGCGTGCGGCCGGCGGGAATGTCGGAGGCCAGCGCTCCGTAGGCGAGTCCGAGCGTGGCCGGGGTCGGCGGCACGCCGCCTTCGATGATCTCGGCGCCGCGCTCGCGCAGTCGCGACAGCACGCCGGTCGCTTCCGCGCTCTCGCGCACCCGCCGGCTTCCGGGGGCAATCGAGATCGAAGTGCCTCCCGCCGCGCCCGCGCTCTCGAGACCGCGCGCGAGCCGCGCGAGGTCGGACGCGCCGGCCGCGGACCCGACCAGGATCGCGCCGACCGCAAGGCCGCGGTCCTCGCGCACCGGCCGCGGCACCGCGTCGCGATCGAGCCCGATCGTCATCGGCTCGAGCGTGGCGAGGTCGAGTGATCGAACGCGCTCGCATCCGGTCAGCTCGCCGGGATCGAGACGGCGCCAGTCGGCGTCGCGGCCGCACGCGGCGAGATAGCCACGGGTTCGATCATCGGAGGGAAACAGCGACGAGCCGACGCCGAGACGCTCGATCTCACGCGCGATCGCGACGCGGCTTAGGACGCCGAGCGATGCGATGCCGGGTCCGCTCAGCTCCGCCACGCTCTCCGGCGCCGCCCCGGGGCCGAGCGCCGCGATCAGGGCGCACGCGACGTCGTGACCGTCGGCCCAGGCCGGAAGCTCGCCTTCGATCGCGAGTCCGAGCACGCCGCGGAAGCGACGCTCGAGCGATCGGCCGGCCATCACCGCCGCCGCCTCGAGCGCGCCGCACGGGAGCACGATCATGCCGAGCGCTCCGGCGATCGGGGCGCGCCGCCCGCTCGAGGCGAGCACGCGCCCCGGGGCGGCGAGGCGCTCGAAGTGCACGAGCTCGCAGCGGCCTTCGCCGGGGCGGACGAACAGCGCGCCCGCGCGCGCGGC
>DATJEP010000006.1:0-13373 GCA_035496475.1 Candidatus Udaeobacter sp.
TCACGGGGTGGGGTCAGGAGGAGGACCGCCGCCGCTCACGCTCGGCGGGATTCGATCAGCACCTCATCAAGCCGGCCGGGATGGACGCGCTGAAGGCCCTGATGGTCACAGCGGCGGTGCGGCAGGAAGCGCATACGCTGATCCGACCCGGGTTCTGAGGGGAACCGTTTGGAGCAACGATGAGTGTCTCCGGACTTCCCATCGCTGAGAGATGAGAATGCTGATCCCGACCGAGCCCATCGGTAGCATTCCGAGACCGCTTCCCCTGATCGAAGCGATCGCGAATCGCGGCGACGGGAACGACCCGTCGTTGGACCCACTCTATGAAGACGCGGTTCAAGAGACGCTCCGCTGCTTCGAGGCAACCGGGTCACCTGTCGTGACCGATGGTGAGCAGCGGAAATACCACAACTTCTGGACCTACTCGGTGGAAGGATTGCCGAACACGGCGCCCGATGGATTCCGAATCCCGTTTTCGGCGGGGCACACGCGCCGGATGCCAAGGCTGACCGGCGGGCCGTTCCAGTATCGACGACACGCGGATCGCTACCTCGAGTTGGCCCAGCGCCTGACGCGGATGCCGGTGAAGCAGGCGGTTATCTCGCCTTCGGCGCTGAGTCTCATGTATCCCACCACCGAGATTCCCGGATATTCGCGTGAGCAGTTCATCCAGGATTTGTTGCGCGAGCATGAAACGGAGATCCGAAGCTGTCTCCGCAAGGGTGCGCACTGCGTCCAGATCGACTTCACTGAGGGCCGTTTGGCGGTGAAGATCGATCCGACCGGGGCGCTGCTCCATACGTTCATCGACCTCAACAACCTCGCGCTGTCGCGTTTCTCCGAGGCCGAGCGCAGGCGCATCGGCGTTCACACCTGCCCTGGAAGCGATTGCGATTCCACGCACAGCGGTGACGTCGACTATGCAGATTTTCTGCCGAGTCTGTTCCAGCTCAAGGCCGGCAACTTCTATATCGCTCTGGCGCGCGAACGCGACCGAGCCCGCGTGCTCACCATCATCCGGCGGTATATGAAGCCCGAGCACCGTATCTTCATCGGCGTCGTGGATCCGACCGATCCCAGGGTCGATACGCCGGAAGAGGTATGCGACCGCGTCCTCGAAGCGGCGGGCGTGATCCCCGTGACCCAGCTCGGCACGACCGATGACTGTGGCTTCGCTCCCTTCTGCGACGACACGTCGACGACGCGCGAAACCGCCTTCGCCAAGATCCGGGCACGTGTGGCCGGAACCGCGCTGGCCGCGGAAATCATCGGGAGCCGCACGTGAGCGAGACTTACGATGAGGACGATCTGCTGCGTTCGGTGACCCTGCAGAACGCGAGAGCCGTCTTCCTTGCTCGACAGCGCGCCGACCAGGATCTGATTCGAACCAAGGAAGAGCTGGAGCGGAAGACGCGAGAGCTGGTCGAGTCGTTGAATCAGCTCCAGCGAAGCGAGCAGGAACTGCGCGATTCGTTCGATAACGCCTCGATCGGCCTGCATTGGGTCGGTCCTGACGGAATCATCCTCCGCGCCAACAACGCCGAGCTTGAATTGCTCGGGTACTCGGCCGCTGAATACGTCGGCCATCCCATCACCGAGTTCCACGCCGATCGGGACGTCATCGACGACATCCTGCGCCGGCAGTCGAGGGGCGAGACAATCCGGGATCTTGAGGCGCGGATGCGATGCAAGGACGGCTCGATCAAGCACGTGTTGATCGATTCGAGTGTCATGTGGGAGGACGGCCGGTTCATCCACACGCGATCTTTCACGCGCGACGTGACGTCGAAGAGGCGATCCGAACAAAGGATCGTGACCCAGGACAGTGTCACGCGCGCCCTCGCTGAGTCGGACAACCTGAAAGACGCGGCGAGAGAGGTACTGCGCGTGATCGGCGAGCACCACCAGTGGGACATAGGCGCGGTCTGGTACGTTGATCATCAGGATGACGTGTTGCGCTGTACCGAAATCTGGTGTCAGCCGTCGACACGAGTGCCCGAATTCGAGGCCCTCTGCCTGCGTTCAACCTTTTTGCCCGGTGTCGGCCTGCCGGGGCGTGTGTGGCAGAGCGCCAGGGCGCAGTGGATCCCCGATGTAGCCCTTGACGGCAACTTCCCGCGCGCGGCCGCCGCGTCGTCCGAGGGACTGCATGGCGGCTTTGCGTTTCCCATCGTTCTTTCCGGTCGTGTACTGGGCGTGGTGGAGTTCTTCAGCCTCCAGATTCGCTCACCGGACGCGGACCTGATGCAGATGATGACGGCGGTCGGAAGTCAGTTCGGGCAATTCATCGAGCGCAAGCATGCCGAACTGGCTCAGGCCCGGTTGCTGGAGTCGCTCAAGGAGGCTGACCGGCGGAAGGATGAATTCCTGGCCATGCTCGCGCACGAGCTGAGGAATCCCCTCGCCCCCATCCGCAACGCCGCCCAGGTGTTTCGAGCCAAGGCTCCGCCGATTCCGGAATTGCTCTGGTCCACGGAAGTGATCGACCGGCAGGTCCATCAGATGACCCGCCTGATCGACGATTTGCTCGACGTGTCTCGAATCACGCGGGGAACGATCGCGCTCCGCCGGAAGTCCGTCGACGTGGCGTCCGTGGTGAACACCGCCGTTGAATCGGCGCGCGCGCTGATCGAGAAATGGGGCCATCACTTCACGGTCGTGATCCCGCCCGAGCCGATCCACGTCGACGCCGATGCGGACCGACTCGCGCAGGTGCTCCTGAATCTTCTGAACAACGCGGCGAAATATACCGATCACGGCGGGCGCATCTCGCTGACCGTAGAGGCCCCGAACGGCCAGGTGGTCATCCGCGTCCGCGACACCGGGATTGGGATCCCCGCCGAGATGCTGTCGCGAATCTTCGACATGTTCACTCAGGTGGACCACTCGCTGGAGCGCTCCGAGGGCGGACTCGGGCTGGGCCTGACGCTCGTGCAACGGCTGGTGGAGATGCACGGTGGCTCGGTCGTCGCGAGAAGCGAAGGGCGCGGCAAGGGCAGTGAATTCATGATCACGCTGCCGCTCGCTCGAGAGGTCGCGGCCGGCCGGCCGGCGGGAGCCGCGGGTGACGCGGAGCCCACGCCACCGCCCCGACGGATCCTGGTCGTCGATGACAATCGCGACGCCGCCGACAGCCTCGGCCTGCTATTGCGGATCATGGGGAACGAGGTCCAGATGGCGCACGACGGCCTCGAGGCGGTGGGGGCGGCCGCGGCATTCCGGCCGGATGTAGTCCTCCTCGACATCGGGTTACCCAAGCTGAACGGTTACGAAGTCGCCCGCCGGATCCGCGAACAGGAGGGCGGTGAGAAGAGGATCCTGATCGCCGTCACCGGCTGGGGCCAGGACGATGATCGCCAGCGCTCGAGGGATTCCGGATTCGATCATCACATGACGAAACCGGTCGAACTGGCCGCCTTGACCCGGTTGCTTCGTGGCGAGCGCGCTCCCACCGAGCCGGCCGGGACGAATGCGTGACGACCGGGCCGGCGGCGGCGAAGTTGCCACGGTCTCGATGGGCGCATCCGCGCTCCTGATCCGCCGCGCTCAAGCCCGCGCCGGGCGCCGGGACTCGTAGGCGCGGTACTGCAGCGCCTCCGCCAGCCTCGTCGCGCCGATCCGATCCTCGCCGGCGAGATCGGCGAGCGTTCGCGCGACGCGCAGCGCGCGGTGGACGCCGCGCGCCGACATCCCGCCGCGGTCGATCGCCGCCGACGCCAGCCGCCGGCCCGCAGCGTCGAGCGCGCAATGGAGATCGAGCGCCGCGCTCGGCAGCCTTGCGTTCAGCCATCCGCGTGCGCGCTGACGCTCGCGCGCGACCAGCACGCGATTCCTCACCGCCGCGCTCGATTCGCCGGGTCTGGCCTCGAGCAGGTCGTCCGCGGCGAGCGCCGGCACTTCGATCTGAAGGTCGAGGCGATCGAGCACCGGGCCGCTCACCCGGGCGTGGTAGTGCTGGAGGTCGCCGGGCGTGCACGCGCAGCCGCGCTTCGGATGACCGAGCCAGCCGCACTTGCAGGGATTCATCGCACCGACCAGCATCGCGCGGGCCGGAAAGCAGGCGCGTCCCGACGCGCGCGTGAGCCACACCGTGCCGGTCTCGAGCGGCTCGCGCATCGCGTCGAGCAGCGATCGCGGATACTCGGACAGCTCGTCGAGGAAGAGAATGCCGGCGTGCGCCAGCGACATCTCGCCCGGATGCGGCGGGCTCCCGCCGCCGATCAGGCCCGCGCGCGTCAGCGAATGATGCGGCGCGCGGAATGGGCGCGTGCTCATGAGCCCGCTGCCCGGCGGCCGGACGCCGGCGGCGGAGTGGAGGCGCGTCGCGATCAGCGCCTCATCGGGCTCGAGCGGCGGAAGAATGCCGGGCATGCGCCTTGCGAGCATGGATTTCCCGGCGCCCGGCGGTCCGATCATCAGCAGGTGATGCGCGCCCGCTGCCGCGATCTCGAGCGCGCGGCGTGCGACGACCTGGCCACGCACCTCGCTCAAGTCCTCCTCCGCCGCCGGCATGCGATCCGGCTCCGCCGGTTCGGCGCGGGTCAGTGCCTCGCCGCGGAGCCACGCCACCGCCGCCGTCAGGGACGGCACGGCGTGCACTTCGAGGTCGCGCACCAGCGCGGCTTCGGGCGCGGCCTCGGCGGCGCACAGCACCGTGCGCGTTCCGGCGCGCCAGGCCGCCTCGGCGAGTGACAGCGTGCCGCGCACGCCGCGCAACCTGCCGTCGAGCGAGAGCTCGCCGATCATCGCGGCACCCTCCAGCCGGTGCGGCGGCGCCTGCGACGTCGCCACCAGCACGCCGAGCGCGACGGCGAGATCCGCCGACGCGCCCTCCTTGCGCCGTTCAGCCGGCGCGAGGTTCACCGTGACGCGGCGGTCGGGAAGCTGGAAGCCGGCGTTCCGCAGCGCGGGCCAGACGCGATCACGCGCCTCGCGCGCGGCGGCGTCGGGGAGACCGACGAGAATAAATCCGGGAAGTCCGGGGCCGACGTCGATCTCGCAGTCGACGGGGAAGGCTTCGAGTCCCCACAGCGCCGCGGAGCGGATACGGCTGAGCATGCGAACCTCAGCCGGGGGCGGGTATGCCGGAATGTCGGATCGGGAGGCGGGGTCGCGAGGGCGGGCCAATCTGGGGGTCGGCGACCGAGTCCCGGACGCTAGGTTCGGATCGGCCCGGGGTCAAGGAAATCAGGACATCGCCGCGCTCTGATGAACGCGGCCCCGACTCGCGAGCCGCAACGGATGCCGAACTCGCTTGAGCCCCGCACCTTGGCCGCCGATAACCGTTTGACGCGACTCCCGCGTCCTTGCGGGTCACCCTCCAGGAGATGGACGTGTCGTCCCTGCTTGCCGGAATCCTAAGGCAGCATCGCGAAGCTCTGGCGCGCGCCGTGGCTCGAGAGCTCGGCGCCGCGCTCGATGACGCGGCGGCGCGCGCGCAGGCCGACAGCCTGCTGACGGCGCTGGCCCGATCGGCGGCCGATCCCGTGCGACTGATCGATACCGTGCACGACGCGGCGCTGCGCTGGCGGGTGAAGCGCGTGCCGGTGAAAGTGATCCGCCGCGCCCTGCTCGCGCTGATCGCTCCCTCCGGCCAGGCCGCGACCGAGCTCGATCTCGACGCGATCGTGCGCGCCCGGCTCGGCGAGGGCGGTAGCGCCTCCGCGGATTCCCGCGATGCGGGGACCGCCGAGCGGCTTCAGTACGAGGCGACGCAGAAGGAAAAGTTCACCGCGCTGCTCACCGTCAGCCACACCGTCGTCAACACCCTCGACCTCAACACCATCTTCACCACCATCGTCCGCCAGGTCCGGCTGGTGGTCCAGGCCGACGAGTGCACGGTGTTCCTGCTCGATCAAGCCGACCAGCTGCTCAAGCCGGTGGTGTGCGACGTCGAGAAGTATCACGACGAGATGATGTCGGTGCGCCTCAGGATCGGCGAGGGCATCACCGGCTACGTCGCGATGACGGGACGCGGCGAGATCATTCAGGACGTCGAGAGCGATCCGCGCGCGTTCTCGATCCCCGGCACTCCGGCCGAGAAGGCCTCGATGATGAGCGTGCCGCTTCATTCGCGCGACCGCGTCGCGGGCGTGATCACCATGACCCGTCAGGGCGAGCGCTGCTTCGCGGACGAGGATCTTGAGCTCGCCACGCTGTTCGCCGGACAGTGCAGCGCCGCGATCTCGAACGCGCGCCTGTTCGACGAGATGAAGCACGCCTACGAGGAGCTGCGACAGACCCAGACCCAGCTGGTCCAGTCCGCCAAGCTGAACGCGCTCGGCGAAATGGCCGGCGGCGTCGCTCACGACTTCAACAACATCCTGGCCGCGATCCTCGGACGCACGCAGCTCCTGATCCAGAAGATCGAGGATCCGGCGGTGCGGCGTCAGCTCCAGGTGATCGAGCAGGCGGCGCTGGACGGCGCTCACACCGTGCGGCGCGTCCAGGAATTCACCCGCGTGCGGCACGACGAGAGCTTCGAGACCCTGGACGTGAACCAGGTCGTGATGGGAGTGGTCGAGCTGACCCGGACCGCGTGGGAAGCCGGCGCGAAGCGGCGCGGAGTCGCGATCGACGTCGAGGTCGAGCTGCGCGCGTCGCGCTCGATCGCCGGCAACGCGTCGGAGCTGCGCGAGGTGTTCACGAATCTGGTGCTCAACGCGGTCGACGCCATGCCGTGGGGCGGGCGCCTCAGCATCACCACCGAGAGCGACGAGCGCGACGTGCGCGTGACCTTCGAGGACAACGGCGTCGGAATGGATCAGGAGACGCGCGAGCGCGTCTTCGATCCCTTCTTCACCACCAAGCGCGTCAAGGGAACCGGCCTCGGTCTCTCGGTCGCCTACGGCATCGTGTCCCGGCATCGCGGCTCGATCGATGTGCAGAGCGAAGTCGACGTCGGCACCTCGTTCACGCTGCGGTTCCCGGTCGGTGAGCGCCAGGTCGGCGCGGCGGTGGCGCTGCCGGGCGGTCCGCCGCCGCGGCTGCGCGCGCTGGTGGTGGACGACGAGGAGCCCGTGCTCGCGGTGATGGCCGATCTTCTCAACGCGCTCGGCCAGGACGTGATGATCGCGCAGGGCGGCGCTGCCGGGCTCGAGGCATTCGAGCACGAGACCTTCGACGTCGTCTTTACCGACCTCGGCATGCCCGAGGTCAACGGCTGGGACCTCGCGCTCGGCGTCAAGTCACGCCGGCCCGCGACGCCGGTGGTCCTCGTCACCGGCTGGGGCTTCCAGCTCGAAGGCGGCGCGGCGGAGGCGCACGGCGTCGACTTCGTGCTGCCGAAGCCGTTCTCGCTCGAGGAAGTCGAGCGCGTGCTGCGGCAGGTCGGCGAGCGGATCCTGAGCGCGCGCGCCGCCTGAAACGCTAGTGTGAGGCCGGCAGCGTCGCGCCGTCCTCGGGCAGCCCGAGCGCGCGCGTCGCGAGCGAGGTGAAGTCGTCCTCCGGCAGTGGCGCACGGTGCAGCCCGCGCACGCGTCCCTGACGGTCGACCACGAACCATCCCGGCCGGCAGCGCGGCCCGGTGGCATCGAGCAGATTGAACTGCTCCGCGATCACCCCGCGCGGATCACCCAGTACCGGGTAGTGAAGCTTCAGGCGGAGCGCAAGGGCACGTGCCGCGCCGTCGCGACGATCGACCACCGCGACCGGCAGCACGCCCCGCTGCAGCATGCCGTCGCGCTCGCGCTCCATGCTCTTCATCTGATCCTCGGTCGGCGTGAAGACGAGGAGGACGCTTCCCTGCGCCAGCAGGTCGCGCAAGTGGCGTCCGTGATGATCCGGCGTCTCGTAGGAGAAGTTCGGCGCGTTGTCGCCGACGCTGACCGTCGAGCTCGGCGGCTCGGCATCGGCCACGCCGGCATTCGGTGAAGGGCGCGGGGGTTCGGACAACGCGGGAGCGTCGCTGTCCGAAGCCTGGAGCGAGCCAATGGCGAGAAAGGCAACCGCAATGAGCGTGACAGGGGACTTCACGTGATCCTCCGAAGCGATGAAAGGGGGAAGGAGCCGGCGTGAACGGCTCTCCCGTTATCGGCGGGAGGATCGAGAGGATTGAGCGCGCACCGTCCTCGCGCGCGAGAAAAAGTTCGCGCGCGAGTTCATTCATCGCCCGGTGCGCGAAACCGCGCGGCGGAAACGCGACGCCGGCGTCGCGGTCTTGCGAAATGCGAATCGCGCGCCGCGAGTGGCGGCGCGCGCAATGCTCACGAGCTTCCGGTGGCGTCGATCACCATGCGCGCCATCTCCTGCGCGGGCAGCGTGCGACCGAGCAATGCGATCTGCACCACGCCGTGCCGGTCGATCAGCGCGAAGCCCGGCACCGTGCTGGTGCTGATCCGATCCCACAGGCCATACACCGCCGAGACTTCTCCGGTCACGTCAGCCAGCAGGAGGTAGGGCAGGCCCTCCCGCGCGGCGAACGTCTCGAGCGTGTGCGCTTTTTCGTTGCACACGCCGACGAGCTGAATGCCGTGCTGCCGCAGCGTGTGATCCACGCCTCCGAGCAGCGCCATCCCCTCCTTGCGATCCGTAAACACCAGCAGCACCCAGTTTCCGCGCAGCGTCGAGAGGCGCACCGGCGCGCCGCGCGAGCCATCGAGCTCGAAATCCGGCGCCGGCTGTCCGACCGAGATCTGGCCGAGGATGATCATTCCGGGATGCGGGGTGAGGATGGGCACGAGGCCGGTGGACGCGGGCGGGGAGGGTGGCGGCGCCTTGGGTTCAGGCATCTGGGCGGACGCGAGCGGCGCGAGCAGGGCGAGGGCGAGCACCGCTTGAAGCACAGCGTGGACGGTTGGAGCGCGGGCAGAAACGTGAGTCGTCATCGTGCACCTCCGTGGAGGCGGGGGGAAGCGCGGCCGGTCTACAAGGGTTCCTCCGCGAGCCGGGTGGACTCGACGGCGGCGCGGACGGCATCCAGATTCACCGCCGATGCGCCGGGTGGAATCGAACAGCCGGGCGCGACCAGCCAGCGTCGTCCGCCGGTCTCTTCGAGCCCGTGCCGGTATTGCGCGACGAATCGCTCGGGTTCTTCGCGCTCGAGCGACGCGTCGAACGAAATGCCGCCCATCAGCGCGCCGGGGAGGCGCGACAGCGCCGCGCTCAGCGTCAGGTTGGTGGGATCGTTCGCGTCCCACGAAAACGCGCTCACCGGATAGTCGGCGAGGTCGCTGAGGAGATTGTTGCGCTTGCAGACGTGCAGAACATTGAACGGTGCTCCCGAAACCGCGGCGAGCATGCGAAGGTCGTAGGGGCGCGCGAAGGCGCGGTATTCGTCGGCCGACAGAAGATCGCGCGAAGCCCAGTCGACCGTCGCGAGGTAGATGCCGTCCGCACCGGCATCGAGCACGGCGCGCGCGAACTTCTCGAACGTGCGCGTGACGGCTTCGAGCGCCGCGCGCACGCCTTCGGGATGCGTCCGCAGATGGCTGCGGAGATCGGACGGCTCCTTCACCATTTCGCCGAGCACCGCGAGCGGCGTGAACACGGTCTCGATGAACGGCACGTCGGGCGGCAGGCGCCGGCGAAGGGATCGCACCGCCTCGAGCTGCTCGCCGAGCGCGCCCTCATCGTGAGGCCGCTCGCCGATCGCGGACCAGTCGGCGGCCGCGTGCACGGGCCAGGACTGGATCACCGGCTTCTCGTGGGCGCGGCCGCTGTAGCGGTAGGTCACGCCCCACGGCTCGACGTGATAGTGCTTGCGCGGATTCAGCTTCACCCAGTCCCAGCCGTGAGCACGCTGGAATTCGACGGTGGCGTCGACGAGATCGCCCGCGCTGGACTCGCGGTGGTAGAAGTGACCCCAGAACGAAACCGGCGGCCGATCCACGGCCTGACCGCGCAGCGCGGCCCACACCCGTTCACGTGGCGTCACGATCGATCTCCCGGTCGGAAATCCCTGGCGGCCGCGATTCCCGCAACGCGAATGCTAGTCCTTCGCCCGCGTGCTCTCAAGGCTCGGTCGCGGTTCGAACGCTCCGCGGTTGCCGCGGCGGGAGGGCCGTTCTAGCGTTCGGGCATGGAACCGCCGGGCATGCGGTATCGGATCCTGATCGCCGCGGCGGCGCTGGCATTCTTCGCCGAAGGATGCGGCCGGTCTCAACCCACCGTTCGCGAACGGGTTCCGCTACCGGTCGCGATCCGCGCCGACAGCGGGGAGGCCGAGCGGTGGAGCGTCGCGCCGGCGCGGGCGCGGGCCTGGCTCGAGCGCACCGACGTCGTTCCGATTGCCGCGCCCGTTCCATCCGGGGCGGAGGCGGTGCCGTCCCCCGAGCCCGCCGCGGTTCCGCCCGAGGCGGCCGAGCGCCCGGAAGCCGACGCCTCGTTGAAGCCGCCGCTCCTCCGCACGCCCGGGCGTCTGATCGTGCCCGCCGCGTACGCGAACGGCCGGCGCGGAAGCGTCGAGCTCGACGTGCGCGTGGACGAGCGCGGTGTCGTTACCGACGCGCGGCCGGCCGGCGCGGGCGATACGACCCTGATCGAGGCCGCGCGCCGCTCCGCGCTCGGAATGAGCTTCTATCCGGCGCTCAGGGGGGATCGCCCGGTCGCGGTGTGGTGCCGGCAGCGTTTCGAGTTCGGTCCGCGCTGACGGCGAAACGCTCGAGCCACGCGCGATCCTCGATCCGCATCAGCATCGGATTGCCGAGCTGAATCAGCGCGAACACCGTCATCAGGGCGCCGAGGACCGAGGTCGCGATGCCGGGATCGAAGCGCGCGCCGAGCCAGCCCGCGATCGCGGTGCCGAGCGGAAACGTGATCTGGCCGACCAGTCGCCGCGCCGCGAGCACGCGGCCCTGCATGTGGCGCGGCGTGATGTCGAGCCAGATCGCCTGCGAGTGGGCGTTGGCCATCGGGAGCGTCGATCCGACGAAGAAGATCAGCACGGCGGAGCGAATGATCGACGAGGACACGCCATAGGCCGCGATCAGTGCCCCGGCCGCCGCGAGCGACATCAGTACGCCGACGACGCGACGTCGCTTGAGCCCGCCCCACGCGCTGATCACCACCGCGCCCACGAGCCCGCCGACACCGTTCAGCGTCGCGAGCAGAGCCAGCGCGGTTTCGAACGTGAAGTGCCGCGCCCGCCAGTCGGCGGCGAGATTGAACTTCACGATCAGGGGTTGCAGCACCACCACCGGGCCGAGGATGAAGTTCCCGGCGGCGAACATCGCGGAGAGCCACAGCATCGGCCGGCGGTGCCAGACGAACAGCAGTCCTTCGCGGATGTCGTGCGCCAGCGTCTTGCGCGCGGCGCCCGATTCGAGATCGGATCGGCGCGGCGAGGGCACGTGGAGTCCGAGCAGCGCGACGGCGGCGACGAAGAACGTCGCGGCGTCGATGCCGACGGCGAGCGACGTTCCCTCGTGGAGCCGGCCGATCACGCCGCCGGGAAGATCGAGCGCGCCACCCCGGCGCGCCAGCGCCGGCCAGCCGATCAGCACCGCGGCGAACCACGGCGAGAGGACGTTCGAGAGCGCCATCGTGGTCTGCATCATTCCGGTCGCGCGCGCCAGCTGCGAGGAGGGCAGCAGCATGGCGTACGAGGTCTCGAACGCGGCGGCGTGGAACGCCCCGAAGATCCCGTAGACGACCAGCATCGCCGCCAGGATCGGAAGCTCGAGCCTTCCGCGAACGAGAAGCAGAACCAGGCCGGTGCTGACCACTCCGGCGGCGAGATTCATGATGAACATGGTGCGGCGGCGGTCGTGCCGGTCGGCCCACGCGCCGGCCAGCGGCTGCACCAGGATCGAGGGCAGCATAAAGGAGAGCGTGGTGAGCGACAGCGCGAACGCCAACTCGGGCTTCTGCTCGACGCGCGGGAAGCGGACCTGGGTCAGCCAGATGTTGACCGCGAAGAACGTCAGCGCCGATCCGATCACCGAGACCGACTGTGACGCCCAGAGGATCACGAACGTGCGGAAGCCGCCGGGCGGCAGCGGATGATCCGGCGCGCCCGGTGACTCGCTCGCGGCTCGCGCCGGCGGCGGAGCGTGATCCGGAACGTCCCCCGGCTCGCTCATCGCCCGCGGGCCCAGCTCGCGCGGGTGCGAGCGACCTCGAAGCCCTCGCCGCGATACAGCCGGAGCGCCCCTTCGTTCTCGCCGTCGACCAGCAACGTGATGCGCGGGGCGCGCTGGCGCTCGAGCCACCGCACACCCCACCGCAGGAGCGCGCGGCCGAGGCCGATGCCGCGCGCCGCCTCGACCGTGCCGAGCACCGCGATCTCACCGCGTCCCTCGTGAAGCTCGCAGCGGCAGAATCCGACGCAGCGGCCGGATCGATAAGCGAGAAGATAGCCGTCGGTGCGGAACCCCGGCCGCGTGAACAGCGCGCGGACCTCCTCGGGCGTGGATTCGATCGAGTGATAATGCCGGGCGAAGGAATCGTTCCACGCTTCGGTGATGTCGGAATAGCGCGATTCGGTTCCATCGTGGGGCACCCGCTCGATTCCGGCCGGCCACTCGGGATCCTGAATCGCCTCGCCGCGCCGCTCCATCTGCCAGAACGAGCGCACGCGCTCGAACCTGTGGCGCGAGGCGAAGCCTTCGGCCTCCGGGCTCGGCAGCCACGCGCTGAGGCAGACCTCGTCGACGTCGGGGTGATGCTCGGCGAGTGCCTCGAGCGTGTGCGCGAGCAACATGGTCCCGACGCCGCGGCGCCGCGCCGGGCCGCGCACGCCGAGACGCACCATCGCGAAGCGTCCCTCGCGGCCGGGCAGCACGAATGGGCTCGAGAAACCCACCAGCTCGTCGCCCTTCCACGCCATCGCGTGCAGCGCCGGATCGCGGTAGGGATCGGCGAGCCAGGACTCGACCCCCTGCGGCCCCTGAAGGATGTCGAACTCGGCGCGCATCGAGGGATCCTGAACCAGCGCGCGCAGCGCTTCGAGATCGTGCGACTGGTAGGGGCTGAGGAGGGAGATCACGCGCGGACGCTAGGCACGGGGTGTGATGCCGTCAAGCCTCTGCGGGCGTTGACCCTGAACGAAGCCGCGGTGTAGCGTGCCGCCTCCATGTCCGAGCCCCGTCATGAAGCGCTGGAAGCCGTGCTGGAGCGCTTTTCGGGCCGCCGCGTCGCGATCCTCGGCGACTGCATGCTGGATCGTTACGTGTGGGGTCGCGTCGACCGCATTTCGCCCGAAGCTCCGGTCCCGGTGGTCGAGATCGAGCGCGAGAGCTTCACGCTCGGCGGCGCGTGCAACGTGGCGGCGAACCTGCGCGCGCTCGGGGCCGAGCCGGTGCTGTTCGGCGTGGTCGGCGATGACGCGGATGCCGCCGCGCTGCGCACGGCGCTCGATCGCGCCGGCATTTCGTCGAAGCGCGTGATCACCGATCCGACCCGCCCCACCACGGTCAAGACCCGCATCGTCGCGA
>DATJEP010000007.1:0-8326 GCA_035496475.1 Candidatus Udaeobacter sp.
GAGCAGGGCCGGCTCGCGCTCTGCCGTCCGATCGCGGGGCACGTGTCCGCCGCGGTGTTCACCGGGAAGGGAACGTTCGTCTTCACGCCCGCGACCGAAATCGAGCGGGACGAGCTCCAGCGCGCGTATGGAACACGCACGCTGCGGCGTCCATTCACGTCGCTGGTGCTGCTGTTCTCCGACACCACGCTCGCCGAGCTGAACGCGCTCGCCCAGTTCAGCCGTCGCGACGCCGGCGCCGGCGCGCGCGAATCGATACGCGACGCGCTGAGCTATCTGATCGTGCCGGCATCGCGATTCGTGCGGCCGAGAATCCTGAAGCCGCTGCTCGACCCGGTCGGGGGCGGCCTCTTCTATGCGCACCTGACGACCGCGGCGGGTCCGCTGTTCTTCATGATCGATCCCGCCCAGCGCGAGAACGTCCAGCTGCTCAGGCGGCCGGTGGACGATCACGTCGGCCTCATCACGCTCCACCGGCAGGAGGTGGTCTGCCAGTTCCGTGCCGGCGCCGACTCGGCCGGCGATCGGAGCGCGACCGGCGATCTCAGGCCCTCGGTCGAGATCACGCACTACGATCTCGACGCCTCGTTCAATCCCAGCCTCGACGTCAGCCTCGGCGCGACGCTCGATCTTCACGCGATCGAGGGCGGCCAGCGGTGGCTGCCGCTGCTCCTTTTCCTGTCGGTGCGTGTCGATTCACTGGTCTGGGAGGATCGACGGCCGGCGGCATTGTGGGGGTTCAAGGACAACCCCTTGATCTGGGTGCGATGCGACCCGCCGCTCGCGGCGGGAGAGACGCGCCGGCTGCGGATTCGTTACCACGGCCGCATGCTCGAGCGCGAGGGCGACGTGTTCTTCAACCAGGCCTACAGCGGCTGGTACCCGCGCCTCGACGGCGAGACGCCGGCGACGTTCGATCTTCGGTTCCACTGCCCGCGCGCGTATGACGTGGTCGCGGCGGGCCGCAACGCGTCACGCACCGCGCGCGGCGACGACGTCGAGAGCCGATGGGTCGTCGACACACCGGCGCAGTCGGTCTCGTTCGACATCGGGCTCTTCCGCGCCATCGACCTCGAGCCCGATTCGCTCCCGCCGATCCACGTGCTGCTCGCCGACCCGCAGCATTCCGGCCGCATCGATCGCCTGGCTCCGCGCGGCTCCGCCGCGTCGCGTTCGATCGAGCAGCGCATCGCGATGGAGGTGGCCGAGGAAGCGGCATTCTTCCGCCGCCGGTTCGGGCCGCTGCCGGCCGTGCCGCTTCACGCCGTCGAGACCACGGACGACGTGCTGGTCGCCTATCCCCAGCTCGTCCATCTGCCGCTCATCTTCCACCGCCAGACCGACCCCGATCTCACGCCTGGTTTCTACCGCGCGCACGAGATGGCGCATCAGTGGTGGGGTCTCGCGGTCGACACCCGCACCTATCACGACGCCTGGCTGAGCGAGGGCTTCGCGGATTTCTCGGCCGCCTGGTTCGTGCAGAACGGCCCGCAGGGCGGGGAGCGCTATCTCGGCATCCTCGGCGCGTGGCGCCGCCGGATCCTCGAGAACCGCCGGTACCTGTTCGGCAAGACCACCCCCGCCGCACCGATCTCGCTCGGCGACCGCACCACCAGCAGCCTCACCGAAGGCGACTACGACGTGCTCGTCTACAACAAGGGCGCGTGGGTGCTGCACATGCTGAGGAGCCTGCTGCTCGACGGCAGCGATCCGGAGGAGCGTCGCTTCCGTTCGCTGATGAGCGATTTCTACACGGCACACGCGGGCGGCGCGGTCAGCACCCAGGAATTCCGCGCCGCGGCCGAGCACGCCATCGGGCAGGATCTCGGCTGGTTCTTCGATCAATGGATCGACCATGCCGAGATTCCGACCTACGCGTTCTCATCGCGGATCGAACGCGATCCATCGGGCGGCTACGTGGTCCACGGCCGCGTCGCTCAGTCGAACGTGCCGCCGGGCTTCCGCATGGAGGTTCCGGTGCGCGTCGAGTACGACCAGGGCCGCTTCGACCGCCTGCGCGTCCACGTCGAAGGCCCGGTCACGGAATTCCGCTTGCCGGCGAGCCACGAGGCGCCGAAGCGCGTGGTCTTCAACGATCTCGAATCGGTGTTGTGCGAGGTCGTCGAGACGCCGTGGAAGTAGGCGCCGGCGGCGCGGGAGCGGGCCGCGTTCAGCGCGCGTCGCGAATCACGTCGAGCACGAGCCCATCCGCGGCGGTCTGATCGCAGGGGCAGGACTCCAGCCAGAACGTCACCGAAGCGCGAAGGCGATCCAGCGCCTCGCCGCGCGACGCGCCATTGCCGACGCAGGACGGGAATTCCTCGCAGCGCGCGGTCCACTCCGCGCCCTGATGGTCGATCGAGACTCGGCATCGCATGGTGTCTCCGCTTCGGCCGGATGAGCCGAGGATACCGCAGGCATTGCGTGCCGGCCCGCGCTTCGATAGCCTTTCCGCTCCACCTGCCTGGAGGATTCATGCCGAGCGACGTGCTTCCGCCGGTTCCCGGGTCGCGCCCGAACCTCGCCGACTACGCCTCGACGTACGCCTCCTTCGACTGGAAGTCCGTCGAGCCGGAGTTCGACTGGCACCAGACCGGCAAGGTCAACATGGCGCACGAAGCGATCGATCGCCACGTGCGGGGGCCGCGCAAGAACAAGCTGGCGCTGATCTACACCGACGGCGAGCGGGTCGAGAAATACACGTTCGAGGACCTGATGCGGCTCTCGAATCGCTTCGCGAACGCGCTGGCGCGGCTCGGCATCCGCCGCGGCGACCGCGTGTTCGTGTTCCTGCCGCGGGTGCCCGAGACCTACATCGGCATCCTCGGGATCCTGAAGCTCGGCGCGATCCCGAGTCCCCTGTTCGAAGCGTTCATGACCGACGCGGTGCGTGACCGCATGCTGGACGCCGGCGCGGTCGCGCTGCTCACCAACAGCCATCTGCTCGAGCGCGTTCCCGAGAAGGATCTTCCCGATCTCAAGCACGTCATCCTGGTCGGCGGCCGGTCCGACCGCACCGGCCGCTATCACTCGTTCGCGGGCGAGGTCGAGAAGTCGAGCGAGCACTTCGAGACCGTGTGGCTCGATCGCGAAGATCCGCTGATCCTCCACTACACGTCGGGCTCGACCGGCAAGCCGAAGGGCGCGCTCCACGTTCAGAACGCGATGATCGGTCACTTCCAGACCGGCCGGTGGATCCTCGACCTTCAGGAAACCGACACCTACTGGTGCACCGCCGATCCCGGCTGGGTGACCGGAACCTCGTACGGAATCTTCGCGCCGTGGCTGAACGGCGCGACCAATCTGATCCGCGGCGGGCGTTTCGACGCCGAGGCCTGGTACAAGACGATCGAGGATCATCGCGTCACCGTGTGGTACTCGGCGCCGACCGCGTTCCGCATGCTGATGGCGTCGGGCGAGGCGCTGGTCGAGAAATACGATCTCTCGTCGCTGCGTCACGTGCTCTCGGTCGGCGAGCCGCTGAATCCCGAAGTCGTGCGCTGGGGCTGGCGCGTCTACAAGCGCCGCATCCACGACAACTGGTGGATGACCGAGACCGGCCACCAGCTGATCTCGAACTATCCCAGCATGGAAATCCGCCCCGGCTCGATGGGAAAGCCGATCCCCGGCGTCGAGGCCGCCATTCTCGACGAGAAGGGCGAGAGGGTTCCGCCCGGGACGCTCGGGCTGCTCTGCATCAAGGCGGGATGGCCGGGCATGATGCGGCAGATCTGGAACAATCCGGCGAAATACCAGGAGTACTTCCGCTTCCCCGGCTACTACTTCACCGGCGACACGTCGTACTACGACGAGGACGGCTACTTCTGGTTCCAGGGGCGCGCCGACGACGTGATCAACACCGCCGGCGAGCGCGTCGGCCCGTTCGAGGTCGAGAGCGCGCTGGTCTCGCATCCCGCCGTCGCCGAGGCCGGCGTGATCGGCAAGCCGGACGAGCTGCGCGGACAGATCGTCAAGGCGTTCATCTCGCTGCGATCGGGATTCACGCCCAGCGAGGATCTGAAGAAGGAGATCGCGACCCACGTGAAGAAGAATCTCGCCGGCCATGCCGCGCCGCGCGAGATCGAGTTCCGCGACAGGCTGCCGAAGACGCGCTCCGGAAAGATCATGCGCCGCGTGCTCAAGGCCTGGGATCAGGGCCTGCCGGTCGGCGACCTCAGCACGCTCGAAGATTGAGCGGCCCGGCGGCGCCGTGACCGCACCGAATCGCGCGCGAGCGTTGATCGAGCCGCGGCGCGCGGGGGAGCGATGGGCGGCGTGGATGCTGGCCGTCGCCGCGATCCTCCTCATCGCCACGCGCGCGCCGCATCTTGCCGGCCCGATCGACGATCCGCACTCGTGGCGGCAGTGCGACACCGCGAACTACGCCTGGGCGTTCTTCCATGACGGCGCGAGCCTGCTCAGGCCCGCGGTGTGCTGGATGGGCGGCTACCGCACGCTGATCCTCGAGTTTCCGCTGCCCGAATACCTGATGGCGCTCGCCTACCGCGTGTTCGGATACGATTTTCTCTGGGCGCGCCTGGTCACGCTGTTCTTCTTCGCTGGCAGCGCGCTCTATCTCTACCTGTTGATCCGCGAGCTGTGGAACGAAGCGCTCGCCGCCACCGCGACGCTGATCTACGTGACGCTGCCGCTCGCGCTCTTCTATTCACGCGCGCTCCACATCGATTTCACCGCGATCTTCTTCGCCCACGCGATGGCGTATCACCTGATCGCCGGCGATCGCCGCCATGCGGGCCCGCACCTCGTCGCCGGCGCCGTCGCCGCCGGCCTCGCCGCGGTCATCAAGTCGCCTTACGCGCTCGCGCTCGGGATTCCGGTCGCCGCGTACTTCGTGGCCGGGCGCGATCCGCGGCGGATGATTCGCTTCGCGGCGGTCATGATCCTCCCGGTCGCGCTCGGCATCGCCTGGCAGCGCCACGCCGACGCCGTCAATGCCTCGGCGCCCGACTGGTCGTTCATTCCGGGCTACTTCAAGTTCACCGGGCTCTCGCGCTGGTACTTCGGCTCGCTCGCGCTTCGATTCGATCCCACCGCATGGCGTGATCTCGGGGTCCGCCTGATCGTCGAAGTCCTGACACGATCCGGGGCGGTGCTCGCCGCCGCGGGCTTCGCGCTGTTCATCGTGCGGCGCAAGGCCCACGATCCGCGCGCGGCCGCGTTCCTCCAGGGCTGGATCGCGGCCGCGGCCGTTCACCTGGCGCTGTTCTTCAATCTCAATCTCGAGCACGACTACTATCAGATTCCATTCCTGGCGCCGGCGGCGTTGCTGATGGCAATCGCGATCCTGGCGGTGCGCCATGCGACGAGGCCCGGACCCGCGTGGGTCCGCGGCGTGATCGCGGCGCTTCTCGTCGCGACGGTCGCGATCGAATCCATCGCCTACGCCGAGCGCAACGACTATCGGCCGGATCCGATTCGCGAAGGGGCGGGAGCCATCATCGCTTCGCACACCTCGGAGAAGAGTCTGGTCGTGGTTTCCGAGCCCGCCACGGATTGCCGCGATCCGCGCATTCTGTTCCGCGCCCGCCGCGACGGCTGGTCGATCGGCGCCGCCGACCTCAGCGCGGCCCTGGTCCGTGCGCTCGCCGCGCGAGGCGCCACCGATCTCGCGCTGGTCGCGCCGGCGGGATTCGCGAATGGACCGCCGCCCTGGCTCGATCCCCGCCGGATCGAGGTGTTTCCGATCGGGGATCTCGGCTGGCAGGTCATGATGGTGAGGCTCGCCCCTCGCTAGAATCGGCGACCGGCCACGGGAGCCGGTCGCGGGTCACGACTTCGCGCCCGCCCGCCCTCCGCCGTACGGCTTCGGGGCCTGATGGCGCGCTCCTCCCGGCGGCTTCCGCTCAAGGGTCTTCTCCCGCAAGCCGATAACGAGTCGGAATCGTTCCTTTGGTGTCGGCCGGGGACCGGAAGCTCCGCTATGGACATGACAGACCGCCCGCAGGCGGACGAGGCACCTCCCGAATCGGCGGAGCGCGCCTCGAATCCGGCCCGCGCGGCCGCCGCGATCATCAGCCAGTTCGCCCGCACGTTGAAGACGTGCCGGCTCTACGACGCGAACAATCCGACCGTGGTCCGCTTCCGGGACGAGTTCGCGACGGCCCTGCGCCGCCTGCTCGAACAGCACGGCGCGCTGACCTTCCGTTTCAACTCCGACGACGTGCTGTTCGGCGAGGACTCGCTCTATCCGGCGCGCTCGCGCGACGACAACTTCGCGCTGCCGTTCTACCGCGATGGCGTGCGCTCGATCACGTTCCTGCCCGGCATCGAGCCGCGCGAAGTCGACGCTCTGATCGAAGCGCTGATGCACGTGACGGGCCCGAATCCGGGCGAGAACGATCTCGTCACCCTGCTGTGGGAAGCGCAGCTCTCCCATCTCGATCTCGATTACGTTCCGGCCGACAGCGACGTCGGGGCCGCCGACGCGGCAGCCGAATCCGGCGAAGGCGCGCTGATCCCCTGGCCCACCACCGGGACGGAGGACGAGGGCACGACCGAGGTCTCGGAGGCGCGGCCGGACGCCGCGGTGACCAACGCGAAGGGATCACGCTCCGACGACTGGACGACCGGCGACGATACGCTGGAGGTCGAGGCCGGGTTCGAGGAGCTCGAATTTCTGGCGCCCTCCGAGGTCGCCCGTTTCCAGCACGAATACGAAGCCGAGCACGCGATCTCGAACGTCACCGTGACGATCGCGATCGCGCGCGCCTATCTCAACGCCGGCGCCAGCGAGGACGACCGCGGCGAGATGGGGCGGTTCCTGCCGCGGGTGATGCGGCAGGCGGTCGCCAGCGCGTTGTGGCTCGAGGGTCACGAGGCGCTGAAGCTCCTGCCCGAGTGCGGGGCCGCCACTTCCGCGATTCCGAGCTTCGCCCAGGAGCTGCTGCAGCCGATCTCGATCGCCACCACCGTCGAGAAGCTGGATCAGCAGGAGAGCGCGGAGGTCGCCGATTTCATCGCGTTCGCGCGCGATCTCGGCGATCCCGGCATCGACTGGCTGAATCTGGTGCTGGCCGACAGCCAGAACCGCCGCAACCGGCGGCTGCTCGCCGAAGCGATCGCCGATCTCTGCCGCAAGAATCCCGAACGCCTGGCGCCATGGCTCGCGGATCCGCGCTGGTTCGTGGTGCGGAACGTGGTTCACATTCTCGGCTGGATCGGCGGCGACCAGATCCTCGGCCTTCTGCAGGGCGCCCTGCGTCACCCCGATCCGCGCGTGCGCCAGGAGGCGATCGCCTCGCTCGGCCAGGTCGATCTCCGGCTCGCACGCCCGGTGCTGGTGCGGATGCTGGATGGGGCCGACTCGCGAATGATGTCGGCGGTGCTGCACCAGCTCTCGGCTTCGCGCGATCCGGGAGTCGCGCGGCTCCTGATCAGCTATGTCCAGAGCGACACGTTCGAGGAGCGCCCGGCCGAGGAGAAGCGCGCGATCTACGCGGCGCTGTCATCGACCGGAGGAGACGAGGTCGTGCCCGAGCTCGAAGCCGAGCTGCACCGCGGGAACTGGTTCGCGCGGAATCAGGAAATCCACCGGCAGTCGATCGCGCGCGTTCTGGCGCGGATCGGCACGCCGATCGCGCGCGTCGCGCTCGAGCGCGGCGCGCAATCGAAGCGCGGCCCGGTGCGCAAGGTATGCGAGGAAGCGCTGATGGGGATCACCACCCGTGACTGATCCACTGCCGGGCGGAGGCGCAGGGGCGGGGCGGGATCACACCGATCCCGCGGAGCTCGCCGAGCTCGGCGCCGCGCTGCTGGTGCGCTTCTCCGCCATGCTGCGGACCGCGCGCACCTACGACGCGACCAACCAGGCGTTCCAGCGCCAGCTTCAGGAGCTGATCCAGCTGATCACGCGCGTCCACGAGCACGAGGACGAGCTGGCGCTGGTGGCGGCGGCCGACTACTTCTACCTCAACGGCGTTCGCATTCGCGCGCAGGCCTCCCTGCTCGCCGTCTATCACAGCATGATGTCGGAGTTCGAGCGCCGCGAGCTGGGCGGGATTCGCGTGCTGCAGGGCGTCACGCCGCCCGAGCTCGAGCGCTTCATTCAGCTCTTCATCGCCGCAGAAGGCCCGATGCTCGCCGAGCAGTTCACCGGCGCGATGACCGAAGCCAGCATCGAGCACATCGTGGCGGTGCCGCCGATGGACATCGACGCCAGCGACGTCGCACGCGGCCTCGATGCCGCCGACCCCAAGGCGTCGGAGCGCGGGCGCGCGAAGCGCGTGTTCTGGCGCGCGGTGCTCGGGACCAAGAAGGTCGTGCTGCGCGCCATGCAGACCGGCCGGCCGGACCTGCGCCATGCCAA
>DATJEP010000008.1:0-9677 GCA_035496475.1 Candidatus Udaeobacter sp.
TGGCCGACCAGGACGCGCGCCGTCATGGTGTGTTCGTGCCGTTCTTCGGACGTCCCGCCAGCACTCCGGTCGGGCCCGCGGCGCTCTCGCTTCGCACCGGCGCGCCGATCGTGATGGGATTCGTGCGGCGCCTGGGCGACGGACGACATCACCTCACCGTCGATCCGCCGCTCGAGATCGACGATCCAGGCGCGCCCGATGCCGAGCTGCGTCTGACGGCGCTCCACACCGCGCGTCTCGAAGCGCATGTCCGGGAGCATCCGGCGCAATGGTTCTGGCTTCATCGGCGATGGAAGACGTCGCCGCCGTGAACGGGCTCGAAGGGGGAGGCATGCATCGCTATCCGCTGCGCGTGCGCTACGCCGACACCGATCGGATGGGCTGGGCGTACTACGGTCACTACTTCCGCTGGTTCGAGATTGGCCGCGCCGAGATGCTGCGCTCGCTCGGGCGCAGCTATCGCGATCTCGAGGAGGAGGCCGGCGTGATGCTGCCGGTGCGCGAGGCTCGCTGCCGCTACCTGCGCGGCGCGCGCTACGACGACGCGCTGGTGGTCGAGACCGGAATCGCGTCGCGCTCGCGCGCCGGTGTGCGTTTCGCCTACCGCATCGCGCCCGAGTCGGGAGGCGCACCGCACGCGGTCGGACTAACCGAGCACTTCTTCATGGATCCGAGCGGCAAGCCGATCCGGCCCGGGCCCGAGATCGACGCGGTGCTCGAGGGCGCACCGATCGCGCCGGCCGAACTGATCGCGATGATCGAGGGTTGATTCGGGTCGCGACGCGGCGACGCGAGCGGCGAGTCCGCCGATCGCCCCGCACGGTGTTTCGGCGGAGACTCAGCCCTGCGACGTGAAGCCCAGCTCCTTGCCGCGCGACGGATCGCCGGGCACCTTGATCACCCCGAACGAGGTCTCGTAGGTCTTCAGGTTCTGCTCGAGCGTGAGCAGCAGCGACTTCGCATGCTGCGGCGTCAGGATCACCCTCGCATAGACCTTGGCCTTCGGCAGGCCCGGCAGCGCGCGCGCGAAATCGAGAATCACCTCGGACTGGGAATGCGCGATGAAGACCAGATTGGAGTAGATGCCCTCGGCTTCGCGCTCGCTGAGCTCCACCTGTAGAGGTTGCTGATGCTGGGGGTTTTCCACGATTCCGCTCCTCATCGCACCCAGTGGGGTGCTCGTTTCGCGCGTCCCGCGAGGTTCCCGGCGGCTGTCCGGGGGCAGGGACCGTAGAAGCTTCACGTCCCGAGGGTCAAGCCCAAAGCCGACTTAGGTCGGCTGGAGGGCACCGCGATGGCCCGCGGCGCGTCGATGCCGCGGGATCGCCGACCGGTGGCATAGCCGTTGCGCTCCATCGGGTCGGATCATCACGCCCCGACCCTGGAGACCCGATGGAAGCCGCCCGTTCGAACCTGGGTCCGGAAGGCCCTCGTCCCATCCGATCCCCGTTGCCGCGCGGCGCCGAAGCGCTCGAGTCGGCGCTCGACGCCCGTTCCGACGCGGCGCTCGCTCAGGCGCTGGCATCGCGCGCCTGCGACGCATCGGGTCCCGGATTCGAGCGCGCTCACGTCCTCGGATGGAACGAGCGCGAAGCGGAGCTCGTTTCCTGGGCGACCGCCGGCGCCTCGACGCGTGACGCGGCATCGTCGCGCGAGACGTCGTCGCCTTCGCGTCCTCTGGCGAGAGTGACGTTGCCTGCACCCGAAGCTCTCGAGGGCGCCGCGGGAGAAGCGTGGCGAACCGGACTGCCGATGTTCGGAGACGCGGGCAGCGGCGTTCCCTGGAGCGGCGCGGCGGTGATCGCCGCGATCCCGCTGGTTTCCGCGGGACGACGCGTCGGTCTTCTCGTCGGCGAGTGGAACGACACTTCGGCCGGGGATCCGTCACGCGTCGAGCGATTCGCCGCCGAAGTCGCCGCGATCCTCGGTGCCGCGACGCGGGCCGCGCTCGAACGCCGACGCCTTCGACACGGCCGTGCGCTCGAAGAGCTGACCCGCGCTTCGGTGTCGGCTCAGAACGTCGCCGAGGCGCTCCACCTGGCGGCCCGCCTCGCCGCGGAATCCTCGGGCAGCCGCGGCGCTGCGGTGTGGCGCGTCATCGAGGGCGCGCCGCGACTCGAGGTCACGTTCGGCCTCGCCGGCGAGCGGGAGCAGGTCGCGCGCGCGCTCACGCCCGCGGCGTCGTCGGCGCTGGCGTCGGGCAAGCCGCAGACCCTGGACGAACGAGCCGCCGCGCGAATCTGCGCCGATGCCGGGCTCGCACTTTCCAGCGTGGCGGTGTTTCCGCTCTCGGCCTACGGTCGCGAGCGGGGAGCGATCGCCGTCTACGATCGCGCGCCGCGTGGCTCGCTCGAGCCGCCCGATTACGACGAGGTCGAGCGCTCCGCGCTCACCACGCTGGCCGACGTGCTGGCGCTGGTCCTCGATCACGCCGAGCGCTTCGACGAGGTGCGCCGGCTCGAGCTTCGGGGCCGCGAGCTCCAGGCGCGCGTATCGCGCGAAGAGCGACTGGCCGCGCGTTCGGAGGCGGCCGCGCGGATCTCGGGCGAGGCGCGGAATCCGATCGCCTCCATCGGCGCGTTCGCGCGCCGCGTGCATCGCGAGCTGGAGGAGGGGAGCCCGCATCGCGAGTATCTCGAGATCGTGATCCGCGAAGCCGAGCGGCTCGAGAAGATCCTCGCCGCGCCGGTCGATCCGCTGGCCGCCGAGCCGCTGCGGCTCAGGGTCGAGAGTCTGAATGAGCCGGTGCAGGACGCGCTGCGCGCGGCGGGCGAGACGCTGGTGCGTCGCCGCGTGCGATTGCTGAAGCGCCTCGCGCCCGATCTTCCCACGCTTCTGATCGACGGCGAGCGCGTCCGGCTCGCGATCGGCAACATCCTGAACCAGGCGCTGGAGAGCGTCTCGGTCGGCGGGCGCATTCGCGTCGAGTCGCGGCGAAACGGCGGGTTCGCGGTGCTCGAGATCGCGCACGACGGGCCGCGGGAGGCGGGGGACCTGATCGAGCGCCTGTTCGTTCCGTTCTCCAGCGACCGCGGGTTGAATGCGTCGCTCGGGCTCACCACCGCGCAGCAGATCGTTCAGGCGCACGGCGGCGAGGTTCGCGTGCGCAGCGAGGCGGAGTGGACCGCGATCGTCTCGCTGACGCTGCCAATCCGCGGGAACGAGGACCGGCGGATGCCTCAGGGCGAGAGGCGGCAGCCGCGTCCGGATCGGCGGCGGCGGGGACCGGAGCGCTAGGATTCGGCGGTCGCGGCGTCGCGCCGCGAGCCTCGGAATGGGCGCCGAGCCGTCGCCTACGCCCTGAAGCGGCCGTGACTTGACGCGCGGCGGTTCAAGCCTGTACACACATGGGTTGCGACTGCGACCCTAGCTCAGTTGGTAGAGCACGTGACTGAAAATCACGGTGTCCCCAGTTCGATTCTGGGGGGTCGCACCATCTTCAGGGTCTCCGCCGGCCGACTCTCCGCGGACAGACCTGCCACGATCGAGAGCTGGTGTAGCTCAGCTGGTAGAGCACTTCACTCGTAATGAAGGGGTCACCGGTTCGATTCCGGTCACCAGCTCCATCGTTTTCACCCGCGGCGTCTTCCGCCGCGCTCACGACTCGATCGTGATCCGCTGCTGAGTCTCGGCGCTGAAGAAGTGCGCCGAGTCCCAGTCGAACGCCAGCGCAGCGCGCGCCCCGATCGCCGGGGCATGGTCGTCATCGACGCGTGAGACGAACGCGCCAACCGGCGTCCGCCAGTGCACCAGCACCTCTCCGCCGAGCGGCTCCAGGACCTCGACCTCACCCTCAAGCGACGAGTCCGCTCCGGAAGAATCGACCCGCACGTGCTCGGGACGAATGCCGACGTCGACATTCTCGTCGCGCGCTCCGTTCAAACGTCGCGCGGCCGATGGCGGCAGGGCGAGCGTAACCCCGTGGGACTCGAGCTGGGTCCGGTCGGCCGTCAGGCGTCCGCGGAAGATGTTGATCGCCGGTGTGCCGATGAACTCGGCGACGAAGCGGTTGGCGGGCGATCGATAGATCTCGAACGGAGCCGAAGCCTGAAGGATCGAGCCGGCGTTCATCACCGCGATGCGGTCGCCGAGCGTCATGGCTTCGACCTGATCGTGGGTGACGTAGATCATGGTGCTGCGCACGGTCCGATGCAGATGCTTGATCTCGGCGCGCATCTGAACGCGGAGCTTGGCGTCGAGGTTCGAGAGCGGCTCGTCGAACAGGAAGACCTGAGGCTCCCGCACCAGCGCGCGCCCGAGCGCGACGCGCTGGCGCTCTCCTCCCGACAGCTCGCGTGGCCTGCGATCGAGGTGCGGCGTCAGTCCCAGCAGCTCCGCCGTGCTCGCGATCTTGCGCGCGATGGTGTCGGGCTCGACGTGACGCATGCGCAGCGCGAAGGCGAGATTGCCGCGGACGCTGAGGTGCGGGTAGAGCGCGTAGTTCTGGAACACCATCGCCACGTCGCGATCGCGTGCGCGGACGCCGGCCATCGACCGCCCGCCGATTCGGATCGTGCCCGAGGTGACGTCCTCGAGGCCCGCGATCATGCGCAGCAGGGTCGACTTGCCGCAGCCCGACGGTCCGACCAGCACCACGAACTCGCCGGGCTCGACGCGCAGGCTGACGTCGCGCACCGCGACGTGGCCGCGGTCGTAGGTCTTTCCAACGTGATCGAGCTCGACTGCCGCCACGATGTTTCTCCTGCCGCCTCGCGCAGCGAGGCAGCGATCCTACGTTCGCGAGCCCCCGGAAATCACGCCTTCGCCATCTGCGCGCCGCGCGAGCGGATCAGGTCACGATAATAGAGCGCGCTCGCCTTGGGCCGGCGCACCTGTGTCGCGAAATCCACGCCGACGATGCCGAAGCGCTTGCTGAAGCCGTTCGACCACTCGAGATTATCGAGCAGCGACCACACATAGTAGCCGCGGACGTCCGCGCCCTGGCGCATGGCTTCGCGGACCGCGCCCACGTGCTCGCGCAGATACTCGACCCGCATCGGATCGTCGATGACGCCGTCGGAACCGGGAGGCGGATCGGTGAGCGCGGCGCCATTCTCGGTGACGAACAGCGGGACGTTTCCATACCGTTCCTTCACCCAGCACAGCGCGCGCGTCAATCCGGCGGGGAAGACCTCCCAGTTCGTGTCGGTGTAGCGGGCGTTTGCGACCGGGACCGGTCCCGCGCGGTCGGGCCATGCGGCGTCGTCCTCGCGCACGACCTTGCGCGTGTAGTAGTTGACGCCGACGAAATCGACCGGCTGCCGGATGAACGCGAGATCCTCGGCCGGCGGCTCGGGCCACGCATCGCCGAACAGCTCGGCGAGGCCGTCGGGATAGCGGCCGAAGAACACCGGATCAAGATATTGCTGATTCCAGTAGATGTCGGCGCGCTCGACCGCGGCCCGATCCGCCGCGGAGTCGCGGGCGGAATCCTTGGGCTCGAGATTCACCACGATTCCGATGTGCTCGTGCCACGCGCTGCGATAGACCTGCACCGCGGCGGCATGAGCGCAGAGAAGATGATGCGAGACCCGCGGCAGCTCGAACGCGTTGCGGTGTCCCGGTGCGTTGACGCCGGTCCAGTAGCCATCGTGTGCGATCACCCACGGCTCGTTGAGTGTGACCCACCACGGCACGCGGTCCCCCAGGGCTTCGAACGCGACCTGGGCATAGTCCGCGAACCAGGAACGGCTGTCGGGATTCAGCCAACCGCCGCGATCATCGAGCGCGGCGGGCAGGTCCCAGTGGTAGAGGGTGACCATGGGCACGATGCCGCGCTCGAGCAGCCGATCGATCAGCCGCGAATAGAAGTCGATGCCCCGGGGATTCGGGCGGCCGCGACCCTCGGGAAGGAGCCGCGACCAGGAGAGGCTCAGCCGATAGCTGCCGAGCCCGAGGTCGCGCATCAGGTCCACGTCCTCGGCCCACCGATGGTAGTGATCGCACGCAACATCGGCCGCGACACCGCCCAGGGTCCGTCCGGGGGTGTGGGAGAAGCGGTGCCAGATGCTGGGGCCGGCGCCGTCCGCGAGCGGAGAACCTTCGATCTGGTAGGCGGAAGTCGCCGCCCCCCAGAGGAATCCGGCCGGGAAGGGCTCGAAGTCGGTCATTGGGTCGCGCCCGGGGTGGACTCAGAAGGGCCCGCGCCGATTCTGTTCTTGACAGTTCCGAGACGCAATGTAATCGTTTTCATGCGTCAGGCGCAAACAAAGTTCGAAAGATCTCGCGCGGCGACCCGACCGCAATCCCGCCCCGATTTCGTGACCATGTTCGCGTCACTGACCTGCGCCAGCTGCCTGCATCACGACATGATCCGCGCTTCGAGACCCCCAGCTCCTGAAAGGAGAATCCCCATGAAGCGGATCCGCTACCACCGTCTGGCCACCGCAACGTTCGCGTTGCTCGCACTCTGTCTCACCTCGACCCTGGCCCGCGCCGACGTTCGCACCTGTCCGGGCAACACTCCGACTCCGACCGGCGCCGTCGTGACGACGCGCGACTACAACAACTGTCCCACGTCCACCGTCACCGTGACCAACGCCTATCCCGCGGTGATCTCGGTGCTCGACGACACGCTCGATTGCTTCGGCTTCGCGAATCGTCACACGTGGAGCTTCTCCACCGACGGCACCACCGACGCGCAGTTCGAGAACTGCAGCCTTTACCGCTTCTGTGCCGACGTGACGTTGAGCGGCACCGGCCTCGGCGAAGGCGGCCTCAGATTGAGCCCGTGGTGGTCCCCGCACGATGATGGTCAGTTCATGATCAATGCGCAGACCGGCGAGATCGCGTGCTTCGGCGGCCGTCTGCCGTTCTACTCGTTCACCGTCGCTTATGGCCTGCACTACGTGAAGGGCACGACGGTGCACATGGAGATCATCTACAACCCCGAGCACCTCGACGTCACCGAGCCGGCGACGATCATCTACAACATCGTGGTCGGTGGCACTCCGTATACCAGCGGCAAGCTGCACTTCGATCAAGGCAACACCACCGAGGATCCGCCGCACGGACTGTGGGGCGAGCTGTGGCCGGCCTATGCGGGCGGATACGTGATGGGGTATCTCGGTCAGGGCACGAACGTGAACTTCCAGGGCACGTGGGCAAACATCTGCTTCGACAACGTGGCCGTGACGCCGACACACAAGAGCACCTGGGGCGGTCTGAAGACGCTCTATCGGTAGAGACGCACTCGCGGCTCGATGAGCAGACGGCCACCGCCGCAGGGCGGTGGCCGTTTCGCCGGGGCCAGGGAGTCGGCTCGCCCTCGATGGTTGCAGGCTTTCGAGAGAGGATCCGCCAATGAGAGCATCGTTCATCGGAACGCTCATGCTCGCCGCTCTGGTCGCGGTCGCGGGCTCGGCGTCAGCTCAGGGGCAGCGCCTGGACGCCATCTGGGCGCGCAGCACCGCCGGGCAGCACATCACTCTGGATGGCGTACTCGATGAGCCCGCGTGGCAGAACGCGGAGCAATTCATCATCAAGTACGGCATCGATTCGGGAATCCCGGGCAGCGGCTGGAAGGAGGAAGGCGGAAAGCTGGCGAAGGACAGCACCTACGCGGTGGTGAAATTCCTCGTCGACGGCAACCAGCTCTACATGGGCGCCACGGTGCTGGATCAGTCGGTCGGCGGATCGGTCGACTTCAATCGCGAAGACGGCTTCCTGATGTCGATCAAGGACCACAGCCTCGGCACCCTGCCCGCGCCTCCCACCGAGTTCTTCTATTCGTGGTGGTATCCGGTCGACTCGACCATCGCCACCAATCCGGGGCTTCCGCCGTGCTTCCGCTCCGGCAACACGGTCGGACGATTCGCGCAGGACACCTGCAGCAAGCCGCGCACCGCCGCGATGATCTCCGCGTGGGACGCGCGCACCTACGTGCACGGACTGTCGAACTCGGATGCCGCGAACGACACCGGCTACACGGTCGAGATGCGCTGGGATCTCTCGAGCCTCGGCTACAACGTCACGGGGTCGAACGGCGACATCATCGAGTTCAACCTCTCGGTCTACGACACCGACTGGCTGTGGCCGATCAATCTCACCAAGTTCAGCGTGAACCGCACCTGGATCCAGAGTCCGTGGGGCAACGCGGCGTGGTACGACGAGGTCCACATCTATTCGAAGCCGAGCGTGACCATCAACTCAGGCGCGGCTCCGCTGATTCCACCGGAGATGCGGATCGCGAACGCCAACGGCACGACGCCGCCGACCATCGATGGAATCCTGAACGAGACGATCTGGAGCATCGCTCCCTCGTTCGACATCCGCTACAACGATCCATCGCTGCCGCCGACCTATCCGGGCGTCGGCCGCTGGCGCTTCGGCCAGTTCCAGCCGACCGTGAACGGCAACAACACCAACACCGTGCTCGATCCCGGCGACGCCACGGTGAAGATGTTCTACAAGGCGGACACGCTCTACCTCGGATTCGACGTGCGTGACCAGGTGGTGCAGTACCACTCGCTGTTCGATCGCTGGGACGGATTCATCATCACGCTGACCGACCGGCTGAAGCGGTACCAGGACCACAACCTGTGGACCTGGCGGGCGTCGTTCCAGGTGAGCCCGACCGGAACGCTGCTGGCTCAGGATCAACTGCCGTACCTGCGCGACACGCTGGGGGCGGTGCGATGCGCGCTTCACCTCAATCCCGGTACCACGGTGGACACGCTCGGACAGCAGGCGGACAACGGCTATCAGGCCGAGTTCGCGATCGATCTCACCAAGCTCGGCTATCCGCCCAATCTCGGCGACGGCTGGCTCTGGCTGGGACTCAATCTGCTCGACGGCGATTCCTACACGCCGTACACCGACAGCTACAGCGACCGCGCCTGGTGGTTCCGCGACTACGAGAACAATTGCTGCCCGATCAACGCCTATCTCGACCCGAATCAGGCCGTGACCGCGGTCGACCCGGGCGGGGGTGGACCCGACCGCGTGGCCCTGCTCGGCAACTCGCCGAATCCGTTCCGATCCACCACGCTGATCCGCTGTACACTGCCGTCGACCAGTGAAGTCATGCTCGAAGTGTTCGACCTTCAAGGCCGGATGGTGTCCGAGCGATCGCTGGGTGTTCGGCCGCCGGGTACCGCCACGGCAACCTTCACCGCTCAAGGAGTCCGCCCCGGGCTCTATCTCTATCGAGTGCGATTGATCGACCCCGCCACGCGAAAGGAGACCGCCAGCCTTCCGGGCAAGATGCTGCTCGTGAGGTAGCTCGGCCCGCTGTCCGGACCGGTCGCGCGCCGCGCGCGACCGGTCGGCTCGAGCGTCGCGACTTCCCACGGTGAGATCGCCGAAAGACCGGTGGACGTTCGGGCCCGGGCACGTGCTCCGCGTGTTCGCGGGCGCCAGCCTCGGGCTGCTGCTGTTCGCGGGCGGAGCGTGGCCGGGCACCACCGGAAAGATCTCGGGGCGCGTGGTCGACGCGAAGAAGCAGCCGCTGGCCGGCGTCAACATCGCGATCCCGGCGCTGCACGTCGGCGCCGCCACCGACGCGGACGGGCGATTCGTGATCCTGCAGGTGCCGCCGGGATCCTGGGACCTGCGCGTCAACCTGCTTGGCTACCGGGTGGTGACCGTGCAAGGCGTGCAGGTGTCGGCGGACAACACCGCGACCGCCGACGTCGAGCTCGCCGAGGCGCCGATCTCGATGGGCGAGCTGGTGGTGA
>DATJEP010000009.1:0-9202 GCA_035496475.1 Candidatus Udaeobacter sp.
GGAGACGCGCCGGAGCCAGGATGGCGGAGGCGCGGCGCCAGCGAGCGACGCGGAGCGCAGGATGCGCGCAGCGAGCGGCTCGACCAGAGTCCCTTCCCGCACTCCGGCCGTCTCTTCCCCGCCCCGCTGTTCCTTCCCGCCCTCCAGCCGTCCCTTCCCCGCCCCGCCGCAGGAACTCAGCGTCGCGTTCGCGACAGCTCCACGAAGCGTCTGCGGAACGGATCGATCCATTGATCAATCGGATGCGCGGCGAAGTCCGGCATCGGAATGCGATCGCCCCAGATCGTTCCCGGCTTCCACATCGCGATGAAGTCCCAGATCAACGGCGGCTGGCCCCCGGTCGTGTCGGCCATGGCCAGCGCGGTATCGCGCGGGTACTCGCGCAGCATCGTCTTCGACACCAGGCGGCGGGGGTCCCACCACTGGGTCGCGCGCGGGTCGCGGATCGTCCACAACGCGACGCCGTTCGGCGGAACGCGGTCGCCATGCGTGACGTGCATCCACACCACGAACAGCCGCATCGCCGCGGTCGAGTCGTCCGACAGTGCCCGCTGAATTGCGGAGGCCCCCCGCAGACAGAGCGGTCAGGTCGGCGAGACCAGCAGCATGACGCGAACGCGGGCGGTGTCGGCATTGAATGCGTCCCTGAGATCGCCGAAGTTCGTGCTGTCGATCGAATGGAGCGGGGGCTGGCCGGGCGGCGTGATGTGCAGCAGCTCGAGACCGGAGGGCAGCGCATGAGAGCTGTCGCGGTTCGACGCGGCCGCGCGCGCCGCGGAAGCATGCACGAGCCAGGCGACTAGAGCGATGGCGGCGGCCGTGCGTGCGACGCGCGACGCCCGTCTCACGCGCTGCGCTCGAGGGCCTGCGGCACACCTTCCAGCACGCGCCGCGCGATGCGCTCGGCGGCATCGGGATGCGCGAGCTTGCCGGCAGCTTCGCGGACCCGATCACGCTCGGCCGGACTGCCGAGCCACCTGGACACCGTGGTCTCGACCTCGGCCGCCGATTCCGCCAGCACCGCGGCGCCGCCCTGCTCGAGATAGGCGGCGTTGCGCACCTCCTGACCGGGAGTCGGACGGTAGATCACGAGCGGCACGCGCTTGATCAGGGCCTCGGAGCAGGTCAGCCCCCCGGCCTTGCTGACCACGACGTCGCAAGCCTCGAGCAGCGCATCGACCTCGTACGTGAATCCGATCGGCAGGATTCGTCCGGCGCGGGCCGCGGCTCGTGACTCGAGCTCACGAAACAGTCTCTGGTTGGTGCCGCACACCACGACCACGCGCGGTCGCGCGGCGAGCGCGGTGAGACGCTCGGCCAGATCGGCCAGGGGACCGACGCCGCTGCCGCCGCCCATCACCAGCACCACCGGCTCCTTGGGCTCGAGTCCGAATCGCGCGCACGCCGCCGAGCGGCCGATGGTCTTCGCGAAGATCGGATCGACGGGAATCCCGGTCACCTCGATCTTCGAGCGCGTCACGCCGTGCCCCGCCAGCTCCTCCGCCACTTCGGGGCTGGCCACGAAGTAGCGGTCGACGTGCGGGAACGCCCAGAACGGATGCGCGGTGAAGTCGGTGATCACGCAGTAGAGCGGGACCCGGAGCCGGCCATGCCCGCGACTCGGCGACAACGCCTCGACCGGCAGGAAATGCGTGCACACCACGGCATCGGGCGCCTCGCGCTCGAGCACGCGGGTCAGCCGGCGGAGATTGAGCCGATCCATGGCGAGCCGCACCGGCGCGGTGCCGCGATTGACCGGCGCGCTCGCCCATGAGTGATAGAGCGCGCCCCACAGCGCCGGCGCCCGCGCGGCCATGGCGTTGTACGAGGCGGCGTAGGTGGTGCGATAGAAACGCGAGGCGAACACCAGCGTGTCGACCTCACGCACCGTCGCGCGGGGATCGAGCTGCGTCATCGCCGCGGCCAGCGCCTGCGCGGCTCGCTTGTGTCCGCTGCCGGCGGTCGCGTGCAGCACGGCGATGCGGGGACCGGGGCCCGGCGCGATTCCGCCGGCCAGCGTTTCGATTGCGACCACGCCTCCGCCCAACGGCGGAAACAGCACCGGACCCGGGGAGATGTCGCGCAGGCGCCGCCGCCACCATCGGCGCTGCGCGCGCAGCCGCGCCCGCCAGCGCGTGGTCAGCCGCGCGGGAATCCGCAGCCGGCCGATTCGGGGGACGTTCACCATGATCGGTTCAGTGATCTCCCATGATTCGAGCTAGCGCTCTCCGACCGCGCCGCGATAGTGGCGCAATCGAGCGCCGTCCGGCGACGTCTCGATCGCCACGACGTCGATCCGGAGCGGGCGTGCGGACCCGAGCGCGGCGCCGGCCCGAAGCAGGCGCGCGCGCTTGGCGCGATCGACCGCCAGCGCCGCGCCGCCGTAGTCGCCGCGCGAGCGCGTCTTCACCTCGACGATCACCTGAGTTCCGTTCTCCTCGATGACCAGATCCACCTCGACGCCGGCGAGGCGCACGTTGCGCGCCACCACCGTGCATCCGAGCAGCTCGAAGTATGCCTCGGCCAGCCGCTCTCCCGCCGAACCGTGTCGCTGCGCCGTTCCCATCGACGCTCCGCGCGGGGGCGGGCCATGGGGACCCACGAGAATCGTTCGGAGTTTACCCGAGGGCGAGGCTCTGCACACTGACCGGCGTGAAGGAGTAGCGGTGGAGCGGACAGGGGCCGTGGCGCGAGATCGCCTCGAGATGCTCGGGCGTGCTGTAGCCCTTGTGACGCGCGAAGCCGTAGACCGGCCACACCGTGTCGAGCCGCTCCATGATCCGGTCGCGCACCACTTTCGCGACGATCGAGGCGGCCGCCACCGAAATCAGGCGCGCGTCGCCGTCGACCACCGCTCGCTGCGGATGGACGATCGAGGGGACCTCGGTGTTGCCGTCGACCAGCACCAGCCCGGGCGCGATCGGGAGCCGCGCGATCGACCGCCGCATCGCCTCGAGGCTGGCGCGGCGGATGTTCATGTGATCGATCGCCCGCTGTCCGACCACCGCCCACGAAAACGCCCGGGCCTCTTTCACGACCCGGGCGAAGAGCTGCTGGCGAAGCTCGGCGGAGACGACCTTGCTGTCGTCGAGTCCATCCCAGCGCCCACCGGGAGCGAGCACCACCGCGGCGGCGACCACCGGTCCCGCCAGGGGACCGCGGCCGGCCTCATCCACGCCGCACACCACGGCATCACCCGCCAGTGACTTCTCGTAGCGGACGAGGCGGCGCCAGGCGGCCGGCATGGACTACTCGGTGGTCTGCTCTTTCTTCTGGGTCAGGCGCGCGGACTTCCCCGTCCGCTTGCGCAGATAGAACAATTTCGCGCGGCGCACCTTCGAATGGCGCACCAGCTTGATTTCGGCGACCGAAGGACCGTGAAGCGGGAACGTACGCTCGACGCCGACGCCTTCACTGACCTTGCGGACCGTGAACGTCTTGCGCGTTCCGCTGCCGCGCACGTTGATGACGTCGCCGCGGAACTTCTGCTGCCGTTCCTTGTCGCCTTCGATGACGCGCACCGAGACCTCGACGAGATCTCCGGGACGCAGATCGGGCCGGTCGCCCTTCAGGTGGGCGGCTTCGATCTTCTGGATCAGGCCCATGACGGGCTCCTTTCTGAACGTGAGCCCGGACGGCCGGGCGGGATTGGAGGGCGGGCAGTATAGGCGAGGCCGCGAGAGCGAGGCAAATCCGCGGGCGAATGCGGCGGCAGTCGAAGGCCGCACTGAATACGGGCTAACGGTACTGCGTCTTCAACTCTCCCCAAGTGTACCCGTGCGAGGGTAACGTTCGAGCCGGTCCGATCGAGTGTCGCGCCCCTGTTCCCGGAGCGCTCTGGAGCGTTCCGTCCGCCCACTGCTGGATCCACCAGCGCGTCGAATCGGGCTTGAAGCCCGCGGCGGTCATGTCGGCAGTCATCTGCGCCGAGTCGCCGCGCACGACATAGAAGTAGGTCGGTCCCCGGATCTCCTTGGTTCCATCCGCCAGATTGACGCGAAGGAGAACCTGAGCGGTGACGAGCTCGTGCCATTTCGAATTCATCCGCGGGCGTGGATCGGGCTGGACATCCAGAGCCTGCACGTAATCGAGCGTGATCGAGGTCGCGGGCGGTTCGGTCGGCGTTCCGTCACGAAAGAGATGGTCGGCGCACGCAAGTTCATCGGTCCTCGTCCATGGCGTGGTGGCATAGAAGTTCCCCGCGCTGTCTCCCGTGGCGAACACGAATTCGTAGTCACCGGTGAAGAGCTGCTGGTATGCGTTCGGGTCCCGATTGCCCCAGCACCACTGGAAATACTCGGCGACCTCGATTGGACTGGCCGGGACCACGGGAGGTGAAGGCGGCTTCGGTTTCGGCGCGGTCGGCGATCGGTCGCAACCGGCACTGAACATCAGGGCTGTGGTAACCACGCAGCACCACGCTTTTCTTCCAGTCATCGCTAACACGGTCGCGTGCCGAACACCTTTTTCTGCAACCAGGGCCACCACCAGAGCGGTTGCGGGTGATATTGCATGCGCCGCCCCGTCGGAACGGCGGTATTGATGACGCTCAGCAGCTTCTGCAACTCTGGATAGCCAACGTTGGAAGCGGTCACGCCGTATCTTCGTTGGTCAGCATGGACGACCACGCTCAACATTTCCTCACTGTCACAAGCAACCCGACGCCCGTAACGTGACTTGAGCGAGACGAAATGACTCCTTTCGATCTCTGACCACAAACGCTTCATGTCGTCAGAGGAGACTTGGAAGGATGCAGAATCCGAAACGACGAAGCTATACCGCCTCTCATAGTGGCCTGTCAGGCTCGGTCCGATCACGAGAAGGGTCTTGGGCCCGATGATGCCTCCCCCCACATAGGCCTGGACCTGGAGATCAGAGGGGGGTCGGGCACGTGGGGCGCAGCCGGTGACCGAGTTCAGGATGGCAGCGATCGTTGCAATTGTTGCGACAATCTGCACCCAGGCGGGGCGCGGATTCAAGGTCGTCCATTCCTGTGATTCCGGTGTTTGCATTCGTCGATGCTACACCGTCGCCTACTCCCGCGGCGCTCCGAAGTACCAGCCCCACGCGTAGCCGAGCGCCGTCGCGTAGGCGGCCAGCGCGCCGATCGGGCGGAAGCCCAGTCGCACGCGCGGATCCCCGACCGACCACGGAACGAACACGCTGACCGGCAGCCACAACGTGCGCAGCGCCAGGTACGCGACCGCATGCAGCGGCGTGTGGAGGTAGCGGGCCCCGCCACGCGCGGGCTCGAGCTTCACTTCCTGCGAGAATCCGACTCCGTAGAGATAGTGCTTGCGGAGCAGGGCGCCGAGCGTCGCCGGCGCCGGGTGCCACACCCAGGTGTCCGGCACCAGCAGCATGCGGTAGCCGCGCCGCCTCACCCGCTTCAGGAACTCGGTGTCGACGCCGCGCACCAGCGTCTCGTCGAATCCTCCGACCTCCTCCCACACCGCGCGGCGCATCGCCGCGCAGGTGGTGGTGATCTCCGAATAGCCGTGGCGATCGAGCGGCGGGTTGGTCTCGACCGGCTCGTGCACCACGGCGTGCTCGATCCGCGGCACTTCACGCGCTACGCGCTTCTGAAATTCCGGCGCGGAAGGCGGCAGCAGCTTGGCGCTGCCGGTCATTCCGACGGTGGGATCGGCGATCAGCGGTGCGATCAGGTGCTCGATCACGCGCGCGTCGCCGAGGCGCGCATCGTCGTCGACGAAGATCAGGATCTCGGACGTGGTGCGGCGCACACCCTCGTTCCGCGCGCGACCGTTCGGGCGCACTCCGCGGACGATGGCGATCTCATCGGGCGACCGGCTCTGGGAGCGCGCGTCGGCTTCGAGTCCGCTCGCGTCACCGGCGAGCGCCGGGACGATCAGAGCGACGCGCACGATCGATTCCCGCGGCTCGGAGCGATGCACGGCATGCGGTGGGGCGGCTCAGCCGGCGGCGGTGAAGGCGTTCACCGCCTCGATCACGCGTCCCTGCTGCTCCGCGTCGAGCCCGGGGTAGAGCGGCAGCGAGAGCACTTCGCGCGCCGCCCGCTCGGTCTCGGGAAGCGAGCCCTCGCGAGTGCCGAGGTCGGCATAGGCGGGCTGGAGGTGCACCGGGATCGGATAGTGAACGAGCGCGGTGACGCCGGCGCGATCGAGATGCGCGGCCAGCGCGTCGCGGCGCGGGTGGCGGATCACATAGAGATGGTAAACGTGCTCGCAACCCTCGAGCGTGCGTGGCAGCGTGACGCCCCGCAGCCCCGCGTCGTAGCGCGCGGCGAGGTCGCGACGGGCCGAGGTGGCGGCCTCGAGATGACGCAGCTTGACCGACAGCACGGCCGCCTGGATCTCGTCGAGGCGGCTGTTCACACCCTTCAGGCCGTGGTGATAGCGATCGGCCTGCCCGCCGTTCCGCATCTGTCTGACGTGTTCGGCGATCGCCGCGTCGTTGGTTGTCACCGCGCCGGCGTCGCCGAGCGCGCCGAGATTCTTGGTGGGGTAGAACGAGAACGCGGCCGAGGCGCCCAAGCCGCCCACCACGCCGCCGCGATAGCGCGCGAGATGCGCCTGCGCGCAGTCCTCGATCACCGGAATGTCGCGGCGACGCGCGATGGCGAGAATGGGATCCATGTCGGCCGCCTGGCCGTAGAGATGAACCGGCACGATCGCGCGGGTCTTGGGGGTGATCGCCGCCTCGAGCCGCGCGGGATCGAGGTTCATCGTCAAGGGCTCGATGTCGCAGAACACCGGCCGCGCCCCCAGCATCGAGATCGCGAGCGCGGTGAACGTCGCGGTGTGAGAGACCGTCACGACGTCGTCCCCGGCGCGCACGCCGGCGGCTTCGAGCGCGAGGCGAATGGCATCGGTTCCATTCGCCACACCGACCACGTGCGCGCATCCCGAAGCGGCGGTGAAGTCGCGCTCGAACGCGCGCAGCTCCTCCCCCAGCACGTAGCGCCCGCGCTCGACCACGCGCCGGATCGCGGCGAGCAGCTCCTCCTTGATCGGCGCGTCCTGAACCGCCAGCGCGTTGAACGGCACCGGCGCCAGCCCGGATCGCTGCGGCGGAATCGAGAGGCCGGACATGACGCGGACCTAGAGCTTCGCGACCAGGCGGCCGATACGCGGATTCAGTCGGCCCAGCAGCCGACGGTCCTCGTCATCGAGTGGCCGGAGCAGCCGGAGCAGCACCGCGAACACGACGAGCCCGATCAGCCCGGCGACGAGGAGCCCGGCAAAGCCGGATGGACCTTGCAGGACGCGGGCGGCCGCTGCCGCGACCGCGCAGGCGAGCAGGACCTTGAGCGCGAAGCCGACCGGAACCACCGCGCCAGTGCGGCGGGTCAAGATCAGGGCCGACGCAGTCGAGGAGCCGACCATGGCGCAACCGGTGCCGATTACCGCGCCGATGGCGCCGAGTCTCGGGATCAGGATCAGGTTCGCGACCAGATTGAAGAGCCCACTCGCACCATAGATCATGAGCGGAAGCCGCGGCTCGTTCATCGCATAGAGCACCGTCATGTTGGTGCCGCCGCCGATCACGCGGGTCAGGATCCACGCCGCGGCGTATCCCATCAGCATCGGTGCGGCGGGCGCGAACGCTGAGGTGTAGAGCGTGCGCACGATCTCGCCGGCGAACACCGCGCCGAACGCGAGCAGCGGCAGGCTCAGGATCATGTCGATCTTGAGGTGGAGCTGCCACAGCCTGCCGATCGATTCGCGGTCGACGCGGGTCTCGAGCTCGGAGAACGCGGCCAGCGACACGCCCTCCGCTCCCATCAGCAGTGCGCTGGCGCACAGCATGGCGAGCATCGCCGCTGCGCTGTACCAGCCGGCCTCGCCCGTCGCGGGTCGGAAGAACCCGATCATCAGAATGTCGGCCTGTCGCCCGAGGAAGAAGTTGACGAAATTCGTCATCCACAACGTCAGGCCGAAACGACGCAGCGGCTTGAGATCGAATCGCTCGGCATGACCGAACAGGGCCGCGCGCGCGCCCCACGAAAGCCACGCCAGGCCGAGCGCGGACGAGGCGGCCATGGCGACGAACAGCATCCAGGCGTGCCAATGCCAGCGCAGCGCGGCCGCCGCCGCGGCGAGATTCGCGAGCTGAACCAGGATCCGCACCCGCGAAACGCGCGGCACCTGGAGGGCGCCGACCAGGAAGTATTCGAGCAGCAGCGTGACGTTGTAGAAGAAGACGTACAGCGCGGCCGCGCGCAGCACCGGTTCGAGCGCGGGATTGCGGAATAGCGTCGCGAGCGGCGATGAGAGCGTGAACAGCCCGATCGCGAGCCCGATCGCGATCGCGGCGCGAACGCGAAGCAGCGCGCGGAGCAGATAGGCGACGCGCGCCGAGGCCGCGCCGAGCCTCGGCACGTGCACGTTCAGCACCTCGTTGAGACCAAGCGACGTCATGAAATAGGTGAATGTCACCATCGAAAGCGCGACCGAATAGGTTCCGAACTCGACCGCGCCGAGCGCCCGCGCGACCAGCACCGAGGCGGCATAGGCCGCCGCCATCTCGATGACTTTGCTGGCCTGATTCCAGGCCAGCCCCCGGCCCACCCGCTTCGCGAACGGCACGCGCGGCGTCGCGGTCAACATGGGCGCCGGCTCCGCCGCGGGGAGCGCGTCGGCGATGGTGTCTCGCGACAGCGGCTCGCCGGTCACGATTCGCTCCGTTCCACGCGCGCAAGACAGATCGCGGCGAACAGGTTCGGCCAGGCCGCCGCCAGGGCCGACGGCGTCCGGCTGTCGCGGCCGAAGTGCTGTGACGCGGTGACGCGGGCGCCCAGCTCGGCGGCGAGATCGCGAAAGTCCGCCCACGAGAAGAGATGAATGTGGCGCGTGTCGTACCAGTGACGTCCGTAGAGCGGACGGCGCGGAAAGCGGCCGCCGAGCAGCTCGAGCCTCGCGAGGAAGTAGCCGACGTTCGGGAACGTGATCAACGCCACGCGCGAGACCCGCAGCAGCTCCGCCATCACGAAGCCCGGCCGGTACACCATCTGCAGCGTCACGTTCATGATCGCGACGTCGAAGATGCGGTCGGGGAACGGAAGTCCGGCGTCGACGTCGACGACCTGGGCGTCGAGTCCGCGCGCCCGCGCGATCTCGACCGCGGTGGGATCGAGATCGAGCCCGGTGACGTTGCAGTCCCTCTCCCCGGTGAGCCGGCTCGCCAGCGAGCCGTCGCCACAGCCGACGTCGAGCACGCG
>DATJEP010000010.1:0-22798 GCA_035496475.1 Candidatus Udaeobacter sp.
TCATCGAGCTGAAGACCCGGGTCGGCAAGGCGATGCAGGCGGTGTCGTTCAATCCCACCGCCGCGGCGCTGATGGGGATCTCGGTCGACCGCATCGTCACCTTCACGTTCATGCTGGGCTCGATGCTGGCGGCCGCCGCCGGTGTGCTGGTTGCGCTGCAGAATCCGAAGATCGAGCCGCTGATGGGAATCATGCCCGGGCTCAAGGCGTTCGTCGCCGCGGTGCTGGGCGGAATCGGCAACATCCCGGGGGCGGTGATCGGCGGGCTGGTGATGGGCATCGCCGAGGTACTGGTGGTCGGATACGTATCGCCGACCTACCGAGACGCCATCGCCTTCATCCTCCTCATCGTGATCCTGCTGGTCCGACCGGCCGGGATCCTCGGCCGGCAGACTGCCGAGAAGGTCTGACGTGAAGCAGCTCGTCGGCATCGTCGTCACGCTCGGAGTGCTGATCGCGTTCGACCAGATCCTGCCGCGATTCCTGAATCCCTATCTCATGCGCGTGCTCATGCTGTGCGGAATCAGCGTGATCCTCGCGGTGTCGCTGAACCTGATCAACGGCTTCACCGGCCAGTTCTCGATCGGGCACGCCGGATTCATGGCGATCGGCGCCTACGGCTCGGCGATGTTCTCGATGCACATCGGCGTCGGCTGGGTGAAGGCGCTGGAGTCCGCGGGCGTTCCCGAAGTGGCGGCGCAGGGCGCGGCGCTGCTCGTCGCCCTGATCCTGGGCGGGCTGCTGGCCGCGGTCGCCGGCTACCTCGTCGGCCTGCCCTCGCTGCGCCTGCGCGGTGACTACCTGGCGATCGTCACGCTCGGCTTCGGCGAGATCATTCGCGTGATCATTACCAACGTCGATGCCGTCGGCGCGGCGCGCGGTCTGCCCGGCATTCCGGCCTGGGCGAGCTTCTTCTGGGTCGGGCTCGCGGCGGTGACGATGGTGGTGGTGGCGGTGCGGATCGCGCACAGCACCCACGGCCGCGCGCTGTTCGCGATCCGCGACGACGAAGTCGCGGCCGAAGCGCTCGGCGTCGACACCACACGCTACAAGGTCTTGGCGTTCGTGATCGGCTCGTTCTTCGCCGGCATCGCCGGCGGGCTCTTCGCGCATTACAACGCCTATCTCCACCCCAACTCGTTCACGTTCCTGAAGAGCATCGAGGTGATCGCCATGGTGGTGCTCGGCGGTCTCGGCAGCATCACCGGCTCGATCCTCGCCGCGATCCTGCTCACGGTGCTGCCCGAGGCGCTGCGCTCGGCGCAGGAGCTGCGCATGGTGCTGTATTCACTGATGCTCATCATCCTCATGATCACGCGGCCGGGCGGACTGCTCGGCAGCCGCGAGCTGGATCTCAGCCGCTGGTTCCGCGGCCGGAAGCCGCGTCCCTCGGGTAGCGGCGCATGAATCCCGACGTCCTGCTCCAGCTCGACCGCGTGACCATGCAGTTCGGCGGGCTCAAGGCGGTGGCCGAGCTCGATCTCGAGGTCGGCAAGGGCGAGCTGGTCGGCCTGATCGGTCCGAACGGCGCCGGCAAGACCACCGTCTTCAATCTCATCACCGGCGTCTACACGCCGACGGTCGGGCGCGTTCTGTTCGAGGGCCGTCCGATCCAGGGCATGCGGCCGCACGCGATCGCGCAGCGCGGCATCACCCGGACGTTCCAGAACATCCGGCTCTTCGCCTCGCGCACCTGCCGCGACAACGTGCTGATCGCCGCGCATCAGCACGCCGGCGCGGGGCTCGCGGAAGCGCTGCTGCGCTCCCCCGGCTTCCTTCGCGACGAGCGCGCGATGCAGGAGAAGGCCGGCGAGCTGCTCGCGGTGATGGGACTCAGCGACTGGGGCGACGTGCGCGCCAGCGATCTTCCCTACGGGCAACAGCGCCGGCTCGAGATCGCGCGGGCGCTGGCGGGGCGGCCGCGGTTGCTGCTCCTCGATGAGCCCGCGGCCGGGCTGAATCCGCAGGAGAGCGATCAGCTGATGCATCTGATCGAGGACATCCGCCAGCGCTTCGAGGTCACCATCCTTCTGATCGAGCACGACATGCGCGTCGTGATGGGCATCTGTCGCCGCATCGCCGTGCTCGACTATGGCGTGAAGATCGCCGAGGGCACCCCGGGACAGATTCGGAGCGATCCCAAGGTGATCGAGGCCTATCTCGGCGAGGAAGTGCCGGCAACGGCGGCGCAGGCGGGTTCGGGCGGTGCTGCGCCTCACGCCGATACCTCGGGGGCCGGGGGCCTCTGATGCTCGAGGTGCTCGATCTCGACGTCTACTACGGGGCCGTGCACGCGCTGAAGGGCGTGAGCCTGCGCGCCGACCAGGGCGAGATCGTGACCCTGATCGGCGCGAACGGCGCCGGCAAGTCGACCCTGCTGCGCGCGATCTCGGGGCTGGTGCCGGCCCGCGCAGGCCAGATTGCGTTCGAAGGCAGAGCGATCTCGAAGATGCCGCCGCACGAGATCGTCGGCCTCGGCATCTCGCACGCTCCCGAGGGACGCATGGTGTTCGGAAACCTGAGCGTCGAGGTCAATCTGGAGATGGGCGCCTACCGGCGCCGCGATCGGGCCGGCATCCAGGAGGATCGCAAGCGCGTCTTCCGCCTGTTCCCGCGTCTCGAGGAACGCCGCAAGCAGAGCGCGAGCACGCTCTCCGGCGGCGAACAGCAGATGCTGGCGATCGGCCGGGCCCTGATGTCACGGCCGAGGCTGCTGCTCCTCGACGAACCCTCGCTCGGACTCGCGCCGCTCCTCGTCCGCGAGATCTTCCGCACCATTCAGGAGATCAATCAGGGCGGCGTCACCGTCCTCCTGGTCGAGCAGAACGCTCACATGGCGCTCTCGATCGCCGGTCGCGGCTATGTGCTCGAGACCGGCCGCGTGCGCCTCGAGGATCGCGCCTCCGCGCTGCTCGAGAACGCCGAGGTCAGGAGCGCGTATCTGGGCGGGTGAGGGCCGAGTCGCCAGCCGCAAAGGCGATGCGAGCGCGATTCGCAAGCCGCAAAGGCGATGCGAGCGCGATTTCGAAGCAACGCGGCTCGCTGATCCGCCACATTCGTCCCCAGGATGATGCTCGCCGGTTGTAACCCATGTCCCCAGTCTGATCTGTTGTCCGTGCGCCCGGTCCGGGACCAACGAATCCCCTTGACGCGGTTTTTAGTGCGTCTTGAGGTGGGTCATCAGCCGCCCGCGCGGCCGCGTCCTATTGCGCGCTGAGTGCGCGACGTTCGCGTGCGAGGCATCAGACCGAGAAAGTTTTCGCAACGCCTTGCGTTGTCGCGAGCACGCAGACGTCAGAGCGTCGAAATCGGCCGTGATAGGAATGAGGTGCCCTCCAGCGGCGGGACGTGTGCCCGCCCCGCGACCCGCCCCCGCGGAGTCACGTTCGTGAACACGTATTCTCTCGGTCACCTGTCCGACGGCACCCTGCTGCGCGATCTCACCGCCCTGGTGTCACGCGATCGCGCCACCACCGCTGAGCTGCTGGCCCATCTCGCCGAAGTCGATGCGCGCAAGCTCTACCTCGGGGCGGCCTTCCCCACCATGCACGACTGGTGCGTCCGTGAGCTGCACATGTCGGAAGCCTCGGCCTACAAACGCGTCCGCGCGGCCCAGGCGGCACATCGTTTTCCGGTCATCTTCGAGGCAGTGGCGGATGGCCGCCTGCACCTGAGCGCCGTGGTCATGCTCAAGCCTCACTTGACCGAGGAAACGGTGGCCGAGCTGGTCGCCGCGGCGACGCACAAGAGCAAGGTCGAGATCGAGCACCTGATCGCTCAGCGATTCCCACGGCGCGATCTGCCTTCGTCGATTCAGCCATTGGCCCCGGGGCCAATGGAACTGACCACGCTAGAGACACTCTGCCAACCGGGTACACAGGAGGCTTCCTCCGTCCCGGCACCATCGCCTGAAAGGGCGCGGGTAAAGGAACTGGCCCCGGAGCGGTTCGGTCTGCAGGTGACGATCTCTCAGAACACCCACGACAAGCTGCGCTACGCCGAGGAGTTGCTCAGCCATCGAGCTTCATCTCGCGAACTGGCCCAGGTGCTGGACCTGGCCCTCGAGGCTCTGATCGAGCGGCTGGAGAAGGGCAGGTTGGGATCGAGCTCGCGGCCGCGCCGGGGCCGCGGGCTGAAGACGGACGGCCGCTACATCCCGGTGGCGGTGAAGCGGGCGGTGTGGCAGAGGGATCAGGGCCAGTGCACGTTCGTCAGTGAATCAGGCCAGCGCTGTCCGGCGAAGGAACGGATCGAGTTCGATCATATCGAGACGTTCGCGAACGGGGGCCTGGCCACCGCGGGCAATCTGCGGCTGCGTTGCAAGCCTCACAATCAGTATTGCGCCGAGCTCGAGTTCGGCGCGGAGTTCATGAGGCAGAAGTGCGACAGTGCGCGGCGCGCGGCGGCGATGCGCCGGGAGACCGCCGCTGCGAAGCCGGCGGAGCTGGCGCAAGTGAATCACGCCGAGCGGGCCACGGCGATGCACGCCGGGGCGGAGGAACCCGGCGACCGGGAGGCGGCCGCGAGCCCGATGGAGATCGCCGCAGCTCGGCCAGACACCAACACCCAGCCAGTAGCGATCGACCGAGCCGAAGACCGCGACGTGATTCCGTGGCTCCGGGCGCTGGGATTCAGGCCCGACGAGGCACGCCACGCGGCGGAGGCCTGTGCGCACATTCCCGATGCGTCGCTCGAGCAGCGCGTGAAGGTCGCGCTGGCGTCTCGCGCTCGTTCGCGCCCGCGGGCCGCATAGGTCTCAGAGCGCCCGCTGCCCGTTCGCGCCGCCCGATGTCTCTTCGCGACTCGCCCGCGGGCCGCATGAGCGTGGGCCGGCGCCTGGCCGTCCCCGCGGCCATGGCGCGCGGGAATTGGCCAGCGCTCGCGGGCCGCGGCTAGAATGCCGGCGTGACCGCACCGAAGAAGATCCTCCGCACTCTGCCCTCGATCGAGGTGCTGCTCGGCGAGCCCGCGCTGGCCGACGCCCTGTCGCGGCTGCCGCGCTCGCTGGTCGTCGAAGCGGCCCGTGAAGCCGTGGCCGAAGAGCGTGATCGCCTGAAGGGAAGCCGCGCGGTGCCGCGGACCATCGACGATCTGGCCCGGCGCGCGGCCGCCGGCGCGGAATCCTCGGCCCGGCCGCAGCTTCGGCGCGTGCTGAACGCCACCGGCGTCGTTCTGCACACCAACCTCGGGCGCGCCCCGTTGCCGATCTCCGCCCGGCGCGCGGTGGCCGAGATCGCGCGCGGTTATTCCAGCCTCGAGCTCGATCTCGAGACCGGGCGCCGGGGCGACCGCGGATTGGGGATCGAGCGCTGGTTGACGCGGCTGACCGGGGCCGAAGCCGCGCTCGCCGTCAACAATGGCGCGGCCGCGGTTCTGCTCACGCTGTCCGCGCTGGCTGAGGGTCGTTCGGTGATCGTCTCGCGCGGCGAGCTGGTCGAGATCGGCGGCTCGTTCCGGATTCCCGACGTGATGCAGAAGAGCGGTGCCCGCCTGCTCGAGATCGGAACCACGAACCGCACTCATCTCCGGGACTACGAGCGCGCCATCGAGAAGAACGAAGTCGCCGCGATCCTGCGCGTTCATCGCAGCAATTTCCGGATCGAGGGTTTCACCACTCGGCCCGAGGCGCGCGACCTCGCGGCGCTCGCGCGCAGGAAGCGCGTGCCGTTCATCGAAGATCTGGGAAGCGGGGCCCTGGTCGATCTCGAGCCATTCGGTCTTGCTCACGAGCCCACCGTTCGCGAGTGCCTGTCGGCCGGGGCCGACGTGGTCACGTTCTCTGGCGACAAGCTCCTCGGCGGCTCCCAGGCCGGCCTCATCGTCGGCGGCAGCCGCTGGCTCAAGGAGATCCGGCGCGATCCGCTGGCCCGCGCGCTCCGGCTCGACAAGCTCGCGCTCGCCGCGCTCGAAGCCACGCTCGCGCTCTACGCCGAGCCCGAGCGTGCCGCGCTCGAGCTGCCGACGCTGGCCATGCTGCGCACCACCCTCGAAGGTCTCGAGACGCGGGCGCGCAGGCTGGCCGCGGCTCTGAGCTCCCGCGTGCCGGAGCTGCAGATGCGGATTCAGCGCGGCAGCGGCGAGGTCGGTGGCGGGGCGCTGCCGCTGCGCGAGCTGCCGGGATTCGTGATCGAGATGCGGCATCCGCGACTCGACGCCAACCAGCTCCAGGATCGCGCGCGCATGGCCGAGCCCCCCGTGATCGGCGTGCTTCGCGCCGGCTCGTTCCGGCTCGATCCGCGCACGCTCGAGGACAGCGAGATCGACGAGCTCGCCACCGCGCTCTCTCGAGTCTGGGCCGGCTGACGGGGCTCGGCCGGGGCCGCCGTCCCCTTCGACGCCGGTCCTCGGGATTCGCCCCGCCGCCGATCGAAAATCGCTCACGCGGGCATTGACCGGCAGGGGGAGCGGCCGCTAGTGTAGCGGCGGCTGACCGCATCACACGAGACTGTGCCGTCGCATCACGCCAACGCATCGAAGTCTCGCTACAGGAACGAGCTCGGTGGCTCGAGACGCGAGCATGATGCTCGCGGACGCCGCAGGGAAGGGGACCGGATGTTTCTCTACAAACTCGAACTCCAGGGCTTCAAGTCCTTCGTCGACAAGACCGACCTCCTGTTCAGCGACGGCATCACCGGGGTGATCGGGCCGAACGGCTGCGGCAAGACCAACGTCTCCGACGCCATCCGCTGGGTGATGGGCGAGCAGAGCGCACGCCAGCTGCGTGGCGACTCGATGGAAGACGTGATCTTCAACGGCAGCCCCGGCCGAAAGCCGCTCGGACTCGCCGAGGTCCACCTCACCTTCAAGAACGACCGCGGCATCCTGCCGACCGAGTTCTCCGAAGTCACGATCTCCCGCCGCGTCTTCCGCTCCGGCATGAGCGAATACTTCCTCAACCGGACCCCGTGCCGCCTGCGCGACATCCGCGACCTCTTCTTCGGCACCGGCATGGGCAGCCATGCCTATTCGGTGATCGAGCGGCAGATGGTCGAGAACATCCTCTCCGACAACACCGGTCACCGCCGGTTCCTGTTCGAGGAGGCGGCCGGGATCACCAAGTACAAGTCGCGGAAGAAGGAGGCGCTCGGAAAGCTCGACGCCACCGAAGGCGACCTCGTCCGGCTGAACGACATCGTGTTCGAGATCGAGCGCGAGCTGCGCAGTCTGGCGCGCCAGGTCGGTAAGGCGCGCAAGTATCAGAGACTGCGTGACGAGATCCGCGATCTCGACCTGAAGCTCACCGCCGGACGGGTTCAGACGCTCAAGCGTCGCGACGTCGAAACGCACGAGCAGTGGCAGGAAGAGGCGGTGCGTCGCGAGGGCATCACCGCCGCGCTCGATCGCCTCGAAGCGTCGCTCAACGATCAGAAGCTCGCCCACCTCGAGATCGAGCGCGAGCTCACCACCGCGCAGGGCGGGCTCCACGATCGCGAGGAGGCGCGAACCCGCGCCGAGCATCAGGTCGTGCTCCTGCGCGAGCGCGCCGATGGACTCAGCCGCGGCGCCCGCGAGGACGCCGAGGAAGCGACGCGGCTGCGCGAACGACTCACCGAGGTCGCGGCCCGCGAAAGCGAAGCCGACGCCCGGCGACACGAGATTCGCGCTCTGCAGGGCGATGCGCAGACCGCGGCGGAAGCCTGCGAAAGCGCGCTGGCGGAGGTGGAGCAGGAGCTTCGCGCGCGGCGCACGGTGGCCAGCGATCACAAGCAGCTCTCGCTCGATCTCTTCTCGACCGAGGCCGAGAAGCGCGGCGCCTGCGAGCGGATCCGCGAGCGCCAGCATTCGCTGACCGAGCGCCGCGACGCGGCGCACACGCGGCTGCTCGAGATCGAAGCACGGCTCGCCACGCTGGCGCGCGTCGGAGAGACCGGGGCGAAGAATCTCGCCGGACTCGAGGGCGCGCTCGACGAATCGCGGAAGCTCCTGGCCGGGGTGGATCGCGAGATCGAGGCCCTGACCACGGCGCGGTCGGCGGTGGCGGGCCAGCTCTCTCTGCAGCGCGAGGAGGCGGCGGCGGCCGAGTCGCGGCTCAGCACGCTGCTCGATCTCAAGCGCAACTTCGACGGCGTCTCCGACGGCGTGAAGGCGCTGATGCGCGAGACCGACCGGCCGGAGGGATTGATCGGCGTCGTCGCCGACGTGATCGAAGTGCCGTCGCGTCTCCTCAACGCGCTCGAAGCTTCGCTCGGCGAGGCGGCCGCGTTCGTGCTCGCCGAATCGTCGGAAGCGCTCGACCGCGGGATCGCGCGGCTCCGCACGCTCGACAGCGGTCGCGCCACGGTCGTCGATCTCTCGGCTCTGGCGCCCGCCTCGCTGCCCGAGGCGCCGGCGGGCAAGGGTGTCGTCGGCCGAGCCTCCGATCTCGTCCGCTGCGACGAACGCTTCCGGCCGCTCGCCGAGCGGCTGCTCGGTTCGGTCATCGTGGTCGAAGGCCGCGATGCGGCCGAGCGCCTCGCGCTCGCGTCCGAGCCCGGCCTGCGTTTCGTCAGCCTCGACGGCGAAGTGTGGGAGCGCGGACGCGTGCGCGCCGGCTCGGCGCGCAGTCTCGGTGGACTGCTCCATCGCGAATCGCAGATCCGGGAGCTGAGCGGACAGATTGCCGAGCAGGCCCTGGCGGTCGAGGGGCTGGATCGCGAGCGCGCGGCGATCGATTCGCGTCACGCCGAGGCGGTGGCGCGGCGGCCGGGCGCCGAGCACGAGCTCGATCAGCGTCGCGCCGCGTTCGAGACCGCCCGTCACGAGATCGCTTCGGCCGAGCGTGAGCGCGACTGGGCGACCACCGAAGCCGAAGAGCGCCGCCGCGAGATCGCCACGTTCGAAGCCGAGCTCCAGACGCTGAGCCGCGCGCTGAGTCAGGCCGAGTCCGACCATGCCGGCTATCAGGAAGAGCTGGCGCGCGCGCGCGAGAAACTCCAAGACCTGGACGGCCTGGTCCGTGGGCTCGAGGCGCGCCGCGATGAATCGACGACGGCGGCGCAGGCGGCTCGCGAGAATCTGCTGCGCCGGTCGCGCGAGCTCGGGGAATGGGACAGCCAGTGGGCGCGCGCCGAGCAGGCGCGGCACGAGCTCGAGCAGGCGCTGGAGCAGCGCGTGCGCGGTCAGGCCGATGCCGCGAGCAAGGTGACCGAGATCGAAGCCGAGCTCAGCGGACTCGCGGCCGGACTCGATGGCCTGCTCGAGTCCGAAACCTCACAGCGCGAGCGCGTCGTGGCGCTGCAGAAGAAGATGCTGGCGGCGCGCGAAGAAGTGCAGAGCGGTGAAGAGGCGGCGCGCGCCAAGCGATTCGAGCAGCAGGAGCTCGGCGAGCTGCTGCATCAACTCGAGCTCGAGCGCGTGCAGGCCCGTGCCGAGCTCGACCGCACCTTCGAGCGGCTGCGCACCGAGTACGAGATGGATCCCGAGTCCTGGACTCCGGATGCCGCCCCCGAGGGCTTCGACGAAACCGAATCGACGCGGCAGCTCGAGGAGCTGCGCACGCGGTTCCGCGCGGTCGGCATGGTCAATCTGCTGGCACTCGAGGAGTACTCGAAGAAGAAGGAGCGGTGGCAGTTCCTCACCCAGCAGCGCCAGGATCTCCTGAGCGCGAAGTCCCAGCTGCTTGAGGCGATCGAGAAGATCAACGTCACCGCGAGCCAGATGTTCCAGGACACCTTCCTCAAGGTGCAGGAGCATTTCCGCGAGATCTTCCGCACCCTGTTCGAAGGCGGCGACTGCGAGCTGCGCACGGTGGGCGAGGATCCGCTGGAATGCGAGATCGAGATCGCCGCGAAGCCGCGCGGCAAGCACCTGCAGAGCATCTCGCTGATGTCCGGCGGCGAGCGCGCGCTCACTGCGATCGCGCTGCTGTTCGCGATCTACCTGGTCAAGCCGTCACCGTTCTGCCTGCTCGACGAAGTCGACGCGCCGCTCGACGATGCCAACGTCGAGCGCTTCCTCAACATGCTGAGGCGCTTCAGCGGGCGCACCCAATTCGTCGTGATCACGCACAACAAGAAGACGATGGAGGCGGCCCACTGCCTCTACGGCGTGACCATGCAGGAGCTCGGCATCTCGAAGCTGGTCTCGGTCCGCTTCGACGGCCAGGACGCGTCGAATCGAGCGCCGCGCGTGGAAGCCGAGCTGGCCGGCGCCGCCGCCGGCTGAGCCCGTCGGCCGCGCGGCTCTTCCTGAGCGCCGCGGTCTCAGGGCGCCCGAGCCGGAAACACGCGTGAGTCTCTGGGATCGTTTCCGCACCGGCCTCACGCGGACACGCGACACCCTGGGTCGCGGCGTCAGCGCCGCACTCGGAATCCGCGGCAGCATCGATCCCGAGCTTCGTCAGCGGCTCGAAGACGCGCTGATCGCCGCGGACACCGGCCCGGCCATCGCCGATCAGCTGATCGAGCGCGCATCACACCGGATGGCGCGCGAGGGCCTCGACCTGCGCGGAGCGCTCGAGCGCGAAGCCGTCGCCCTGCTCGGTCCCGCCGCCCGCTTCGGTCCGGAGGCGGATTCGAATCGGCCGTGGGTCGCGCTGATCGTCGGCGTCAACGGCGTCGGCAAGACCACGCTGGCGGGCAAGCTCGCGGCCGCGCTGGTTCGCGACGATCGCTCCACGCTGCTGATCGCCGCCGATACCTACCGCGCCGCGGCGTCCGAGCAACTCGACGTCTGGGCCGGCCGCGCCGGAGTCGAGATGGTGCGCGGTCGCGACGGAGCCGATCCCGCCGCGGTGGTCCACGACGGTCTCACGGCGGCGCGGGCGCGCGGACTCGACGCGGCGTTGATCGATACCGCCGGCCGGCTGCACACGCGCCAGAATCTGATGGCCGAGCTCGAGAAGGTGCAGCGCGTCTGCGCCCGCGTGGTTCCCGGCGCGCCGCATCACGTCCTTCTGGTGCTGGATGCCACGCTGGGACAGAACGCGCTCCAGCAGGCGCGGGAATTCCAGCGCGCGGCGGCGGTCACCAGCCTCGCGCTCACCAAGCTCGATGGATCGGCGAAGGGCGGCGCCGTGCTCGCGATCGCCGACGCGCTGAAGCTGCCGATCAGCGTGGTCGGACTGGGAGAGGGTCTGGACGACTGGGCGCCGTTCGACCCCGAAGCGTTCGCGCGCGGGCTCTTCGACTAGCCCGACTTGCGCGGGGTCGTGACGCGGCGCGCCTTCGGCGCGGCCGGCCGTGACTCCGCTTCCTGTTCCCGGATCGACCGGCGCTTCGAAGCCGGGACCAGCGAGCCGGCGTACCCGCTCCCGTAGTCGACAAGCACCGCCTGTCCGATCGAGTGCGTGACCACGTTGCTCGGTGCGTCGCTCGAGCGCCCGACCATCCAGGCCTTGAGGCTCGACGTGAATTCGATGTCCTCGCGCGCCACCCCGGTGACCGGGATCCGCCTCGAGACGTAGGTGTCGCGGAAGTCTCGCGTCTCGCTGAAGCGCGTGCTGTCGGGACGCTCGATCTCGACGCCGAGATCCTCCTTGATCTTCAGGTGCTTGCAGACGAACTCGCCCTTCGGAATCCGAATCGTCTCGACCCCGAGCGTGTCGACGTGCAGGTGGTGGACGCGGTTCTTCGGGTCGTTGCGCGTCTTCAGTGTCACCGGCGGCCGGCGCGCGACGACTTCGACGGGATTTCCGTTTTCGTCCGTCTCGGTCACGTTCTTGCGCGTGTAGTACTGCATGTTGACGCTCGGCAGGGAATCATCGAAGACCGAATACGACATCAGCGTCGCGATCCCGACCGTGCCGTTGGATTTGCTCTCGGTCGAGGTCTCGACCCAGAAGCACGGCTCGCCCCACAGCAGCTCCTCGCCCGCGATCGCGATGGTGAGGTCGTACTCGTCGGAGCTGCCCTTACTGCTGTGCCCGGTGACGTGATACTTCACCCAGTCCCCGACCTTGAAATCGGGGCGGCGGCTGTAATCGATCAGGCCGATGCCGTTGACGAGCTGGTTTCCCTGGCACCAGGCCGCGGGCGCCGCGACGGTGAGCAGGAGGGCGATGGTAACGAGCGAGAGCGTGGCACGTCGCATGCTGAATTCCTCGTGAAGACGCATCGCGGCCGGTGGATCGGCTGCCGGGCGGCCCACGATTATCGCAGAGTCGCGGGGTCGCCTCAACGCGCGCCGCGCTCGCGCGAGCGAACGCCCGCCTTGACGCCGTCGTTTCCGTCCCGGAAACCCTGATGATCACCGAGTCCGAAAGCCCACCGCCGCCCGCGCGCGTCCGTCGCATGCGTTCGACGTTCCTTCGGCCGCGCGAGAAGCTGCGTGAGCGCGGCGCCGCCGCTCTCGAGGATGCCGAGCTGATCGCGCTCGTTCTGGGTTCCGGTACGGCGCGGCACAGCTCGCTCCGCATCGGCCGCCGGCTGGCGCGCCATCCGCCCGCCGAGCTGTCGCGCTGGTCGCCCGGACGCTGGTCGCGGATCCGCGGTGTCGGCCCCGCCCGCGCCGCGGCGCTGATCGCGGCGTTCGAGCTCGGGCGCCGCGCGCTCGAGGCGTCGAGCGGCAGCGCGGCGATCCGGGGACCCGAAGACGTTCAGCCCCACGTCCGCGATCTCTTCCGCGCGCGGAAGGAGCACTTCGTCGTTCTGCTGCTGAACGCCCGACACGAAATGCAGGTGCGCGAGACCATCTCGATCGGCAGCCTCAACGCCTCGATCGTTCATCCCCGCGAAGTGTTCCTGCCGGCGATCGTGCACTCGGCCGCCAGCATCGTGCTGGTGCACAACCATCCGAGCGGCGATCCCGAGCCGAGCGAAGAAGACCTCAGCATCACGAAGCGGCTGGTCCAGGTCGGCGAGCTGGTCGGCATCGGCGTTCTCGACCACGTCATCGTCGCGTCGCGCGGGATGGTGAGTCTGCGCTCGCGGCAGCTGATTCCTTCGTGATCTCCGGGCAACGCAGCGATCCTGCATCCCGCCCAAAAACACGACGGGCGGCGCTGGAAGCGCCGCCCGCCTTCGTGTGAGGTGGTACCCGGGGCGTTAGGCCCTGCGGACGTTGGTCGCCTGCAGGCCCTTCGGCCCGCGATTGACGTCGAAATCCACGCGCTCACCTTCGGCCAGGGTCTTGAAACCATCGCCGGCAATGGCCGAGTAGTGCACGAACACGTCCTCGCCGCCTTCCTGGGAGATGAAACCAAAACCCTTCGCCTCGTTGAACCACTTCACGGTGCCACTGGCCACTGAAAAACTCCTTACACAACGCGAGGACAAACCTCGCAACAAGCCGTCTGAGCGCGACGGCCGCGCCCGGCCCCTCGGACCGGCTCTGCTCCGGCCTGAAATACCTCCGCCAACAAAAAAACCGCCCAATCCGGGCGGCATTCGGAAAGGCGGTAAGGCAAATCCACAGCTACCGGAGACATGAACAATATGGTGCCGGAGGCCTCAGATTGCAAGCCCCACGCCCACGAATCCTCTCAAGTCATTGCATCACAATCATGTGCGCTTCTGGCCGCCGGGAACGCCGGGGGTCGCCTGCCAGAAACCGTGGAGCCCGTTCCAAGGGCCCGCGCCCGGCGGCCCCGGCGGGGGCGGATTCCGCCCGAGCAATAAGAAGAATGTGCGCCCGATGCCGACCTTGTTACATCGGGGCATCGCCGCGGGTCACCCCGGCGATGTCAACCGCAAGGGAGGCAGCGGGAACGCCCGCTGGCATGGTGACTGCGACCAACTCACGCAGCTCTCGCACCGCCCCGCCAAATGTCGATCGGGCGGGGCTTCGCCCGATGCGAGTCTTCCACGGCCGCGGAGGAAAGGAGCTGGTCATGAGCACACCGACCGCGATTCTGATTGCCGCAGCCGTGCTGCTGTTTGGACTGATCGGATGGTTCATCGCGAGGCGCCAGCGATCGATTGCCCTGCAGGAGCACTTCGGGCCCGAATATGAGCGGCAGATTCGCGAAGCGGGTGATCCGCGTCGCGCGGAAGCCGAGCTCGAGCGCCGGGCCAAGCGGGTGGAGCGGCTGACGATCCGTCCGCTGCCCGCGAACGAGCGTGCCCGCTACACCGAGATGTGGCGGAACGAGCAGGCGCGTTTCGTCGACAATCCACAGGTCGCGGTGATCGAAGCCGATCGTCTGGTCGAGGACGTCATGCGGCGCCGCGGCTATCCAATGAGTGATTTCGATCAGCGCGCCGCGGACATCTCCGTCGATCATCCTCTCGTCGTCGAGCACTATCGTGCCGCCCATGACATCTGTACGCGGCTCGAGCGCGGACAGGCCGCGACCGAGGATCTGAGGCAGGCGATGATCCATTTCCGCACGCTGTTCGAGGATCTGCTGGAGGACCGGCTGGTCGAGGTCCGGCGCTGACGGAGGACGCCATGATTCGCAAGCTGAGTGACGGTCACTACCGCCTGTATTCGCGGAAGAAGAATCCGAAGACCGGCCGCCGGCGCAACCTCGGAACGTTCAGCTCGCGCGAGAAAGCGATGCAGCACGAGCGTGCCGTCCAGTACTTCAAGCGCCACTGATTCGTTGCTGCGGTTGACGCGGCCGATACGACTCCGGGGTTCCGGGAGATCCTCATCGAGAGTATCGGCGCGCAGCCGCGGCGCGGACCTCCGACCGCCGTCGTCGCCGCTCCAGAGTCGTGGTCAATGCGGCCGGTGGTACGCCAGCGTATCGGGGGCTTCCTCCAGGGTGTCGGCGCGCGGCCGCGGATTCGCGTCGCGCAGCCGGGTCACCGTGTCGGGCTCGGTCGTCCATGACGTGTCGCGCGCGTAGAGCGAATCGATGCTCCCTTCTTCTCCGTAGGTTTCGGGCGTGGACGACGCACAGGTCTGGATCGGCGCGGTGCCGGGAATGAACGGCATCGTCTCCGCCACGCAGGTCGAATCCGCCAGCACGCCGGCCCAGGGTTCGACGTCGTGCCACTCCAGCTCGATGTCGTTCGTGAACGGCGCGGGCGGGAAGCCCGCCAGCATCCGGCCGACGATGCGTGCCCAGATCGGCAGCGCGGTGTGGGCCGCCTGGCGTCCGATGTTACGCGGACGGTCGTAGCCCACCCACACCCCCGCGACCACGTCGGGCGTCATCGCCACGAACCACGCGTCGTGGAAATCATCGGTGGTGCCGGTCTTGCCCGCGACCGGGCGGTTGAAACCGTACGTCGACTGCAGCGGACGGGCGACGCCGTAGCGGACGACGTTCTCGAGCAGGCCGGTCATCAGCGTCGCGACCGGCCGCGGGATCGCCTGCTCCGATTCGGTCTTCGGCTCGAGCACGTGCCGGCCGCGCCGATCGACGACGACGCGGATCGGTGAGACCGCGCGCAGCATGCCGTCCCGCTCGAACACCGCGAACGCGTTCGTCAGGTCGATCAGCGACGTCTCGTTGCTGCCGAGCCCGATGCTCGGCACCGCCTTCATGCCGCCGAGGCCGAAGCGGGCGGCCGCTCGCGCGACCTCACCCGGGCCGATCATGTCGACGACGTTCGTCGTCGCGATGTTGAGCGAGAACTCGAGCGCCTTGGCGAGCGTGACGCGCTCGTGCGTGCTGCCGTCGAAGTTGTGCGGAGTCCACGCCCATCGGCCACTGCCGAACGTGCGCGGCATGTCGGGAACGGTGGTCGCCGGCGTCAGGTCCTGACCCACGGCGAACGCGGCGGCATAGACGATCGGCTTGATCGCCGACCCGGTCTGGCGCCGCGCCTGCCAGGCACGGTTGAATTCGCCGGTCTCGAGCGAGCGACCACCGACCATCGCGTAGACCGCCGAGGTGGTGGGCTCGAGCGCGACGAAGGCGCCCTCGATGCCTCGATGCGCGCCCTCGGCTTCCATCTGACCGAGGCCCTTCGCCAGCTCCGCCTCGGCTTCGATCTGCCACGCCAGATCCATGCTGGTGAAGATCGCGAGCCCGTGAGTGGTCGCCGCGCGCGAGGAAATGCGGCGATCGATCAGGTCCGCAACGTAGCCGCTGTACGAGGGGAAGCGCTCGAGCGGCGGCCGGCCGCGGCGCACGTCGAGCGGCCTGGTCTTGAGCGTGGCCGCTTCGGCGGGAGCGAGGTGATGGACCTCGACCAGGTCGTCGAGAACGCGGTTGCGCCGCTCCAGCACCAGGCCCGGTCTCGCGAACGGATCGAATTCATTCGGCGCCGGGATCATCGCCGCGAGCGTCGCGCCCTCCAGCACGCCGAGCGATTCGACCGGGGCGTCGAAATACCAGCGCGCCGCTTCGCCGATGCCGCCGATTCCGAAGCTGCCCGCCTGACCCCAGTAGACCGAGTTCAGGTACATCTCCAGCACCTGGGATTTCGACAGCAGCAGGTCGAGCCCGATCGCCAGCGGAATCTCGGACAGCTTGCGGGCGAGCGTGCGCTCGCGGCCGAGGAAGAGCGCTCGCGCCAGCTGCTGCGTGATCGTGCTTCCGCCCTGGCGCACCTCGCCCGACTTCACGTTCGCGACCAGCGCGCGCAGCGCGGATCGCGGATCGAGACCGGCATGGCTGTAGAAGCGGCGGTCCTCGGAGGCGATGATGGCGTCGCGAACCGGCACCGGGACGCGGGCGAGCGAGACCCACGTCCGCCACACGCGATGCTCGTCGAACACGATCGAGACCAGCTCGGGCTCGAGGCGCGGCACGTGCGTCGAGTCGCGCGGGGGTGCGCCCGGCACGCCACCCAGTCGCTCGAGCGCGATCAGCCGCCCGCCGGCGATTCGGAGCCTCACGCGTTCGGGGCCGCCTCCGCCTTCCGGATCCACCTCGTCCGGCAGCCCGCGCACCACCAGCTCGAAGCCGTCGGGCGTGCGCGCGTAGGTTCCGGGGACCAGAGAAGAGACCGGCGCCGGACGATAGTCGCGGGCTTCGAGCTCGGCGAGAAGGTATTCGACCGGCAGTGTCCGCCCGACCACGAACGCGACGCCGTCCGAATAGACCCGCGACGGAAACGACCAGTTCGGTCCGGTGGCGCGCTGAGACCTGAGCGCCTCGACCAGGATGACGAAATGAATCAACGCCCCGACCGTGATCACGGCGAGGATCGCGGCGGCGAGGCGGAGCTGCCGGCGACGCCGTTCGCTCATCTCGATCATGCGCTCACGTCCTCCGGGTCGATGCGGCCGGAGATTGAGACGCGCAATGCGGGAGGGCCGGTGCGGGTGAGTTGGCGCGCACGGTGCACCACACTATCCTCGGATCGCGTGAGCCCATGGGAGACGCGATTGACGCCGGTTCGACTGCCGTCCCTCGAGCGTGCCCTTGAAGCGGAGACGCTCACCCGCCTGATCGGTCCCATCGCATCGCTGCGGCGCGAACCGCTCCGCACCGTCGGCTTCACCGCGGCGCGTCACGAGCGAGTCGAGGTCACCCTGCGATCGGGGGAGCGGCGCTCGCTGGTGGTCAAGCAGGTTCGCCCCTCGCTCGACTGGACCTCATGCCGCACCTCGGACCCTCGCGGCCGCGAGGCCCTGCTGCTGGCGGAGCCCGCGCTCGCTCCGGTGTGGGACGCCTTCGCGTGCCCTTATCTCGCATTCGCCCGCGAGCCCGACGAGATCATGCTGATCATGGACGACCTGTCGCCCCATCTCTTCCCGGACGTGCGCGAGCCGCTGGCGACGGAAGCGGAGGATCTCCTGCTGTCGGCCCTCGCCGATCTGCACGCGCGCTTCTGGGAGTCGCCCGCGCTCGATCTGCCCTGGCTCACCCGCACCGAGCACTATGCGGCCCTGCTCGACGCCGAGTGTGCCCGCGATTCCACGGCGAATGCCGTGCTTCCGGACTCCCTTCGCCACGGCATCAACCAGGGATGGGCGGTGGCGCTGAAGAACGTCCCGGCCGCGGCGTCGCGCCTGCTCGCGGCGCCCGCCACGGAGATCGCCGAGATCTGGAGCGGATTGCCGAGGACGCTGACGCACGGCGACAGCAAGGTCGCGAACTTCGCCGTCCTTCCCAGTCGCCGCGTGGCCGCGATCGACTGGGCGGTGGTCGGCGCGGCGCCGCTCGCGGTCGATCTCGGCTGGTACGTGGCCGTCAACGCGACGCGGCTGTCGCGTTCCAAGCAGGACACGATCGGCCGCTATCGCGATCTTCTCGCGTCGCGGCTCGCCGACGCGCCCGGCGACGAGGTCTGGCGCCGGATGACCGGCGCGGCCATCGTGCTCGGAGCGCGCATGCTGCTGTGGTCGAAGGCGCTCGCCGTCGAGGCGGATCGTCCCGGCGCGCGGAACGAATGGGAGTGGTGGTGCGAGCGACTCGAAGCCTCGTGTTCGTGATCCCGGATCCCGCGCGGCACGACCCCCCCGGGCCGAATTATTCGCGCTCCTGATCGTCAGGGCCGTCGATACACGACCACCCATCGCCGAACCATGGATCCCGTCCCGGCGCCCAGCGCGAGGCCGACCGGGGCCGCGATCGCCGCGCCGGCGAGCGCGCCTTCGGCGACCGTGACCTCTCCTCCCGAGAGCGTGGCGACCAGGGCGGCGCCGAACAGGGCGCCGACCGCCGCGAACGTGCCGGCGCCGAACAGCGCGCCGTGGATCCCGCTGCCGCCGCGCATGCGGATCTCATCGATCGATTCCCAGGGAATGCGCTCGGGCGGCGCCCCCACCTTCCATTCCCTCGGAGCACGTTCGGCGAGCCGCAGCTGCTCGAGCCCATCGGGTCCGGCGACGCCGGCGAATCCCTGAAACCGCCCGAGCAAATGGCTCACGCGGATCACGCGGTCGGGTTGGATTCGTCGCGCGGTTCGAAGCGCCGCCTCCGAGGTCACGATTCCGGAGCCACCGGGGCCGGAGATGGTCGGCTCGGCCGCGGCCGGTGGCAACTCGGCGGGCGCATTCAGGGTTTCCCCGATGTACCAGTTGCGCTCGTGCGGGAATCGCTCTCCGTATCGCGAACCGAGAAAACCACCCGCGGCTCCGAGCACGCCGAGACCCGCGAGAGCATAGGCGCCTCCCTGGTGCGATGGAGCCCCGAGCGCGTTACCCAGCCCGGCGCCCGAGAGCCCGAGCACGATCCCGCCCAACAGACCGAATGACTTCGCCCGCGTCACCACCTCGTCGATGCGGCCGATGGCGCTCCACGGAAGCGGATCGGCGGGGAGCCGACTCTCGCGCGACGTCAGGCCCTCGAGACCGGGGCGACCGATGCGCCGCGCCTTGAGCGTGAAGTGATTCGAGCCCGCGGTGGTGACCCGCAGCCAGGGCTCGGCCCGATTCTGCTTGTCGAGCTGGAAGACGAGATTCGATCGGGGCGTGACGAAGACCGGGGCGACGAGGGAGTCGGCCGGTCCGGCGAGCAACAGGATGAGCGGCAGGAATCCAGCGTCCAGGGGCGGCCTCCGAACTGGGACGAGCCTTGATCGACTCAGACCCGACTGCAAGGGATTTCGGGGGGTGCTGGCCCGGTCGAGAACTGAAGCCGGCCGGCAAGTCGGTGCATCCGAAGTGGGGATCGTCGCGAGCGGGCGCCGACGGACGGGCCCGGTGGTGACGACCCCGGAGCCGGGCTCGCCCCCTTGACACGCGGTGCGGCGCGCTCCGCTAACCTGAAACAACGCCGCCCAGCCTCGATTCAGGAGAGTCAGCTCGATGACTGAACTTCAGGCCGTCTCGTCGACCCATGCCGAAACCGGAATCGCCGGCCTCGACGACGTCCTGCACGGCGGCTTCCGCGTCAATCGTCTCTATCTCGTCGAGGGTGTTCCGGGCTCGGGTAAGACGACGCTCGCGCTCCAGTATCTGATCGAAGGCGCGCGTCTCGGGGAATCCGTGCTCTACGTGACCCTGTCCGAGACGGAAGAGGAGCTGCGCTCGGTCGCGGCGTCCCACGGCTGGGACCTCGGAGGCGTTCAGATCCATGAAATGGTGCCTTCCGAAAAGAGCCTCGAGGCCGACCAGCAGTACACCGTCTTCCATCCCTCCGAGGTCGAGCTCACCGAAACGACGAAATCGATCCTCACCGAAGTCGAGCGCCTCGCGCCTTCGCGCGTCGTGCTCGATTCGCTTTCGGAGCTGCGCCTTCTGGCGGGAACGGCGCTGCGCTACCGCCGTCAGATCCTCGCGTTGAAGCGATATTTCGCCGGCCGCAACTGCACGGTGCTGATGCTCGACGACCTCACCAGCAGCGACCGCGATCTCCAGGTCCAGAGCATCGCACATGGCGTGATCCAGCTCGACCAGATGAATCCGGAATACGGCTCGGATCGCCGGCGCGTCCGCGTGGTGAAGTATCGCGGCACGTCGTTCCGCGGCGGCTATCACGACTTCGTCATCCGTCGCGGCGGGCTCGAGGTGTTCCCGCGGCTGGTGGCGGCGGAGCATCGGCATGCGGTGGATGGGAAGCGGCTACCGAGCGGAATCTCCGAGCTCGACGCGCTGCTCGGCGGGGGGATCGAGCAGGGGACCAGCACGCTGATCGCGGGCGCGCCGGGAGCGGGAAAATCATCGCTGGCCGCTCAATTCGTGTGGGCGGCCGCCGAGCGCGGGCAACGCGGCGCGCTGTTCGTCTTCGACGAGAGCGTCCACACGCTGCTGTCGCGCACCGAGAATCTCGGCATCCATCTTCAGAAGCACATCGATCAGGGCACCGTATCGATTCAGCCAGTCGATCCCGCCGAGCTCTCGCCCGGCGAGTTCGCTCAACTGATCCGGCGGGCGGTCGAGGTCCATCATGTCTCAGTGGTCGTCATCGACAGCCTGAATGGCTACCTGAACGCGATGCCGGACGAACATTTCCTTTCGGTCCAGCTCCACGAGCTGCTCAGTTATCTCGGCCGCCTCGGCGTCGCGACGCTCGTCATCGCCGCGCACCGCGGGCTGATCGGGAGCCAGATGAATGCCCCCGTCGACGCGACCTACCTCGCCGACGCCGCGATCCTGCTCCGCTACTTCGAAGCCGGCGGTGAGGTGCGGCAGGCGATCTCGATCATCAAGAAGCGCGGCGGCCAGCACGAGCGCACCATCCGTGAATTCCGTCTCGACCGCGGCGCGATCTGGGTAGGCAAGCCCCTGCGAGAGTTCCGCGGCATCCTCACCGGCGTTCCGACCTACGACGGCGACGCGTTGGCGAAGCTCGCGGTCCCATGACCGATTCGCGGGACCTCAGGGCGGGGCGACGGGCTCTGATTCTGACCCCCGTTGGACGTGACGCCCGGCTCACGCAAACGATCCTGCGGGAAGCCGGGATCGACGCGCGGATCTGCCCCGACGCCGACTCGCTGATCCGCGAAGCCGGCGTGGGCGCGGCCTGCGTCATCGCCGCCGAAGAAGCCATCACCCCGGACGTTCACGCGGCGCTGGCGCGGTTCCTCTCCGATCAGCCCTCGTGGTCGGACCTGCCGCTCCTCATCCTCACCGTGACCGGAGCGGATTCCGACACGGTGCAGTCGGCGCTTTCGAGTCTCGGAAACGTCACCGTGATCGAGCGCCCCGTCCGCGTCGCGGCGTTGACCAGTGCCGCGCGCACGGCGATCCGGGCACGCGAGCGCCAGTACGAGCTCCGCGAACGCTTCGCCCCCCGCGAAATGCTGGCGGCGATCGTCGAGTCCTCCGAGGACGCGATCATCAGCAAGACGCTCGATGGCACGATCCAGACCTGGAATCAGGGAGCGGAGCGCATCTTCGGCTTCACGGCCTCCGAGGCCGTGGGTCGGCCGATCACCGTGCTGATCCCCGACGACCGGCTCGAAGAAGAGCGCATGATCATCGATCGCCTGACGCGCGGCGAGCGCGTCGAACACTTCGAGACGGTGCGCGTCACCAAGGATGGCCGTCGTCTCGATGTCTCCCTCACCATCTCGCCGATTCGCGACGCCGGCGGCCGGATCATCGGAGCCTCCAAGGTGGCGCGCGACATCACGGCGCGTCGTCGCAGCGAGGAAGCGCTCCGCGATGCCGATCGGCGCAAGGACGAATTCCTCGCCACGCTGGCGCATGAGCTGAGGAATCCCCTGGCGCCGATCCGCAATTCACTCGGCCTGCTCGAGATGGCGGGCCGATCGGACGCCACGGTCGAGCACGTGCGCGCGATGATGGAGCGGCAGGTGAATCACATGGTGCGCCTGGTCGACGACCTCATGGAGGTCTCACGGATCACCCGCGGCAAGATCGAGCTGCGCAAGGAGCGTATCGTTCTCGCCGACGTTCTTCGAGGGGCGATCGAAACCAGCCTCCCGCTGATCGAGGCGGGCGCCCTCGACCTCACCATCACGATTCCTGATGAGCCGGTGATCCTCGACGCCGATCCGGTTCGCCTGACCCAGGTCTTCGCGAACCTGCTCAACAACGCCGCCAAATACAGCGAGCCCTCCGGCCGGATCGGGATCACCGTGCGCCGCGAGCGGCGGGAGGCCGTGATTTCGATTCGGGATTCGGGCATCGGCATCGCCCGCGACATGCTGCCTCGCGTTTTCGACATGTTCACGCAGATCGACGGTTCGCATCGCGGCAGTCAGTCGGGGCTCGGGATCGGGCTCACGCTGGTTCGCAGCCTGGTGCAGATGCACGGCGGAAACGTGAGCGCGCACAGCGAGGGGATGGGCAAGGGGAGCGAATTCACCGTGTTCCTGCCGATCTCGGAATGCGCGGAGCTGGCGCCGCCGCCGGAGGTGCAGCGGCCGCCCGCCCTGGTGCCCGTGCGCGTCCTGATCGTCGATGACAACCATGACGCGGCGGACAGCCTGGGCATGTTGCTGAAGTTCCTCGGCGCCGAAGTCGCGGTCATCCATGACGGTGACGCCGCGCTGAGCGCGCTCGAGACCTTCAAGCCCGGCATGGTCCTGCTCGATCTCGGAATGCCGGGGATCGACGGCTACGAAGTGGCACGGCGGATTCGCTCGCGATTCTCGTCGCAGGAGGTCATGCTCATTGCGCTCAC
>DATJEP010000011.1:0-27879 GCA_035496475.1 Candidatus Udaeobacter sp.
CGATCATCCCTCGCGGGCGATGAAGGTGGTCGGCGTGACCGGCACCAACGGCAAGACCACCGTGACCTGGATGCTGGAGTCGATCTTCCGCGCGGCGGGCTCGAGTCCCGGCGTGGTCGGAACGACCGGCGCGCGCTTCGCGGGCGAGGATCGGAAGCTCTCGTTCACGACGCCGGAAGCGCCCGAGCTCCAAAGCCTGTTGCGCGAGATGGCGGATGCGGGTGTGGAAGCCGCGGCGCTCGAAGTCAGCAGTCATGCGCTGGCGCAGCGGCGCAGCTACGGACTGGAATGCGACGTCGCCGTGTTCACGAACCTGAGCCACGATCATCTCGACTATCACGGCACGATGGACGCGTATCTCGACGCGAAGCTGATGCTGTTCGATGGAAGGAACGGACCGACGAAGAAGAAGGCCACAGCCGTGTTCAACCAGGACGACCCCGCGGGTGCGCGCGTCGAGTCCGCGGCGAAGCGGGCAGGAATGGGCGCGGACGGTTTCGGCCGCGCCGCCGGAGCGCGGGCGCGGCTCGAGACCGTGCACGCGAGGGCCGATGGCGTCGAGATCGGGATCCAGTTCAGTGCAAGGGAGCGCGAGGGATCGGCGCCCCGGTCGGCATCGCTCCGCGTTCCGCTGCTCGGCTCCTACAACGCGTGGAACGCGGCGGCGGCCTGGCTCGCCGCGCGAGCGATCGGAGTCGACGACGCGGCCATCCTCGCGGGCCTCGAATCGATGCCCGCGGTCCCGGGCCGGCTCGAACGCGTGCGGGTGGGGCAGCGCTTCGAGATCGTCGTCGATTACGCTCATACGCCGGACGCGCTGACGCGGGCGATCGCCGCGGTGCGCGAGCATTTCCAGGGCCGGGTCCTGCTGGTGTTCGGCTGCGGCGGGGATCGCGACCGCGCGAAGCGGCCGCTGATGGGAGCGATCGCCGCGCGCGACGCCGATCTCGCGTGGGTCACCAGTGACAATCCGCGCAGCGAGGATCCGATGTCGATCGTTCACGACATCATGGCCGGAGCGGCGCGTGCCGCCCGCGAGCCGGGTCATCGCGCCATGGCGCCGATGCGCGTGGAGATCGACCGGCGCGATGCGATCGCCGCCGCGCTCGGCGAGGCGAAGCCCGGCGACGCCGTGCTGATCGCGGGCAAGGGACACGAGACCACGCAGACGATCGGCGACCGCGTGCTGCCGTTCGACGACCGCGAAGTGGCGCGCGAGCTGCTGCGCGCGGCGAGGGGAGCATGAGCGTGTCCACGGCACAGCCACTGCTCACCCTGACCGAGCTCGCGCAGTTCGCCGGCGGAGATCTCGTGGCGCGCGAGGTCCCGATACGGCCGACCGAGCGCGAGGCCTGGCTGAAGACGCCGATCCTCGGCGCGTCGATCGACACCCGCACGCTCGAGCCGGGCGAGGTGTTCGTCCCGCTCGCCGGCGGCAACACCGACGGGCATCGTTTCATCGAGGAGGCATTCCGCCGCGGCGCCGCCGCGTCCCTGTGCGCTCGCGATCACTACGCCGAATTCGAATCGCGCGAGCCCGGGCCTCTCGTGCTGGTCGACGATCCGACCGCGGGTCTCCAGCGTCTGGCGCGCCGTCATCGTGAGCGTTGGAGCGGGCTCCTGATCGGCGTGACGGGAAGCGCCGGTAAGACGACGACCAAGGATCTCGTCGCCGCGGCGCTCGCGACCGCGGGACCGACGCTCAAGACCGAGGGCAATCTCAACAACCACTGGGGCGTTCCGCTCACGCTGATGAAGCTCCGTCCCGAGCAGCGGGCGGCGGTGGTCGAGATCGCGATGAATCATCCCGGTGAGATCGCCGCACTGGCGCGGATCGCGATCCCCGGCATGGCGGTGATCACCAACGCCGGCACCGCGCACCTCGAGGGATTGGGCTCGCGGGAGGCGATCGCGCGCGAGAAAGCCTCGCTCGCCTTCGCGCTCACGCCGCACCAGACCGCCTTCGTCGGAGCGGATTCGCCGCTCCTCCTCGCCGCGCTCGAGGGTGCGAAATGCCGGATCGTCCGCTACGGCCTCGCGAAAACCGCGGAGGTGCGGCCGCGGCGCCTCGAGATGATGGGGGAGGAGGGCAGCCGGTTCGAAGTCGACGGCTTCCCGCCCGTCCGCCTCCGACTCGCCGGCATGCACCAGGTCGCGAACGCGCTGGCCGCGATCGCGGTGGCGCGCGATCTCAAGCTCGACCCCGCCGCGGTCGCCGCGGCGATCGAATCCCATCGCCCGGGCAAGGGGCGGATGCAGATCGAGCACGCGCGCGGCGCCACGTTGATCGTCGACTGCTACAACGCAAATCCGGATTCGATGCGCGCCGCGCTCGAGACGCTCGCGACCTGGCCGGGATCGACGCGACGGATCGCGCTGCTCGGCGACATGCTGGAGCTCGGGCCGAGCGCCGCCGAGCTGCACCGCGAAATCGGAGAAGCGGTCGAGAACGCCGAGCTCTGGGTCGTGGGGGCGCACGCCGGGGACTACGCCCGGGGCGCGGCGAGCCACGGCGGCCGGGTGACGCGCTTCGACGACATCGATGCCGCGCGCGCCGCGCTGGAGACGGCGCTGGCGCCGGGCGTCACCGTGCTGCTCAAGGCGTCGCGCGGCGCGGCGCTCGAGCGCGTCCTCACCGGCATCGAGAAGGAGCGCTGATCCATGTTCTACGAGTGGATCTATCCGCTCCACCACGTGCCGGGCTGGTCGTTCCTGAATGTCTTCCGCTACATCACGTTCCGGTCCGCCTATGCCGCGATCACCGCGCTGCTCCTCTGCTACTGGCTCGGGCCGCCGATGATCGAATGGCTGCGGCGTGTCGGGCTCGGCCAGCGCATCCGCGAAGAAGGGCCGAAGGCGCACCAGTCGAAGGCCGGAACGCCGACCATGGGCGGGATCCTGATCGTCACCGCCATCGTGGTGCCGACCCTGCTATGGGGAAACTTCCACTCCGTCCCGATGTGGCTCGCGCTGCTGTCGACGGTGTGGCTCGGCCTGCTCGGATTCCTCGACGACTACCTGCGGGTGGTGAAGAAGTATCCGAAGGGGCTGCTCGGGCGCTACAAGCTCGCGGGTCAGGTCACGCTCGGGCTCGTCATCGGCGCCGCGCTGCTCTACTGGTCCGACCAGAGTTTCCCACCGACCGCGACCCACGTGCCGTTCCTCAAGTTCCGCTTCGTCGACTTCGGCTGGCTGTTCATCCCGTTCGTGGTGCTCGTGATCACCGGCTCCTCGAACGCCGTCAACCTGACCGACGGCCTCGACGGCCTGGCATCGGGCCTGGTCGCGATCGCCGCGCTGACGTTCGCCGGCATGTGCTACGTCAGCGGCCACGCGAAGTTCAGCAGCTACCTCCACATCAGCTATCTGCCGTACAGCGGCGAGCTCACGGTGTTCTGCGCCGCCGTACTCGGCGCCGCGCTCGGCTTCCTCTGGTACAACTGCCACCCGGCCGATGTGTTCATGGGCGACACCGGATCGCTCGCGCTCGGCGGAGCGCTCGGCACGGTCGCGATCCTGATCAAGCGCGAGCTGTGGCTGGTGCTGGTGGGCGGCGTATTCGTGGCCGAGACGCTGTCGGTGATGCTGCAGGTCGTCTCGTTCAAGCTGCGCGGCCGGCGCATCTTCAAGATGTCGCCGCTCCACCACCACTTCGAGCTGAGTGGCTGGCCGGAATCACGCGTGGTGCTGCGCTTCTACATCATCGGCGCGCTGCTCGCCCTGCTCTCGCTCTCGACGTTCAAGCTCCAATGACGATCGACGCCCGCCATCCGCTGCCCGGTACCCGCCCGCTCGTCGTCGGCGCGGGTCGCTCCGGTCTCGCCGCCGCGCGGCTGCTGCGCCGCCACGGGCTCGACGTCCGGCTGTGCGACCGCGGGACTCCCGAGCCCGCGGTCCAGGCGGAGCTCGCCGCGCTCGGCATCGACGCGCGGTTCGGCCGGGACGATCCGGCCGAGATCGAAGGACGCGACTTCGTGGTGTGGAGCCCGGGCATCGCGCTCGATCATCCGATCGCGAAGGCGGCTGAGCGGGCGGGGATTCCGGTCCGCTCCGAACTCGAGATCGGATTCCTCGCCGCGCACGCACCGCTGATCTGCATCACCGGCACCAACGGCAAGAGCACCACCACCGACCTCACCGGAGCGCTGCTGCAGGCCGCGGGACGCGAGGTCGAAGTGTGCGGCAACATCGGCCGCGCGCTGTGCGACGTTGCCGAGCGCGTCAGCCCGTCCGGACTCCTGGTCGTCGAGGTCTCCTCCTATCAGCTCGAGACCGTCGACCGGCTCCAGCCGTTCGTCGCCACCTGGCTCAACCTGACGCCGGATCATCTCGAGCGTCACGGCTCGCTCGAGAATTACGCGCGCACCAAGCAGCGTCTGTTCGCGCGGCAGACCGAGGACGACTATTCGGTGTGGAACGCCGATGATCCCGGGGTGATGGCGCGGAGGAGCGGGGCCGCCACGCCGCTCGACTTCTCGCGCGAGCGTCCGGTCGCCGAAGGCGCGTGCCTGGGAGACGACGCCGTGCTGCTGGTCTGGCGCGGCGGCACCGAGCGACTGCTGCCGGCCGGCGAGCTGCGGTTGCGCGGGCCGCACAATCTCTCCAATGCGCTGGCCGCCCTCGCCAGCGTGCTGCCGCTCGAGCCGTCGCCCGACGCGCTGCGCGCCGCGCTTCGCGAGTACCGGGGACTCGAGCACCGGCTCGAGCCGGCCGGCAGCCTCGAGAACGTCGACTTCGTCAACGATTCCAAGGCGACGAATCTCGACTCGCTGAGTGTCGCGCTCGAGAGCTTCGAGGAACCGGTGGTCCTGATCGCCGGCGGTCGCGACAAGGGGCAGGATTTCGGCACACTCGAAGAGCTGGCGCGACGCCGCGTCCGCCACGCCGTGCTGATCGGCGAGGGTGCGGATCGCATCGCCACCGCGTGGCGCGGCATTCCGATCACGCGCGCGAAGACGCTCGCCGAAGCGGTCGACCGCGCCTATGAGCTGGCGCGCGCCGGCGCGGCGGGGGCGAAGCGCGGCGTGGTGCTGCTCTCGCCCGGCTGCGCGTCGTTCGACATGTTCAAGGATTTCGAGGACCGCGGCACGCGCTTCAAGCACGAGGTCGAGCGCCTGCGCCTCGACGAGGCCCGCACATGACCCGCGGCGACCGCTGGCTGCTCGTCCTGCCGCTGCTGCTGACCGCGGTCGGCGTCATCATGGTCTATTCATCGAGCGCGATCCTCGGGCTCACGCGTTACCAGGACCCGAACTATTTCCTGAGTCGGCAGCTGTTCCGCGCCGGGCTCGGCGTGGCGGTGCTGCTGCTCACCGCCAAGCTCGATCTGCGCCGCGTCGAGGCCGCGGCGCCGGTGGTGATCGGCGTCGGCGTGGCGCTGCTGACCCTGGCGGTGGCGGCCGGACACATCTCGCACGGCGCCTCGCGCTGGTTGCGCGTCGGCTTCCTCACGCTTCAGCCGACCGACGCCGGACGAATCGCCGCGGTGATCTTCCTCGCCTGGTGGCTGCGGCGGCGGCCGCCGGCCGATCTGGGATTCTGGCGCGGCTTCGTTCCGCCGCTCGTCATCGTCGGAGGTCTGGCCGGGCTGATCCTGCTCCAGCCGAACCTCAGCAGCGCGGGCCTGCTCGGGCTCACCGGCTTCGCGATGCTGTTCCTCTCCGGCGCGCGGCTCCGCCACCTCGCGGTGCCGGTCGCCGCCGGCGCGATCGCGGTGGCGCTCGCGCTGCACTCGCATCCCTACATGATGGAGCGCTTCGCGACGTTCGCGCGCTTCGTTCAGAGCGGCGAGCTCGACAACCGCGGCGCCGGCTGGCAGCTCGATCAGTCGCTGATCGCGATCGGATCGGGCGGATGGCACGGCCGCGGCCTCGGCGGCGGGCTGCAGAAGTATCTGTTCCTTCCCGAGGCGCACACGGATTTCATCTTCTCGATCGTCGCCGAGGAGCTCGGCTTCATCGGCGCCACCGCGCTGCTGGTCCTGCTGGCGCTGCTGGTGTGGCGCGGCCTGCGCGCGTCGGCGCGGGCGCGCGATCCCTTCGCGTTCCTGCTGGCGGGCGGTCTCACGCTCCAGCTCGGTCTCTACGCGCTCGCCAATCTCGCGGTCGCGACCGGCCTGGCTCCGACCACCGGGCTGCCGCTGCCGTTCGTCTCGTATGGCGGCTCGGCGCTGCTCGCGAATCTCGCGGCCGCCGGACTGCTCTATCGCGTCAGCGTGCTGAACGGATCACAGGAAGCGCTGGCGCGGCAGCGCTGGTCGAGGGAGGACGCGTGAAGGTGCTGATCGCGGGCGGTGGAACCGGAGGGCACGTCTATCCCGGCATCGCGGTCGCCGAGGAGATCCGCCGCATCCGCCCGGGATTCGACGTGGTGTTCATCGGCGGCCGCCGCGGGCTCGAGGCCCAGGCCGTGCCCGAGGCCGGCTTCCGTCTTCGCACCATCCCGGTGCGCGGGTTCCCGCGGCGGAAGTGGTGGCTGTGGCCCTGGTCACTGGTCACCAATCTGGCCGGGTTCGTCCAGGCCTTCGTCGTCATCCTCACCGAGCGGCCGAACGTCGTGCTCGGCACCGGCGGCTACGTCAGCGGACCCATCGCGCTGGCGGCGCGGATCACCGGCGTTCCGCTCCTGCTTCAGGAACAGAACAGCGTCCCGGGCATCGCCAACCGCTGGCTGGCGCGCATCGCCGACGAAGTGCACCTCTCGTTCGTCGAGGCCCGGTCCTACTTCGATCGCAAGGACAACCTGAAGGTGAGCGGGAATCCGGTCCGCCAGCACATCCTGAGCGGGGATCGCTCCACCGCGCTGCGCGAGTTCGGGCTCGAAGAGGGAAAGCCGACGGTGTTCATCTTCGGCGGCAGCCGCGGCGCGCACCGCATCAACGAGGCCGCGCTCGGCGCGATGGAGCGCCTGAAGGGTCGGGTCGACGTCCAGTTCATCCTGCAGACCGGGCGCGAAGATTTCGAATGGGCGAAGCAGAAGGTCGAATCGGAGCAGCTGCCGGCACGGATCCTGCCGTTCCTGCGGCGCATTCACATGGCGTACGCCGCCGCCGATCTGGTGGTGTGCCGCTCCGGCGCGATGACGCTGGCGGAGATCGCCGCGGTCGGCACGCCGGCGATCCTCGTTCCCTATCCGCACGCCGCCAACGATCATCAGGTGGTGAACGCCACCAATCTGGTCGAGCGCGGCGCGGCGGCGATGATTCCGGATTCGGAGCTGACCGGTGAGCGGCTGGCGAAGGAGCTCGCGCACTGGCTGAGCGATCGCCAGGGCCTGTCGCGGATGTCGGCCAACGCGCGCACGTTCACGCGTCCGGATGCCGCCGAGCGCATCGTGCGCAGTCTCGAGCGCTGGGGCGAGGGGCGCGCCGCCGCCCGCCTCGCCAGCGGCGACGGGGGAGGGCGCTGATGTACGGGCGCACGCGCCGCATCCACCTGATCGGCATCGGCGGCTCCGGCATGTCCGGCATCGCCGAGGTGCTGATCACGCTCGGCTACCAGGTATCGGGCAGCGACCTCAAGAGCAGCGAGGTGACCGATCGCCTGGTGCGGCTCGGCGGGCGCGTGATGCCGGGACACGATGCCGTCAACATCGAGGGCGCTCAGGTCGTGGTCTATTCGACCGCGGTGAAGGACGACAACCCCGAGCTGCAGGCCGCGCGCGCGGCGGGGCTGCCGACCATCCCGCGCGCCGACATGCTGGCCGAGCTGATGCGCATGAAGTACGGCATCGCGGTCGGCGGCTCGCACGGCAAGACCACGACCACTTCGATGATCGCGGCCGTGCTGGCGCGCGGCGGGCTCGATCCCACCATCGTCGTGGGCGGACGCCTGCACGGTCTGGGATCGAGCGCGCGGCTCGGCCACGGCCAGTTCATGGTGGCCGAGGCCGACGAGAGCGACGGCTCGTTCCTGCGGCTGTCGCCCGCGGTCACGGTGGTCACCAACGTCGATCGCGAGCACCTCGACCATTATCCGGACATGGCCGCGGTCCGGCAGGCCTTCGTCTATTTCGCGAATCGCGTGCCGTTCTACGGCGTGTCGATCCTGTGCGCCGACGATGAGCAGGTGCGCGAGATCCTGCCGCGCGTGACGCGGCGCCACATCTGCTACGGCACGAGACCCGAGTGCGAAGTGCGCGCGTCCGAGATCGAGCTGATCCCGCACGGCTCGCGCTTCCGCGTTCACGCCTTCGGCAACGACCTCGGCGTGCTCGAGCTCCACGTGCCCGGACACCACAACGCGCTGAACGCGCTGGCGGCGGTGGCGGTCGGGCTCGAGGTCGAGGTCGGCTTCGGACTCATCGCCGAAGCCCTGGCCGGCTTCCGCGGCGTGGCGCGGCGGTTCGAGACGCGCGGCGAAGCGCGCGGCGTGCGCGTGATCGACGACTACGGACACCATCCCACCGAGATCAGCGCGACGCTGGCCGCGGCGCGCGGTCTCGGCGGCCGGCTGCTGGTGATCTTCCAGCCCCATCGCTACACGCGGACGTCCGCGCTCCAGTCGGAGTTCGGCGCGGCGCTCGCCGACGCCGATCGCGTATGGGTGCTCGACGTCTACGCCGCGGGCGAGACGCCTCAGGAGGGGATCTCGGGACGCACGGTGGTCGAGCGCGCCGCCGAGGCCGGTGCGCGCCACGTCGTGTTCGCAGGCGATCCCGCCGCCGCCGCGGCCGAGGCCGCGCGCGAGGCGCGCCCCGGCGATATCGTGCTGACGCTCGGCGCCGGCGACGTGTGGAAGCTCGCCGACCGCGTGCTGGAGACGCTGCGCGGCGAGATTCCGAACGCTCCTCCGGCGGCGCGCGAGCGCGCCGAGCGCGGCAGTGGAGGGCGGCGATGACCCCGCTCTATCAGGGCCGCGCGCTGCGCGACGCCGGCGCGACCGGACGGCGCCCGCGCTCCGGCATCGGCGCGAGCGTGACCGGGGGAAAGGGAACGGGCCGGGCGCCCGGACTCGGGCGGCTGATCCGGCGCGTCGTCGCGGTCGCGCTCGGGCTCATGATCCTCGGCTCGCTTCCCTGGAGCCTGCCCGGGCTGCGCGCGCTGGCGCGGCGCTGGGCGGTGGTGACGAATCTCCGCGTCGACGGCCTTCACTACCTCGAGAGCGGCCACGTGATCAAGGCCGCCGGCCTCGCGATCGGACAGCCGCTCTTCCATCTCCATCTCGATCGCGCGCGGCAGGCGCTGCTGCTGGAGCCGCGCATCGCCGCGGTCGAGCTCGAGCGCCTGTGGCCGCGTGGCATCGCCATCCACGTGCAGGAGCGGACACCGGTGCTGCTGGTCGAGCACGGCGAGCCGTGGGAGATCGATTCGGCCGGCGTGCTGCTGCCTCCGCTCCAGGCCGGAGTCGAGGCCGACGTGCCGCTGGTCGCGGGTCCGCGCTTCGATCGCTGGCCGGCCGGCGCGCGTGTGCGCACCGCCGAGATCGACCGCGCGCTGGCGTGGGTGCGCGCGCTCTCCGACCGCGATCTCCAGCTTGGCGCGCAGCTGTCCGAGGTCGATGTGTCGGAGCCACGCACCACCGGGCTCACGCTGCTCACCGGCACGCGCGTGATGTGTCCCGCCTGGCCGCCCGACCGCCGCACGCTGTCGGCGCTGCGCGTGGTGCTCGCCGATCTCAAGCAGCGCGGAACCCTGGCTCAGGAAGTCGACATGCGGTTCGAATCCCAGATCATCGTGAGACCCGTCGAGGCCGCGCGGGCGCAGGGCCTAGGTCCTGCCAGCCCGCCGGCCGCACGCCGAAGCTAGCGTCAATCTCGTCACAGGGAGGTGGAAGCCATCATGGCTCAGACGACCCGAACCTACGTGGGGCTCGACATCGGCACGACGAAGATCTCGTGCATCGTCGCGGACCAGAACGGAACCGGCGAGCTGCGCGTGGTCGGCGTCGGCAACGCGCCGAGTGAAGGTCTGCGCCGCGGCGTCGTGGTCGATCTCGACAAGACCGTGGCCAGCATTCAGCGCGCGGTCGACGAAGCCGAGCGCATGGCCGGCATTCCGCTGAAGGGGGTGACCGCCGGCATCGCCGGCGATCACATCCGCAGCATCAACAGTCGCGGCGTGATCGCCGTGTCGCGCAAGGACAACGAGATCGGTCCGGCCGACGTCGATCGCGTGGTCGAGGCCGCCAAGGCGATCGCGATCCCGATGGACCGCGAGATCATCCACGTGATCCCGCAGGAGTTCATCGTCGACGACCAGGACGGGATCAAGGATCCGATCGGGATGAGCGGCGTGCGACTCGAGGCCGAGGTGCACATCATCACCGGCGCCGTGACCTCGGCGAAGAACATCTGTCGCTCGATTCAGCGGGCCGGGCTCAAGGTGTACGACCTCGTGCTCGAGCCGCTGGCGTCCAGTCATGCCGTGCTCGGCCCCGACGAGCGCGACCTCGGCGTGGTGCTGCTCGACCTCGGCGGCGGCACCACCGACGTCGCGGTGTTCTTCGAAGGATCGATCCGCCACACGGCGATCATTCCGTTCGGCGGGGCGAACGTGACCAACGACATCGCGATCGGCCTGCGCACGCCGATCGACAAGGCCGAGCAGATCAAGATCCAGCACGGCTGCGCGCTGGCGGCGCTGGTCTCGCCCGACCACAAGGTAATGGTATCGGGGGTGGGGGGACGCGCCGATCGCGACATCTCGCGTCACGTGCTGGCCTCGATGATTGAGCCGCGGATGGAGGAGATCTTCCTGCTCGCCAACAAGGAGGTGAAGAAGAACCACTTCGCCGAGCTGCTGGGCGGCGGCGTGGTCCTGACCGGCGGCACGTCGCTGATGCCGGGCGTGACCGAGCTGGCCGAACAGGTGTTCGAGATGCCGGTGCGCCTCGGCGCTCCGCAGGGCCTGGGCGGACTGGCGGCCAACGTCGCCGATCCGCGCTTCTCGACCGGCGTCGGCCTGGTGATGCACGCCGCGCTCGCGGAATGCGAAGGCTCGCGCGAGCGCCGGGTACAGGGCGCACGGATTCCGGGATTCGACCTGAGACGCTGGTTCAGCGATCTCTTCTAGAGGAGTAGAAACCTTTCACGCCACGCTTCCTTCCACGGCCCGGGCGCGGAGAGCCCGCGCTCAGGACCTGGGGGGAAACGGCACAGGGAGAAGTGCCATGTTCGAGCTGGAGATCGACTCCACCAACACCGCGAGACTCAAGGTGATCGGCTGCGGAGGAGCGGGCGGCAACGCCGTCAATCGGATGATCGGGGCGGGGCTGCGCGGCGTGGAATTCATCGCCGCCAACACCGACGTGCAGGCGCTGAACCAGTCGCTGGCGCCGCATCGCATTCAACTCGGACCGAGCGCCACCCGTGGGCTCGGCTCGGGCGGCGATCCTTCGGTCGGACGCAAGGCGGCTGAGGAAGACGAGCAGGCGATCGCCGATTCGCTGGTCGACAGCGACATGGTGTTCATCACCGCCGGAATGGGCGGCGGCACCGGCACCGGCTCGGCCCCGGTGGTCGCGCGGCTCGCGCGTCAGAGCGGCGCGCTCACCGTCGCGGTCGTGACCAAGCCGTTCGGGTTCGAAGGCCGCCGGCGCATGCGTCAGGCGGAAGAGGGCCTGGCCGAGCTGCGGGCTGAAGTCGACACGCTGATCGTCATTCCGAACGAGCGCCTGCTCGCGGTCGTGGACAAGGGGACGCCGCTGTCCGATGCGTTCTCGGTCTGCGACGAGGTGCTGCTCAAGGCCACCAAGGGAATCTCGGACCTCGTCACCGTGCCGGGCCTCGTCAACCTCGACTTCGCCGACGTCAAGGCGGTGATGTCGAATCGCGGCAACGCCCTGATGGGAACCGGTCGCGCCAGCGGAGCGAATCGGGCGATGGAGGCGGCGCAGGCCGCGGTCTCGAGCCCGCTGCTCGAGGACGTGTCGATCGCCGGCGCCGAGGGCGTGCTGGTGAACATCACCGGCGGCCGCGACCTCACGCTCCACGAGGTCAATGAGGCCGCCAGCGTGGTGGTCGGCGCGGCGGGCGAAGAGGCCAACGTGATCTTCGGCTCCGTGATCGATCCCAACATGGACGGCGAGATGATGATCACCGTCATCGCGACCGGCTTCGGTCACATCGAGCCGCGGCTCAAGCTGGTGGACAAGTCGCGGATCGCCGCCGCGACCGCGGGCGAGGAAGACTACCGTCATCCGCAGGCGTTCCCGAAGAGCGACAACGGCCGTCCGCGCTGGGGCCGCGATCGTGACGCGGCGCGCGCCGGCTCGCTCGAGGTTCCGGCCTTCCTTCGCCGTCAGATGGATTGAATCGCGGGGGCGGGCCGGAAAGCCGGCCCGCCCGTCGCACGACCTTCGGAAAGGAGTCCGTCGTGTCGTTCCTTGCAACGATCTTCGGCTGGGGCGCTCATCCCGGCTATCGCCGCGGCATGGCTCACCTGCATCGCGGCGAGTTCGAGCGCGCCGCGGACTGCTTCGAGCGCGTGGTCGCGGAGGTCCCGCGTCGCGATGATCTCGATCACGCGCTGTCGCGGTTCTACGCCTCCGAATCACGCGCCCGGCTCGGACTCGCGTTCTTCCACGCCGGCAACTACGGCCGCGCCGAGACCGAGCTGACGCGCGCGCTGCGCGTGCAGCCGCTGCAGGTGGAGCTGCTCTACTACCGCGCGCGCATCTACGAGCGTTCGGGTCGCGCCGCCGAGGCGATCGCCGACCTCGAGGGAGCGATCACCGTCGAGCCACGCCACGCCGACGCGCTGCTCCTCCTGGCGGTATGCCGGGCCCAGAATCACGATCGCCAGGGCTCGACCCGGGCGCTCGATCGAGCGCTCGCGCTCGGCGCCGCGCCGGGTCAGGAGTGGTCGCGCTCCGAATCCGGCGCGCCCGCGCCACCGCGCGAGCCGCGAAGCCGCGTCGTGCCGTCGCAGGTCGATCGTGCCTTCGAGCGCTATCACGCCGGCGATCTCGAGGACGCGATCGAACAGCTCACGCGCGCGGTCGATGCGAATCCCGGCTGGGCCGATCTGCGTGCCCGGCTCGGGGCGTGGCTGATCGAAGCCGGGCGCCCCTCGGACGCGCGCATGCACCTCGAGGCCGCGTTGCGTTTGCACCCCCGTTATCTCGAGGCGCGGCTGCTCAGCGCCCGGGCGGCGCTCGAGCGCGGTGAGCCCATGCTGGCGGTCCGTCATCTCGAGGTCGCGCTCGAATCGCATCCGGACTATCCCGATCTCCATTTCTGGATGGGGCTCGCACGCTTCCGTGCCGGCGATGGCCACGGGGCGCGGGACTCCCTCGAGCGCGCGGTCGGGTTGCATCGCGAATTCGCGCGCGCCCACCGTCTGCTCGGACTGGTGCTGCACACGTTGGGGTGCCACGACGAAGCGCTGCGCGCGCTGCGTCGCGGACTGACCTGCGACCGCGAGATCTCGGCGCGCGCGCTGAGCCTCACCGTCGCGCCTCCGGCGCCCGCCCACGTTGCGCGCGCACGCGACGCCGAGCCCGGCGAGGAGCTGAAGGCGGAGAGCCGGCTCCGGCGCGCGCTCGCCATCCAGCCCGACTATCCCGATCTCCATCTCGCGCTCGCCCGCATTCAGCGGGGGCGGGGCGCCTGGGTCGAGGCACGGGACTCCTACCGGGAGGCATTGCGAACCGCGCCCGGGTTGTCGTCCGCGGCGCTCGAGCTCGCCGCGCTCGAGCTCGAGCTGGGTCAGCCGCCGATGGCCGAGACGCTGGCCGAGTCGGTCACGCGCTCGCGGCCGGCGTGGGCCGACGCTCACGCGCTGCTCGGACGCGTGCGATTGATGCGCGGCGACGCGCGCGGGGCGGAGGCTCCACTGCGCGAGGCACTGAAGCTCAGTCCGCGCTACGTCGCGGCGTGGGCCGACCTCGGCTGGGCGCTGACGCGCCTCGGCCGCGCTCCGGAAGCCGAGGCGGCGTTCGCGCGCTCGCTCGATCTCGAACCGCTCGAGACCGCTCTGAGGCGGCAGCCCGAGTGGCGCGACGCGTTGTCGGCCTCGGCCGGGATCTGATCCGCCGGAAATGCCGAGCGCCGCGCTCCTCGGGGGAGCGCGGCGCTCGAGACGAAGCCGCGGTCAGGCGGCCGGGACGTACCCGCGGCGCCGCGCCGCCTTCTCGACCTTGCCGGAACGCAGGCAGCGCGAGCACACGTCGATGTTCCGCACCCGTCCCTCGACCCGCGCGCGAACCCGCTGCAGATTGGGATTGAAGGTGCGCTTGGTGGCATTATTCGCGTGACTCACGCTCTGTCCGAACATGGGTCCCTTGCCGCAGATATGACAGCGCTGGGCCAAGACTTCCTCCTCAGCAGGAATGCGAGGCGCCTCGGGAGGCGCATACGGAGCAACTGAAGCGAATGAAGGCGACGCATGCTAGCAGGGGCCGGGACGCGTGTAAAGCCGCGGCGCCCGCGTTCTCACCGGGGACGCGAATCCAGTTCCTGGCCGGCATCGGGCCGGCGCGTGCCGCCCACTTCGAGCGGCTGGGCCTCGCGACGCTGGAGCAGCTGGTGCGCCATTATCCGCGCTCCTACCTCGACGCGCGGAAGTTCGTGTCGATCCGCGATCTCCCCGCGGGCGAGCTCGTCACCGTGCGCGCCACGGTCAAGAACGCCGCGGCCCTTCGCACCCGGGCGGGCCGCACCGACTTCAGCGCCACGCTGAGCGACGGCACCGGCGTCCTCGCCTGCTACTTCTTCGGCCAGCCGTTCCTCGCGAAGACGCTGCGGCCGGGCGCGCGGGTGGTGGTGAGCGGCATGCTCGAGGGCGTCGAGCGGCGCATGTTGAATCCACTGTTCGAGCTGTTCGAGGACGACGTCGAGAAGCTGCTCGACGTCGGACGCATGGTCCCGGTGCACGCGCTGACGCGCGGGTTGAACGCCCGGCTGGTGCGCCGTGCCGTCCGCACCGCGCTCGACCACGTGGCCGACGCGATCCCGGATCCGGTGCCTGGTGCGGTGGCGCGGTCCGGCGGCCTTCCCGCGCTCGGAGATGCGCTCCGTCACATCCACTTTCCCGACGATGACGCGTCGCTCGCGACCGCTCGCCGTCGGCTCGCGTTCGAAGAGCTGTTCCTGCTCCAGACCGTGCTCGAGCTCCGGCGCGCCGCGCTGCGATCCGAAGGCCGCGGCCGCTCCCACGCGCGTTCGGGAGCGCTGGCCGCCCGCGCCCTCGAAGCGCTGCCCTACGCGCTGACCGCGGATCAGCGCCGCGCGCTCGACGAGATCGTCGCCGATCTCGAGCGTCCGCTGCCCATGCATCGCATGCTGCTCGGCGACGTCGGCAGCGGGAAGACGGTGGTGGCGCTGCTGGCGGCGCTGCGCGTTCTCGAATCCGGGCATCGCGTCGCGTTCATGGCCCCGACCGAGATCCTCGCGCGCCAGCACGGCGGGACGTTGACGCGGCTCGCGGCTCCCGCCGGCATCACGGTCGACGTGGTCACCGCCGCCACGCCGCTCTCGGCGCGGCGTGCGCTGGCCAACCGGCTGGCCGGGAGTGAGCCGGCGCTGATCGTGGGGACGCACGCGCTGCTCGAGGACAAGTTCGACATCCCGGACCTCGGGCTCGCGATCGTCGACGAGCAGCATCGATTCGGCGTGCGGCAGCGCGCGCTGCTGGCGAAGAAGAGCGCGATCCCGGACGTGCTGGTGCTGACCGCGACGCCGATCCCCCGCACGCTCGCGCTCGCCTACTTCGGCGACCTCGACGTGAGCACGCTGCGCGAGCGCCCGGCCGGACGGGGCCGGCTCGTGACCCGCGTGACCGGCGAGGAGAAGTTCCCACAGGTGATCGAGTTCATGGCGCGCGAGCTCGCCCAGTCGAGGCAGGCCTACGTGGTGGTTCCGGTGATCGAAGAGGATGCGCGGACCACGCAGCGGGCCGCCGAAGCGGAGTTCGAGCGACTGCGCGCCGATCCGCTGCTGCGGCAGTTCCGGATCGAGCTGCTCCACGGTCGCATCCGGGCCGAGGAGCGGCGCGCGATCATGGAGGCGTTCGCGGCCGGCACGGTCCACGCGCTGGTCGCGACCACGGTGATCGAGGTCGGCGTCGACGTCCCCAACGCGACACTGATGGTGGTCGAGAACGCCGATCGCTTCGGACTCGCGCAGCTCCATCAGCTGCGCGGCCGCGTCGGGCGCGGCGCTCATCGCTCGGTCTGCGTGCTGGTGGCGAGTCGCGACGCCGGACCGCGGGGGCGCGAGCGCCTCGACGTGCTGTCTCGGCTCGACGACGGTTTCGCGATCGCCGAGGAGGACCTTCGCCTGAGGGGACCGGGCGAAGCCTGGGGGACGCGGCAGAGCGGAATGCCGCGGCTCAAGCTCGCCGACCTTGCCCGCGACGAAGCGCTGCTCCAGGAATCGCGCGCCGCCGCCCGCGATACGCTGGAGGCCGATCCTCAATTACTCGATCCCGCGCATGGCGCGCTGCGCGCGCTCCTCCTCCGCGATTATTCCGAGCCGCTCGAGCTCGCCCTGTCGGGATGAGCACGAGCCGGTTTCCAGACCGTGGCCTTTCAGGCAGAATCACGCGGACATGACTCCCGACCCCGCTCCGATCCGCGTGACCTGTCCGCAGTGCGGCATTCCCTACCTTCTTCCGGCCCGGCTGCTCGGCCCGGGCGGGGCGCGCGTTCGCTGCCCGGGATGCGGCACCCAGTTCGACGTCGCGGCTCCGGCGGCGGCGGAGACCGTGACCGCGAAGGCGGCACCGGCGACGGCGGAGGACGAAGGGACGGCGGCGCCACCTGCCGCGGCGGCGGAGATCGAGGGCACGAAGGCGGCGCGAGCGACGGCGCCCGCCGAGACGCCGGCCGGGGCTTCCGAGCCCGCGCCCTCGGACGTGGCGCGCGAGGTGCTCGATGCGCTGGCGGCCGTCGGAGGTGCCGATCTAAGGCACGCGATTGCCGAGGGGCGGCTGTTCGCGGAGTTTGGACCCCAGATCTTCGCGGCCTACGACGAGTACCGCCGGCGCGCGAAGCGGGGAGGGCCTGATCCCTTCCGACTCGCCTTGCGCGACCGCTTCGGCGTCGACCTTCCGGAAGTGACCCCCCGCTCGTAGCGGTTTCCCGAAGCGCGCATCACCGCACCGGCCATGCTCGCGGCCGGGACGATGCCGAGGCTACGCGGGCCGCCCCGCGCCGGGTCTCATCAGGCCTGGATCGCGCCGGCCCCACGCGATCGCCAGAACTCCCGCGACCGCGATCAGCCCCGCGCACAGGATCAACGCCGGCTCGGTGCCGAACGCGCGCGTGATCCAGCCCGCGATCGAGACCGCAAACAGGAAGAGCAGGCGCATGAAGAAATCGCGGGCGCTGAACACGCGGCCGCGCTGGTGGAGCTCGGTCCCTTCCTGGATCAGCGTCTCGGACAGAACGAACGCCGGGGCCGCGGCGAGACCGATCAGGAATGCCGAGGCGGCGAACACCGCGAACCGGCTCGAGACCGCGAACGCGGTGAGCCCGAGCGTGACCACCAGCAGGCCCCCGCCCAGCAGCCACGGCCTCGGGACGCGGCGGCCGCGCCCGTTCACCCACCAGGTGCCGAATCCGCTGCCGAGACCGAGCGTGGCGAGCAGGATTCCGAGCCGCTCCATGCCCGGAATGCTCGCGGCGCGCTGGATGTGAAGATTGCCGGCGACGTGGAGGAACCCGCCGCCGATCCACACCGCGGCCAGCGACGTGAGGCCGAGGCCGACCCGCGAGCTGTGCCGGAGCGTCGAAAAGCCTTCACCGATCTCGCGCAGGTATCCGCGCCATGAGATCGCGGCGAGCGACGCGCGGTGCGCGCCCGGCTTGTAGGCGACCAGCGCCAGCGTGATCACCGAGACCAGGTAGGTCACGCCGTCGATGCGCATCGCCGTGGCCCAGCCGAGATGATCCACCACCCATCCGCCGCACAGCGCGCCGACCGAGGTGGCGATGATGCCGGCCACCGACAGCAGCGCGTTGGCCGCGAGGAGCTGGGACGGCGAGACGATCTCGGGTGTGATCGCGCTCTTGGCGGGGAGGAAGAACACGTTGCAGGTGAAGAGCAGGAACACCAGGCCCATCGCCGGGCCGATGTTGTGGGTGACGGTGTACGAGACCGGAATCAGGAACACGATCCCCGAGCGGACGAGATCGCTGATGATCAGCGTGCGCCGCAGATTCCAGCGGTCGACCCACGCGCCGGCGAACGGCGAGAGCAGCAGCACCGGGGCCAGCATGAGATTCGCGAGCACCGACAACAGCAGCGAGGCGCCCGGATCGCGGAATTCGTGGGTGTGCTGCGCGAGGAGTCCGACCAGGGCGAGATAGGTGAGGCGGTCGCCGAGGATCGAGATCAGCTGTCCCCACCACAGCGAGCCGAAACTGCGCTGCGCGAGCAGCGGCGCGCCGCGGCTCTCGGTCGGCACGCGGCCTCAGGCCGCCGCGATACGCGTGCCGCGACGGCTCACCACGTCCCGATACAGGGCCTCGATCCGGTCGGTGACGCGCGGCCAGGCGAATTCGAGCGCGCGGGCGCGGCCCCGGGTCGCGAGCTGAGCCCGGCGCGGCGGATCCTCCACCAGACGCACCAGGGCGGACGCCAGGCCCTCGCGGTCCCCGGCGGGAAAGACGTCGCCGTTGACGCCGGGAATCACCACCGAGCGGTAGCCGGGAATGTCGGACGCCACCACCGCGCGTCCGGCCGCCATGGCTTCGATCAGTACGATGCCGAAGCTCTCGTTGCCGGAGGCCGGTGAGACGAAGACGTCGCCGGTGGCGTACCAGCGCGGCAGATCGTCAATCGGAACGTGTCCGAGGAACTGAACGTGGGACCGGAGCGAGCCCGGCATCGCCGCCTCGTACTTCGGCCGCAGGTAGGAGTCGCCGACGATGAGCAGGCGGGCGCGCCCGCCGGTCCGGCGCACCACCTCGGGCATGGCCTGGAGCAGGAGCGGGACACCCTTCCTCGGATCGAGCCGGCCGACGAAGAGAATGTTGATCCGTCCCTCCTCGCGCCATTCGTCGAACGGCGGAGTCGAGGGATGGAATCGTTCGACGTCGACGCCGTTCGGGATGACGTGATACTCGCCCGGGTAATACATCTCGGCCGATTCACGCGCGGTGTTGGAGACCGCGATGCGAGCGTCGAGCTTCTCGACCACGCGCGCGAGATAGCCGCGGAAGAGGTCCTGGAGCAGGCTGCGCGGCGCCGTGGTGTGGAATGTCGCGAGCTGGGGACAGCAGGCGGTCTGGATCGCGATCACCGGCAGGCTCGGCGAGGTCGGACAGTGGGTGTGCAGGACGTCGAACTCGTGGCGGCGGAGCACGTCGCGCAGCTCGCCGCGCAGGTTCACGCCCACCGTGAAGTCGACGAACGCTCGATTGAAGGGGATCAGGATGTTGGTGCCGACCCGCTCGATGCCGGGGCCGGGAGGGTCACCGTTGCGGAACCGGCTGGTGACGATCGTGACGTCGTGTCCGCGCCGGCGCAGCTCGAGCGCGGTGTGGTGGACATGCTCGGTGACGCCGCCGAACCGCGGATAGTAGGACTGGGATACGATCCCGATCTTCACGCCAGAGCGCTCCGCTCCTCGCCGGCGGGCAACGCATCGTGCTGGGGAAGGCCTTCCCACATCGGGCGGAAGATGCACCATTGATCGATGTGGTCGCGGATGTGGCGTTCGACCGTGCGCGCCACCGCGGCATTGATGGCCTGCACCGATTCGAATCGCGCCGGATCGATGGCCGGCTCGAACACGATGCGGAAACGCCCGCGCGCGACGCGGTCACAGTAGCCGCAGATGATCAGCGCGCCGGTGCGCTGGGCGAGCACGCCGGGCCCGGAGGGGAACTGCGTTTCGCGTCCGAAGAACTCGACCGGCTGGCCGTGACTGTAGACGTCGCCGTCGACCATCAGCGCCACCAGGTCGTTGTGCTCGAGGGCGCGCAGCAGCCGCCGGAATCCGTCCTCCGGCGACACCGTATGGATGGCGAGCTCGGTCTTGGTCTCGCGCACCGCCGGCGTGAGCCAGCGGGTGAGCTGAACCCCCGCCACCGCATGGAGCGTGTAGCCCCAGTGGGCGAGCATCACGGCGCCCAGCTCCCAGTTGCCGATGTGCGACGAGGCGAGGATCACCCCACGGCCCCGCGCGACCGCCTGCTCGAGATGCTCGCGCCCCTCGACCTCGACCGACTCCATCAGCTCGCGCCGGGTCAGGTGGGGCAGGCGGAAGAACTCGAACAGCATGCAGTTGTAGCTGCGCATCATGCGCCGCACGACCTGCAGGCGGTCGCGCCGGGTGGCGCGCGGGAGGGCGACCGCCAGATTCGCGAGCGCGTTGTGGCGGCGGCCCGGGAACAGGCGGAAATGCACTTCCGTGAACAGCGATGCGAGGGAATAGCCGAGCCACAGCGGCAGGCTCGCCATGAGGGCCGTCAGCCAGCCGAAAATGAGTCGAGACATCCGGTCCCACTCCAGGTCAGGGCCGAAACGACCGCAACGTTCGGCCGCGAAACTACGGCCTGTGCGGAAAACCTGTCAAGGCCGGAGAGCGACCCGCCGGCTTCCCAGACTCCGCTCCCGCTTGAGGTTGCATGCGACTCGAGCATTGACCCGATTCGCGGCCGACGCTACGATGCCGACGTCGGCACGAGTCGATCCGTTGATACCGCGACCGCACGTCTTGCTCCCGACCTCCATCGAAGCGTCGCGGAAGGCTTGTTCGCATTGCGATGAGCCTTGCGCTCGCGTCGATCCTTGGAGGAATGATGGCGAGCCAGAAGCTGGTGCGATGCGAGATCCGCCCGCGCGGCGCGACCCGGCCAGGATCACCACGCTACATTCCACTCGAAATCTTCGGGCTGTGGGAATACCTGATGACCGCCCGCCACGATTTCGAAGTACTGAATCCGCGCGCCTCGCTGTGGCTCGACATGGAAGACTCGCCCGAAGCCGCCTACAGCGAGAATCAGTACGATCGCGTCACCGAGGTCACGGCATTCGTGTACTCGGGTCGCGACGACATGTTCACCCGCGCCTGCCGCTACTTCCGCAGCGAAGAATGCGGAGAGTTGCGTTCGATATTCCTTTCGCACTACACCGACTCACATAGCCGTCCTCAGGCGCACGTGCGCGAGCGCCAGGGCATCTGGCTGCACCGAGAAGCCCCGCAGCTCGCCGCCCGCTGAACTCAGGTCCGCCGCGGCCGGCGGCATCCTGGCCTCCATTACATCCTGAACCCGCCGCCTTCCGCCGCGCCGCGATCAGCCCGCCGGATGGGCCTTTTTGCCGTGTTTTCGGGCGTCCACCGGCCCCCGCCATTTTCATTCAAGCCCCGCCGCGCCGAGGCCGATAGAGCCCCTTGAGAGCAGGCGCCCGTCGGGACGCGTCACGGATTCGGCATCGTGTCCACGGGGTTGCGGGCGTCCGCGCGAGATTTCGCGACCCCATCCGGTGCGTGAGCGCGTTCGCGCATCGAGTGTGCAGCATCGGAGACGAACGAACGAACCACCTTCAAGGTGCCCATGGAGAAAGGGCGGCAAGGGGCTCCGTGGGAGAACGCCTTGCGACAGGGTGGGGTCGCTCAGGGAGGGACTGACCGTGGTCGTCGTGAGTTACTCGGGCAAGGAGATCAACGCCAAGCTGGTGTATTACGGCGCCGGCTTGAGCGGCAAGACGACGAATCTCGAATCCATCTACGAGGCGGTGCCCGACACGAGCCGCGGCAAGATGGTCAGCATGAAGACGCAGTCGGACCGCACGCTGTTCTTCGATCTCCTGCCCCTCGACCTCGGCGAGATCATGGGATTCAAGACCCGGTTCCTGCTGTACACGGTGCCGGGCCAGGTCTTCTACAACGCGACCCGCAAGCTGGTGCTCAAGGGCGCCGATGCGATCGTGTTCGTCGCCGATAGCGAAGTCGGCAAGATGGAAGAGAACAAGGAGAGCCTCGCGAACCTGCGCGCGAACCTGGCCGAGTACAACCTGAACCTCGACCACCTGCCGTGGGTGATCCAGTACAACAAGCGTGATCTGCCGAATGTCTACACCACGGAGGAGCTCAACGCCGAGTTGAATCCCGGCGGCCGGCTGCCGTTCTTCGAGGCGGTGGCGACGCAGGGGAAGGGCGTGTTCGAGACCTTCCGCGGGATCTCGCACCTGCTGATGGAAAAGGTCACGCGCGATCTCCGGCGCTCTCCGGTCGGCGGCTCGACGCCGCGTCCGGTCGAGGAACCGCCGGCTCCCAAGGTCGAACCCGTGAAGCCCGAGCCCGCCGTCGCGCGCACTCCGGCGACGCTCCCGACGCCTCCCGGCCGCGCGATCCAGCGCGAAGCCCAGGAGACGACCGAAGCGCCGATCACGCCGGGAATCGGAAGCGTGGACTACGGCCGCGAGATCGAGCTGCCGGAGACCATTCCCCCGACCACCGCATCCGCGCCGCCTCCGCCACCGAGGCGCTCCGCGGCGGCTCCGCCCGAACGCGGCGAGATGAGACCGGTCACCGCCTCGGCGCCGACGCCGCGACCGGCAGCCGCCGAGCCCGCTCCTTCACCGCGACCGGCGATCAGCGAGCCCGCTCCGTCGCCGCGAACTTCGGTCGCCGAGTCCGCTCCCGCGCCCGCCGCGAAGACTCCGTCGGCCGCCGCGTCCGTCCACGAGATTCCGGTGCGCCTGCCGAAGTCAGGAACGCGTGAAATCGTCCTGCGGATCGTGATCTCGACCGACGATTGAGCCTCACCGCACCGGCCGCCCCTTGACAGCGGGGGCTGCGGTTCCTACTGTCCAATTCATGCGCATGCGCGCAGCCGCCCTCATCGCAGTGCTCCTGCTGCTCGCCGCCGGAACGAGTCACGCCGGCGACTGGAGTGGCGCTTCGCCGTCCCCGTCGTATCAGCCGCAGGTTCCGATCAGCGCGCTGGCCCGGCCGTCGGTCTGGCTCGATCCTTCGCGACTCCACTTCGCGACCTCGTTCAGCTTCGGTTCGGGATTCGGCGGCAGCTCGGCGCTCCAGGTGACGAGCCTCAGCTATCAGTTCCGGGCTCCGCTGTGGCTGAACGTGAGCATGGGCAACATGTGGTCGGGCTCCTCGATGCGGAACGGCTCTCCGTTCCTCGAAGGCATCGACCTCGGCTACCGGCCGTTCTCGAGCATGCTGCTCCGCATTCAGTACCGCGACATCCGCTCGCCGCTGCAGTACGACCCGTACGGCGACCCCACGCGCGTCTTTGCCCCCTGAGAAGGCGCAGGGCAAATCGAGCCGGATCGGACCGGCGTTCGCGGAAGCACAGGGCAAGACCGGGCTGATTCCCTTCCTCACCGCCGGATATCCTTCACTCGACGCCACCCTCGAGATGGCGCGCGGGCTCGCGACGCTCGGTGTCCGCGCGATCGAGATCGGCATTCCGTTCTCGGATCCGATCGCTGACGGCCCCGACATCCAGCGCGCGTCGGAATGGGCGCTCCGCGAGCGCGGCGGCGCCGAAGCCGCCCTCGAGGTCGTCCGCGCGCTGAGACGCGACTCCGAGGTGCCGGTCGTCCTGATGACGTACGCGAACCCGGTGCTGCGCCGGGGAGCCGATCGCTTCGCCGCGGAGGCGCGCGAAGCCGGCGTCGACGGCGTGATCGTCTCCGACGTCCCGCCCGACGAATCTCCGGAGCTGTGGACGACGTTCGATCGCGAAGGCATCGACACCGTCATGCTGGTGGCGCCGACGACCGACGAGGCGCGGCTGCCGCTGCTCCTCGATCGATCGCGCGGATTCGTCTACTGCCTGTCGCGCACCGGGGTCACGGGCCAGGGCCCGGGGGAGCGGGGCGATCTTCCGGCGCGCCTCGCCGCGCTGCGCGCCAGGACCCGCCTTCCGATCGCGGTCGGTTTCGGAGTGTCGACGGCGCACGACGCTCGCGCGCTGCGCGGCGTCGCGGACGCCGTGATCGTCGGCGCCGCGTTCATGCGCGCGATCGCGGAGGACCCCGCGAAGGGAGCCTGCGATCGCGTCCTCGCGCTGGGAAGGGGCCTGAGCCAGGCGGTGGCCTGATTCGGCTTTTGGAGCTGATGTTTCGGCAGCGATTTAGGCAGCCATCTTCAGGTCTTGCCCGAACACGGGCCCGGTTTCGGCACCCCCGGCCCCGGCACTACCCGCTTGGCCTTCCGAAGGTGCGAGGCTATTCTGGCTTAAGCGGTTCCAGTGATGCGCCGATAATCAGTCTGTTCGGCTTGTGGTCGCCCCCCCGGACGGGAGCGGAGGAAGTCTTGAAATGCTGGTCCTAACACGGAAGTTAGGAGAAAACATCCGTATCGGCGACACGGTGAAGATCACGGTCCTGGAAGTTCGCTCGGGACAGGTGAAGCTCGGCATTGAAGCGCCGCCCGAGGTGAAGGTTCATCGTGAAGAGATCTACGCCCGCATCCAGGAAGAGAACCGCCGCGCCCTCGGGGCGAAGCCCGAGGCGCCCGGGAAGCCTGCGAAGAACGAGAACGAGCGGAAGGAATGACTCCGCCGGTCGACGCGGGACGCCTGCGGCGCTGATGCTGGTGCGCCCCGCGCGCATCGCCACCGCGCAGGCCCGCATCGCCGCCGACTTCTACAGTCGCGGTGACGTGCGCGAGTCCCTGGCCGACACGCTCCTCGTCGAGCTCGAGAAGATCTGACCGCCGCCGCGGCGCGTCTCCTCCGCCGCGATTGCTATACTGCGGCGATGGAGCATCGGTCGCGATGACACGCGCGCGCGTTTCCCGCGCGGTGCCGCCCTACGATGCCGTGATCGGCGCCCTGCTGGAGGATGCCGATACCGGCGTGCTGCTGATCGATCCGCGCGGCCGCATCGCGGCGATCAACCGTGCCGGGAAGCGCGTGCTCTCGCGCGGATCCGCTCCGGCGCTGCGCACCGTCGTTCCCGGCGAAGATCCGATCCGCGAAGCCCGCGATCGCGCCCGCGGCGAGCACGAGACCGTTCTGCTCGCCGCCTCCGGCGGAGAAGTACCCGCGCTCGTGCGCACCTATCGGATCGGAAAGCCGCCATGGATCCTGGTCAGCATCCGGGACCTCACCCGCATCCGCCGCATGCAGCAGGAGCTCAGGCGGCACGAGCGCCTGGCCACGCTCGGACAGCTCTCGGCCGGCGTGGCCCACGAGATCCGGAATCCGCTGGCCGGGATCGGCACCAGCGCGCAGGTGCTGCTCCGTCGCTTCGAGCCGCGGGATGATCGCGCGCGCTTCGTGCAGGTGATCCTCGAGGAGGTCGGCCGGCTCGACCGCATCGTCACGAGCCTGCTCCAGTACGCCCGACCGCGGGCGCCCGAGCTCAAGCGCTCGACGCTGGAGGGCTGCATCGATCGCGTGGTCGAGCTGACTTCGGACGCGATCGGCCGGGCCCGCGTCGTAGTCGAGCGCGAAGTGGCGCCGCGGCTCGGAGACCTCTACATTGATCCCGATCTGGTGACGCAGGTGGTGCTGAACGTGACGCTCAACGCCGTTCAGGCGATGCCGGACGGCGGGACGCTGCGCTACCACGTGCGGCGGGTGACCCGCTGGCCGGCGGCGCGCGGCGCCGGCCGGCGCTCCGGCGACCGGACGCGGCGTGAGGCCGGACGCGGTGCGCGGGACCGCTCGCGCATCGAGTACCAGCAGCTCCGGATCAGCGACACCGGGCCCGGCATTCCGCGCGGCGTGCTGTCGAAGCTGTTCGATCCGTTCTTCACGACACGTCCGAACGGCACCGGCCTCGGCCTCTCGATTTCTCAGACGATCATGCAGGAGCACGGCGGCACCATCGAGATCGCGAGCCGCGAGGGACGCGGCACGACGGTGCTCCTCAACTTTCCGGTGGAGAAACGGCATGGTGAAAGGCGAGACGGGAACCCGTAGCGCGACACGGCTGCTGATCGTCGACGACGAGCGCTCGATCCGGTTCGGCATCGGCGAGTGGGCGCGGGACAGCGGCTACGAGCCGATCGAGGCCTCGAGCGGAAAAGAGGCGCTCGAGATCCTGCGCGAGCAGCCGGTCGACGCGGTGGTGCTCGATCTCAAGCTCGGCGACATGGACGGGCTCCAGGTGCTGAAGCGTCTGCGCGAGCTCGAGCCCCAGCTCCCGGTGGTGATGCTGAGCGCGCACGCCACGTTCGATCACGTCGTGCAGGCGGTCCAGAGCGGCGCGTTCTGGTTCCTGTCGAAGCCGCTCGACAATGACGCGCTCGGAGCGCTGCTCGGACGCGCGATCGAGACCGCGCGCCTGCAGCGCGAGGTCGAGAGCCACCGCCGCGAGAAGCTGCAGCCGCTGATCGGCGAGAGCCCGAGCCTGAAGCGCGCGCTGCAGCGCCTCGAGAAGGCCGGCATGAGCGGCACCGCCACCGTGCTTATCCACGGCGAGACCGGCACCGGCAAGGGACTGCTGGCCCGCTACCTTCACGCGCACAGCGCGCGTGCCTCCGGCGCCTTCGTCGAGCTGAACTGCAGCGCCATCCCGGAGCAGTTGCTCGAGAGCGAGCTCTACGGGCACGAGAAGGGGGCATTCACCGACGCCAAGCGGTTCCGCAAGGGACTGTTCGAGCTGGCGGACGGCGGCACGCTGTTCCTCGACGAGATCGGCGAGATGACGCCGGGCCTCCAGGCCAAGCTGCTCCACGTGCTCGAGAACCGCACCTTCCGCCGAGTCGGCGGCGACGCCGACATCACCGTCGACGTGCGCGTCATCGCCGCGACCCACCGCGATCTCAAGAAGGCGGTGGCCGACGGACGTTTCCGCGAGGATCTCTATTTCCGTCTCAACGTGGTGCCGATCGTGGTGCCGCCGCTGCGCGAGCGCCCCGAGGACATCAAGGTTCTGGCCGAGCATTACGTCACGTGGTTCTGCCGTGACCTCGGCCGCCCGGCCGCGCGGCTGCATGCCTCCGCGCTCGCCGCGCTCGGCGCGTACGCCTGGCCCGGCAACGTGCGCGAGCTCAAGAACACCATCGAGCGCATCGTGCTGCTCGAGGCCGAGGACGAGATCCGTCTCGAGCACCTGCCGACCGAGATGCATCATCCGTCGACGAGCGTATCGGGCGGCGATCCGTTCCCGAGCGGCCGCGTCCGGCCACTGGCCGAGATCGAGAAGCTCGCGATCGAGCACGCGCTCGGCGTATGCGACGGGAACAAGACCCGCGCCGCGCAGCAGCTCGGCATCTCGCGTCAGACGCTGCGCACCAAGCTCAAGGAGTACGCGATCGCCGACGACGACGAGGCGACCGCGTAGCACGCTGCCGGCGCTCGCCTCGAGCCGCCGGCGGGGTGGAAACCGCCCTCCGCACGCCGACCAAGAACCATTCGGCCGGATTCCGGCCCGGTGCGAGGTTAGGCAGGCGAATTGCAGGGAGGAGCCCGTCCGGGGCCCGGTTTCCTTCTGGCCCGCGGCGCTCCCGGCGCCCGCGCCCGAAAGTCTCTACGGCACGCTAACTCGCTGAGTCGTCATCGGCTGAGGCCGATGGGGACACGCTCTTCCCCCCTCGATTCTCCCGGTTTCTCCGCATCGCGGCGCCCTCACGCGCCGGTCGCCTCTCCGTGGCACGCGGGCTGCAAAAGTCCAGGTCGAACCCTTGCCCGGAGAGCGCCCGACCATGCCGCACCTCTTGATCGTGGATGACGAACCGTCGACGTCCTGGGCCCTCGCCGAGGGCCTCTCGGACGACGGATTCACCATCGACACGTTCCGCTCCGCCGAGGACGCGCTCGACTGGCTGCTCAGGCGTCGCAGCGATCTCGTGATCGCCGACCTCAATCTTCCGGGAATGAGCGGGGTCGATCTCGCCCGCAAGCTGCGCCGCGGACGCAACGCTCAGCCCGTCATCATCGTGACCGCCTCCAACAGTGCCGACGTGCTGCGGCAGGTTCGCAGCGCCGGCGTCGCCGAGGTCTTCCCGAAGCCGTTCCGTCTCGACGACCTGCGCCACGCGGTGCGCCGCGCGCTCGACCGTCAGGT
>DATJEP010000012.1:0-8614 GCA_035496475.1 Candidatus Udaeobacter sp.
TGGCCGCCTGGCCGAGGCACAGCGTCGCGACGTTGGGCTTGACGAACTGCATCGTATCGTAGATCGCAAGCCCCGCGGTCACGACCCCGCCCGGGCTGTGGATGTAGAGGTTGATGTCGCGGTCGGGATCCTCGCCCTCGAGGAAGATCATCTGGGCGATGACGAGGTTCGCGATCATGTCGTCGATCGGCGTCCCGATGAAGATGATGCGGTCCTTGAGCAGTCGCGAATAGATGTCGTACGCGCGCTCGCCGCGGCCGGTCTGTTCTACCACGATGGGAACCAGTCCCATGGGGTCTCCTTGTCTCTCGAAACGCCGGCCGCGCCTAGTGCGCCGCCGGCACCACCAGTCTGCTCTCGGCGGATCGTTCCTGAACGTCCGCCACGTTGATCAGCCAGTCCAGAGCCTTCCGTTCCAGCAGCGATTCGCGGAGCGCCTGACGTCGCTCGGGTGACTGGTACCGCGCCCGCACCCGCGCCGCCTGGCGCGGATCGGCGTCGGCCATGCGCTGAATTTCCGCCGTCACCTCGTCGTCGTGCACTTCGAGCTTCTCCTGGCGCGCCACCGCGTCGAGCAGCAGCTCGCGCTTCAGCGAGCGCTCGACGTTCGGCCGGTAGCGCTGCGCCAGCTCGGTCCTGAGCTCCGGCCGAACTTCGCGGGTTCCGGTCGCTTCGTTGATCACGCGCTCCAGCATGGCCTCGACGAGCCTCTCCGGCAAGTCGAATGGGTTGCGCCGCAGCAGCTCGTCGGTGAGCGCCGACTCGGTTTCGCGCTGGAGCCGCACCCGTTCCTCCCCTTCGAGGTTCAATCGCACGCGGGAACGCAGCTCTTCGAGGGACTGGAGCTGAAAGACGTCACGAGCGAGGTTATCGTCCAGATCGCGCAACTTCTTCTCCTGGATTTTGCGCACCTGCACCGCATAACGCACGCTGCGCCCCGCCAGCTCGGCGGTCGGATGATCCGCCGGATAGCTGATTTCGATGGTGCGCTCCTGCCCGGCTTCCGCGCCGAGCAGGCCGTTCTCGAGATCGGGCGGAACGCCCTCGGCGCCGAGCTCGATGCGGCGGTTCTTCGCGCGGGTTCCCGGCATGCGTCTGCCGTTGGCATCGAGGCGGGTCGAGTCCAGCAGCACGACGTCGCCGCGCTGGGCGGGCCGCTCGAGGTCGGCGAACACCGCGGATTCCTCGCGCAGCTCGCCCAGCACGCGATCAACGGCGGATTCGTCGAGCGTGCGCGCCGCGCGGGAAACCGGGAGTCCGCGATAGTCGCGCGCTTCGATTTCGGGCCGGACGTCGACGACGGCCTCGAAGCGCAGCGGCTGGCCCGGCGTGAAACGCAGATTGCGAACCAGCGGCGGCACCACCGGATTCAGTCGCGCCTGGTCGACCGCCTCGCCGGTCAGTCGCGGCAGCCAGGTCTCGAGGAACTCCTGCTCGACCGAATCGGCGAAATGGAGCCGCACCATGTCGAGCGGGACGCGTCCGCGCCGGAATCCCGGCAGGCTGGCGCGGCGCTGGATCTGTCGGGCGACTTCGTCGAGGCGGCGCTCCACCTCGTCCACCGGAACTTCGATGTCGAGCGTGTGCTGCCAGCTGCCGGTCGATCGAACCTGAAGATTCATGTGGAACGGGACTCCATGATGTCCTGGGAACGAGCTCGAGAGCCGGCGCTCATGCGAGAGGGGGGACTCGAACCCCCATGAGTTTCCCCACTGGATCCTAAATCCAGCGCGTCTGCCAGTTCCGCCACTCTCGCAGCAGCGCCCCGCAGTGCCGCACCGGCCGGAACCGGGCCGGAATCGGCGCTTTTTCCGGGCGCGGCGACGGCCGTGCGCGCACGAAGCGGCACGTACTCACGGGCAGTATAGCAACTCCACGTGGGCGCGCGAATCCGCGGGACTCTCGATCGCACCCGCGGCCGGTCCGATTCCGCGCGCGGAGGCGAAGACGGTGCGGGTCAGTGGACCGAGACGCCGAATGCGACGCGGTCGTCGTAGGAGTTCGGCTCGTTGGCGCGCGGCAGCACGCGATGCGTGAGACCGAAGCCGACGTCGACGCTGGTGAACGCCCAACTGAGGCCGAGCGAATAGACGCCGGCACGCGGCTCGGGCACGCCGCGCATGGTCTCGACGCCGCCGCCGAATCGCAGCGTCCAGGGATCGCGCGAGTCGTGGAACTCGCCCGCCACCTTCCATTCGGAGCCGCCGCCGCGCGTGACGTCGAAGCCGTCCCAGCGCTCGGTGCCGCTGCCCCCCGCCGCGGCGTAGACACGGAAGTTGTCGGCGGTCGCCATCCGCGCGCTGATCCCGGCCTCCCACCCCGATTGCCGCTTCGCATGCACCGGATTCTCGCTCGATCCCGAGATGAGGTCGAAGCTCTGCGTCCCATCGAACGTGATCGCCGGGCGCATGCGCGCGGAAGCTCCGAGCTCGAGTGTCCGCGACCCGATCGGACATGCCAGGCGTCCACCGACGATGCCGCCCCATCCGCTGCCGTTGAAGCGCACCTCCTGATCGCCGGATTGCGGCGAGCCGGACTCCTCGTGGTAGAGGAAATCCTCGGCGTGATGCGTCCATTCGAGCGCCGCGCCCACCCGCGCGCGCCCGATTCCGGTCGATGCGGCGGCGCCGGCGCGAAGCTCGCGCGAGCTGGCGTGGTTGGTCACCGTCGCCGAGAGGCCGGGCTGGAACGTGCGGCCCACCGTGTACGCGTTGTCTTCGAGTCGCAGTTCCGGATCCGCGACGTAGGCCGCGACCTCGAATCGACCGAGCGGAAGCCCGGCCCACGCTCCGGCGAGGTCGAAGTAGCCGGCCTCGTCCGAGAACTCGCGATTCTCCGCGCGCAGATCCTGCCGGCTCACCCGGAACGCGAGCCCCGACGCCGCGATCACACGCCGGGAAGGAATCGCGGGGTTCGAAAACGGCTCCTCCCCGAGCCATCGATCGGCGAGCGCGAGCCCCGCCGAGACCGCCGACGCGGGCGACGACACCGCGCCCGGGAAGGCGTAACGATGGGCGTCGATCGGCGCCGGCGGCTGGGCGAGCGCGAGCGAGGGCAGGAGCAGCGCGGCGGAGAGGACGGGAATCGGTCGCATTCAGGCTCCGTACTTGTCGAGGCGGCCGGCGTTCGCGAGCAGCACCGCCATCAGATCGCGACTGGCCAGCGTGCCGAGGCTGCCGGCGCGCGCCGCGGTCTCGTGGAAGCGCGGCGCCCGGTCGGCGCCCGCCAGCGGGGCGTGGATCAGGACCGGCACGGGATGCCACGAATGTCCGCGCGCCGGGACCGGCGTCGAATGGTCTCCGGTCACGCACAGAACGTCGGGCTTTGCGTCCAGCAACTCCGGCAGCGCCTGGTCGACCGACTCGATCGCGGCCACCTTGCCCTCGAAGCTGCCGTCCTCGCCCGCCATGTCGGTGGCCTTGACGTGAATGAAGAAGAAATCGAAATCGTTCCACCGTTCACGCGCGGTGCGGAACGCGTCGCCCGGCTTCTCCCCGGTCGGGAGCACGCTCATCCCGGCGAGCTCGGCGACACCGCGATACATCGGATACGCCGCGATCGCCGCGGCCTTGAGCCGGAAGCGATCGTGATAGCCGCGAAGACTCGGACGCGCCGAGATGCCGCGCATCAGCACGGCGTTGGCGGGATGCTCGTCCTTCAGAATCGCCCGTGACTTCTCGAGGAACGCGTTGACGACGCGCGCGCTCTTCTCCGCGCCGGGCGCGTGCGCGACCGCCGCCGGAACCGGCGCTCCTTCATGATGCGGATCGGCGTCGCCGACACCCTCGCCGAGTCCCGGGCCGTGGAGCACGGCGACGAAACGGTGGCCCTTGCCGGGCTCGAGCCGGATCTCGACGTCCTCGATCCTGGGCACGCCGCGCGCCAGCATCGCGACCAGACGCACGCAGGTCTCGGTCGGGATCCGCCCGGCGCGGCGGTCGCTGACGATCCCGCGGTCGTCGACCGAGCAGAAGTTCGCGCGGGCCGCGAGGTCGCCCTTCTCGAGCTTCATCCCCGCGCCCAGCGCTTCCAACACACCGCGCCCGACCAGATGGGCGATCGGATCGTAGCCGAACAGCGCGAGGTGTCCCGGTCCGCTGCCGGGCGTGATGCCCGGGCCGACCGGCAGGAGGCGCCCGAGCGCCGACGCCGGCGTGAGGCGATCGAGGTTCGGCGTGCGCGCCGCCTCGAGCGGAGTCTTCCAGCCGTGCGAGGCATCGGGCAGATCACCGAGCCCGTCGAGCACGAGCAGGACGATCCGCGTGGTGTTGTCCTGGACCAGCGTCTCGAGCAGGGGTTCGTTCATCCGCGCGCGGAAGCCGACGCCGCTCCGAGCCCGTAGCGCTGACGCAGCATCGTCTCGTGATGCTGCTCGTGGCCGGCCATGCTCCAGAACAGCGCGCGGACGCTCATCGTGTAGCCGCTGGCTTCGCCGCGCAGCTCCAGCATCTCGGGCGTGAACGAATCGAGCAGCGTCAGCGACGCGGCGCGGACGGCGGTCAGGTCGTCGACGATCGAAGCCAGCGGACGGCGATCGGTGCCGGCCGAGGCCACGAACGTCTTTTCATCGAAGCCGGGCACCGCCGTCGCGTCGCCGCGTCCGAAGCGCAGCGCGCGATAGGCGAAGATCCGCTCGGTGTCGGCGACGTGACCGAGCACCTCCTTGATGCTCCACTTGCCGGGGGCGTAGCGGGCGCACGCGCCGGCGTCGTCGAGGCCGGAGGCGAGAGCGAGGATGGGCGCGAAGCGCCGCTCGAGCAGCGGGCGCGCGTCGTCGACCAACAGCGGGTCGAGGTAGCGGGCGTAGTACTGGTGATACTCGTCGGGGTGAGGCCGCGCGAGCGTGAGGGTCATGGCGTCTTCCCAGGTTCCTGGACTCTGCCGGTCGTGAGGCATCCGAGCCTACACCAGCCGCGGTCCGCCGCAGAAGATGGAGCGGCCCGGCCGGCGTCGTCGTCCCGGGGAGCGCCGGTCACGCACGCGGTGACGCCGCGCCGCGCTCGCCTTGTCGCCGGTCGGGCCCTCCCCTATTCTGCCCTGCCGGTTTTCATCCCCGCGACCTCGAAGCATTCGAGAAGGCACGAAACGGAGGCACTCGCTCCATGGTGATTCGCAAGGTGGGAGTGGTCGGCTGCGGGCTGATGGGAAGCGGCATCGCGCAGGTGAGCGCGCAGGCCGGATTCCCCACCGTGGTGCGCGAGATCAACGCCGGCGCGCTCGAGAAGGGACTCGGCTCGATCCGCAGGTTCCTCCAGGGCGGAGTGGACAAGGGCAAGATGACGGCCGAGTCGATGCAGCAGACGCTCGGCAAGCTCGAAGGAACGACGGAGATCGCGAAGCTGGCGGACTGCGACCTCGTGGTCGAAGCCGCGACCGAGAATCTCGACCTCAAGCGCGAGTTGCTGGGCGCGCTGGATTCCGCGCTGAAGCCGGACGCGATCGTGGCCTCGAACACGTCGAGCCTCTCGATCACCGAGCTCGGAACCTTCACGAAGCGCCCGGAGCGTGTGCTCGGGCTCCACTTCTTCAATCCGGTGCCGCTGATGAAGCTGGTCGAGGTCGTGCGCACCGTGAGGACGTCCGATGAGGCGCTCGAGGCGGTGAACCAGTGGTGCGTGGCGATCGGCAAGACCGTGGTCAACTGCGGTGATTCGACCGGCTTCGTCGTCAATCGCCTGCTGGTGCCGTACATGCTCGACGCCATCCGGGTGTTCGAGCAGGGCCTCGCCAGCCGCGACGACATCGACAACGCGATGAAGCTCGGCTGCGGTTATCCGATGGGCCCGCTCTTCCTCACCGACTACGTCGGCCTCGACACCACGTACTCGATCGCCGGCATCATGTTCGAGGAGTTCAAGGAGCCGCGCTTCGCCGCTCCCCCGCTGCTGAAGCGGATGGTGCTGGCCGGCCGTCACGGCCGGAAGACCGGCCGCGGTTTCTACGACTGGAGCACGAACCCTCCGAGCTGAGCCCGCTCGCCGGAACGCTGAGGTCCGCGGAGCCCCCTTGATCGCCGATCCGGAACGGCGCGGCCGCGCGCTCGCCGCGTTCTTTCTCGCCCTCGAGCCGCGGCTGTTCGCCGATCTCGCGGAGTCGGGGCTTCTGGCTCCGGCGGATCGCGAGCCGGGTTCCGATTTCGCGGCGGCGGAGCTCACCCGCCGGGAATGGCAGTGCTTCGCGCTCTACGCCTGCGTTCGCGGGCTGGTCGCCGCCGGCGGATTCAACCGCGAGACCGCGCGCGCGATCGACGCGCTGCACGACGTCGTGCTGGAATCCTGGCGGGGCGAGTCCGAGGCATTCGAGCCGCACGAGGAGCGGCGCGCGCGGGTCGCCGATCGCTACGCCGAGTACGGCGCGATCGGACAGGAGGGCGGCGCGAGCGGCGCGGCGACCGTCACCGCGCGCCTTGGGGACGCCGCCGCGCGGCATCTCGTCGCGACCATTCCTCCCGGCCTCCCGTCCCTGGTCGGCGGCCTGCACGAAGCGCTGGCCGAAGGAGCCGCCGAAGCGGTGAGGCGGTCGGAATGAGCACTTCATGCATCACATGAAGGCCCCGCCGATCGAGCGCCTGATCGAAGTGGTCGGAGCGCTCGAGCGGGCGAGCGTCACCTGCGCGCTCGGCGCCAGCGGGCTCCTGATCTCGCTCGGGATCTGGAGCGAAGCGCACGACTGGGATCTCACCACCGACGCGCCGATCGAGCGGGTGCGCGCGGCGCTCGCTTCGTTCGAGTCGACGTGGCACGGCTCGTCAGGCATTCACGCCGATCAGAAGCTGGTGGTCGGGGCCGGCGAGGTCGAATGCATCGTCGGCTTCGCGATCCGTTCCGAGGCCGGCGTCGCCCGGATTCCCACCGTGGTCACCGCGCGCTGGCGGGGTGTGCCGGTCGGAAGCCCGGAAGCCTGGGCGGTGGCGTACACGCTGCTCGGACGCGATGAGAAGGCGGCGCTGCTCTTCGACTGGCTCACCGTGCACGGGGCCGACGAGGACATTCGTCGGCGCCTGCTCGAGCAGCCGCTGCCCGGGAATGTGGCGGCGCGTCTGAGCGCGCTGCCGCCGCGCGACACTTCAAGTAGTACTTGAAGTGCGGGCCAGCGCGCGCAAGCGCTCCTCGTCCAGCCCGTACTGATACCAGTCCATGTTCTGCCGCTCAGCGCCGAGGTGCTCGTAGAACTCGATCGAGGGGCGATTCCAGTCGAGGACGACCCAGTCGAGCCGCCAGCAGCCCCGCTCGAGCGCGATCCGCGCGAGCTCGACCATGAGCGCGCGTCCGGCGCCGGTCCCGCGCGAGTCCGGCAGGACGATCAGATCCTCGAGCCACATCATGGGCTGGGTGCGGAACGTCGAGTAGGTATGAAAGAAGATCGCGCTGCCGACGATGCGTCCGGCGCTCTCGGCCACCAGGCACTCGATCCGCGTGTCGCTGCCGAACAGGTGCTCGCCCAGGCGCTCGGCCGAGCCGGTCACGCGGGATTCCAGCCTCTCGTACTTCGCCAGCACCTGGGTCAGCGCCCACAACCGATCGAGATCGGCGGGCCGCGCGGGCCGGACCGTCACCCCCGGCCTCTTCCCTTCGCCGGGCGCGCTCATTCGCCGATCACCTTGATCAGCACGCGCTTCTTCCGCCGGCCATCGAACTCACCGTAGAAGATCTGCTCCCACGGGCCGAAGTCGAGCTTGCCGGCGGTGATCGCCACCACCACCTCGCGGCCCATCACCTGGCGCTTGAGGTGCGCGTCGGCGTTGTCCTCTCCCGTCTCGTTGTGCCGGTACTGGGACGTCGGCGCATGCGGAGCGAGCCTCTCCCGCCAGACCTCGTAGTCGTGGTGGAGGCCGGACTCGTCGTCGTTGATGAAGACGCTGGCCGTGATGTGCATGGCGTTCACCAGGCACAGCCCGTTCTGCACGCCGCTGCGCCGGACCAGCTCCTCGACCGTGTCGGTGATGTTGAGGTAATCCCGCCGGCGGGGGACGTTGAACCACAGCTCCTCGCGCAGGTGCTTCATGCGCGGGAGAATAGCACGCCGCGCGCCGAGGAGGCGATGGTGCCGGGTGAACGCGTTGCTATAACTTGCCGCGTGCCCACCCGAGCTTATTGCGACACCGTCACCAAGGCGTGCGTTCTTCTCGGCTTCTGCCTTCCCGTTGTTGCCGAACCACCGCCGTTCGAGGCGGTGGAGCCGGCGGGGTGGGTGCAGGGGCTGACGCGGATGGTGTTCTGCACGCCGGGCGAGATTCCCGACGCGGTGGAGGCGGGGGCGCAGGTCGTGCAGACGAACATCAACTGGCCGTACTACCCGCTGCGGCAGGACGGCGGCGCGGGCGCGTCGGCGGAGGACGCGAAGCGGCTGCGCGACGCGGTTGACGCGTGCCACCGGGGCGGGGCGAGGCTCGTGCTGGGGCTACCGCCGTTTCCGTCGATGGAAAACGTGAGGGCGCACCCGGACTGGCGCGTGCATAGCGACCGGGCCGGCGACGCGCCGACCGCGGAGCCGAAGGAAAGCGACCTGGGTACGCGCCTCGGCTGCAACAACGGGCCATGGGGCGATTACCTGATCGACCTGTGCGCGGAGCTGATGCGGGATTACGGCCTCGACGGCTATTCGTTCGACGGCA
>DATJEP010000013.1:0-2683 GCA_035496475.1 Candidatus Udaeobacter sp.
ATCGGCTGGGGCGCCACTTTCTTACCCACGGACGTGACCAGAAGGTCCTTCTTTCGGTCGGTGATGCGGAGAAATCCCTCGGCGTCCAGCGCTCCGATGTCGCCGGTGTGCAGCCAGCCTCCCTGCAGCGCCTCGTCGGTCTCCTTGGGTTTCTGCCAGTACCCCTTCATGACGACGGGCCCGCGCACCAGAAGCTCGCCGTCCTCGGCCGTGCGCACTTCGATGCCGGGGAAGAGAGGGCCCACCGTCCCGACGCGCTGGCGCTCCTCCGTGTTCACGCTGATCGCCGACGAGGTCTCGGTCAGTCCGTAGCCCTCGTGGACCGCGAGGCCGGCGCCGCGATAGAAGAGGGCGACGTCGCGATTCAACGGCGCGCCGCCCGACACGCGCAGCCGCGTGCGGCCGCCCAATCCGCGCGCGACCTTGCCGTACACCAGCGCGAAACCGATCGCGCGCTCGAACAGCGTCCAGGGCGGAATCGCTTTCCCCTCGTTCTTCAAACGCCCCACCTCGACCGCAACGCGGTACGCATTCTGGAAAATGCTGCGCGTGAACCGCCCCGCGCCGGTCGCCGTCTCGACGGCGCGCGCGATCACTTTTTCGTACAGGCGCGGCACCGCGATCAGCACGGTGGGGCGCACCTCGCGCAAATCGCGCGGCAATTTGTCGAACGATTCCGCGTACGCGATGGTCACGCCGGCGTACAGCATCGTGTAGAACCCGCTGGCCCGCTCGAGCACGTGGCTCAAGGGCAGGAACGAGAGATAGACGTCGTCCTGATTCAACTTCCAGGTGGTGAGCGATATGACCACCTCGGAGGCGATGTTCGAATGGGTGAGCATCACGCCCTTGGGCGTGCCGGTGGTTCCCGACGTGTAGATGATGGTGGCGAGGTCGTCCGGGCGGGGCTCCGCGAGCGCGCCGGGACCGGCCGGCGCTTCGGGAAGGCCGGACGCGTCGAAATTCCACACGAAGCGGAGCGCTTCCGAGGAGCCGGCGCGCTCCGACTGCACCAGCTTGAGCTTCTCCTCCTGCTCGTTGCTCGAAACGAACGCGCCCACGATCCCGGAGTCGGCGACCAGCGGCGCGATCTGGCCCGCGGGGAGGGTCGGATAGAAGGGAACCGACACCGCTCCCATGGAGACGATGGCCATGTCGGCGACGACCCATTCGTAGCGGCTCTCGGAGAGGATCGCCACGCGGTCGCCGGGGCGAACGCCCTGGGCGCGCAGCCACGCGACCGCCGAAGCGGCCTGCGCCGCATAGGTCTCGATGGAAACCGGAACCCAGACGCCCGCGCGGCGTACCAAGAACGCGTTCGGCTTACGATGCGTTTCGCGCGCGTGGCGAAGCAGGTCCGGAATCGTTTGTGCGTCCATGCATTGACCTCCCGGAAGCACTGTGACACACTGCCCTCGCATGGCCAACCGGTATCCAGTATCGGCCGCACATTGGGTGTTCTGAAATGCGCGACGTCGTCCTGATCGACGGATTCCGAACTCCCTTCGCCAAGTCCGGCACCGCGCTCGCCAAGGTTCATGCCCGCGAGCTGGGCCGCGTGGCCATCGCCGAGCTTCTCGCGCGGCACGGCGTCCCGCCCACCGAAGTGGACGAAGTGATCCTGGGCAACGTCGCGCAGCCCTCCGATTCCGCCAACATCGCCCGCGTCATCGCCCTTCTCGCCGGAATTCCCGAACGCGTTCCCGCCGTCACCGTGCATCGCAATTGCGCTTCGGGAATGGAATCGCTGGTGCAGGCACACGAGCGGATCGCCGCGGGGAACGCCGACCTGATCGTGGCGGGCGGCACCGAGAACATGAGCCAGATCCCGCTGATCGTGAGCGAGGGGATGACGCGCGCGTTCGAGCGCTCGTCGCGGGCCAAGTCGCTCGGCCAGCGGATCGGCGCGTTCGCGGGCATCAAGCCGAAGGACTTCGCGCCGCGGGTCGCCATCATGGAGGGGCTCACCGATCCGATCTCGGGGCTCAACATGGGCGAGACGGCCGAGGTCATCGCCAAGGACTTCGGCATTTCCCGCGAAGCGCAGGACGATTTCGCGCTGATGAGCCATCGCCGCGCCGTCGCCGCGACCGAGTCGGGCCGGCTGGCCGAGGAGATCGTCCCTGTGTTCGCGCCCCCCTACGAAGCGGCGGTGCTCGAGGACGTGGGGCCGCGCAAGAACCAGTCGCTGGAGGCGCTCGCCAAACTGCGCCCCTTCTTCGATCGCCGCTACGGCTCGGTGACGCCCGGCAACTCATGCCCGATCACCGACGGCGCGGCCGCGATGATCGTCGCCTCCGCCGACAAGGCGCGCGAGCTGGGCCTGACCCCGGCGGGCCGCATCAAGAGCTACGCCTTCGTGGGACTGGATCCCGTCCGCATGGGGCTCGGCCCCGCGTACGCGATTCCGCCCGCGCTGGAACGCGCGGGGGCGCGCTTCACCGACGTCGGCCTGATCGAGATCAACGAGGCCTTCGCGGCGCAGGTGATCGGCTGCGAGATCGCGATGGCGGCGGCCCGCTGGTGCCGCGAGGAGCTGGGGCTGGAGCGGCCGGGCGGCGAGATCGACCGCGCCATCCTCAACGTGAACGGCGGCGCGATCGCGCTGGGACACCCGGTCGGCGTCTCGGGCACGCGCCTCGTGCTCACGCTGCTCCGCGAGATGGCGCATCGCAACGTGCCG
>DATJEP010000014.1:0-2361 GCA_035496475.1 Candidatus Udaeobacter sp.
GACGTCGATCCGGACCGGCGGCGACGAGATGGACGACGCGATCATGAATTACGCCAAGAAGGCCTACAACATGCTGATCGGCGAGCAGACCGCCGAGCGCATCAAGATCGAGATCGGCTCCGCCTTTCCGCTGCCCGAAGAGATGGACATGGAGATCAAGGGGCGCGACCTGGTGCGCGGCATTCCGCGCACGCTGCGGGTCTCGAGCGTGGAGATCCGCGAGGCGCTGCAGGAGCCGGTCGGACAGATCGTCAACGCGCTGCGCGAGTGCCTCGAGCGCACGCCGCCCGAGCTGGCGGCGGACATCGTCGATCGCGGCATCTTCATGACCGGCGGGGGCGCGCTGCTGCGCGGGCTCGACCTGCTGATGCGCGAGGTCACCAATCTGAACATCCGCGTCGCGCAGGATCCGCTCACCTGCGTCGTTCTCGGAGCGGGCAAGATCCTCGAGCAGCTCGAAGATTTCGATAAGGTGATTCTGAGCGGCCACAAGGATTGATGCATGGGTGGGTTCCTACCCCCCGCCGAGCGCCGCAGCAGTGCCCTCCTCGGGCTCTATGCGGCGCTTTCGCTTGTCATGCTGCTGGTCGGTGACCGCCTCCCGCAGGGCACGATGCGCGGTATCGGCGCCTGGGTGTTCGCACCACTCGACCGCATCGTGCTCTCGCTCGACCGCGCCGCCGCGGCGTGGCACGACAACCGCGAGCTCCATCAGCGGATCGCCGAGCTGGAAATCGAGACGGCGCGGTTGCGCATCGCCGGCGTCGAGAACCAGCAGCTGCGCGAGCAGCTCGGCCTCCGGTCCTATCGCGGCTACGCCCTGAAGCCGGTCGAAGTGCTGGCGCTGGCCGGCGAGCCGGTGCCGGCGGCGGCCACGCTGAGCGCCGGCACGCGCGAGGGCGTGCGCGAGGGCGACGTGCTGGTGACCCGCGACGGCCTGCTCGGGCGGATCGGCGAATGCTATCCGCACCTCAGCCGCGCCGTGCTGCTCACCGATCTGAATTCCGCGGTGGCGTGCGAAGTCGAGAGCACCGGGGTGCTCGGCCTGCTCCGCTTCACCAGCAATCCCCGGCCCCGGCTGGTGCTGACCGGAGTCCCGCTCTCGGACACCGTGGTGGTGGGCCAGCAGGTCGTCACGTCGGGGCTGTCGCGCCGTTTCCCGCGCGGACTGCCGGTCGGCCGGGTGCTCAAGATCGGCGCCGATCCCAGCGGATTGATCCAGGACATCGAGATCGAGCCGGCCGCGCGCTTCTCGCGCATCCGCCACGCGTTCGTGATCGCGCATCCACTCCCTCCCGAGGATCAGCCGTGAAGCAGATCGGCGCGCTGCTGACCGTGGTCGTGGTCGCGCTGCTGCTGCGCTCGACCGCGCTTTCCGCGCTGGCCGCGCGCGGGATCGTGCTCGACGTGCTGAGCTTCGCGGTGGTGGTGTGGTCGCTGCGCCACGGCGAGACCTGGGGATCGACCTGCGGCTTCCTGCTCGGGATCGCCGCCGACCTCGACGCCGCGCACTGGCTCGGACGCCACGCGCTGGCCCTGGCGCTGATGGGCTACGCGGTCGGGCGGCTGGGCCGGACGCTGGTGCGCGACAGCGTCGGCACGCAGTTCGTCGTGCTGTTCGTCTGCACGCTGCTCCATCAGGCGTGGTCGACGGCGTTCACCATCGGGGCCGCGACGATGACGCTCGACAGTGCGCTGCGCGTTCTCGTGTCCGCCGCGGTCAGCGCCCCGCTCGGCGCGCTGCTGCTCTTCATCATCCACCGCGTCACCGGACACTCCCTCTTCGGCCATGCACTCCGCGATTCCGGCTCGTCAGCTTAGGGAAGGCCGCTACCGGCTGGTCGCGGCGCTGGTCGCGCTGGGATTCGGTCTGGTCGTGCTCGGGCTGCTCCACCTGCAGGTCGTCGACCACGATCTCTACGTCGAGCTGTCGAAGGAGAATCGCGTGCGCCTCGAGGTGCTGCGCGCGCCGCGCGGCGCGATCTACGACCGCCATGGGCGGCTGCTGGCGGACAGCGCGCCGAGCTTCAGCGTGCTGTTCCGTCCGTTCCCCGCCGAGAGCGTGGCATCCGCGCGCATGACGCAGAGCTCGCGCTGGGTGCGCCGGGTGGCGTCGCTGGTCGAGCTCGACACGATGGAGGTGAGGCGCCGGATCCGCGATGCGTCGCGCAGCGGCCAGTCGGTGATGCTGCGCCACAACGCGCCGGCGCCGGTGCGGCTCGCGGTCGAAGAGATGAAGAGCGAGCTGCCGGGCGTCGAGGTCCAGATCGAGCCGCTGCGTCACTATCCCAACGGCACGTTCGCGGCGCACCTGCTCGGTTACGCCGGCGAGATCAACGAGACCGAGCTCGATTCCCTCGG
>DATJEP010000015.1:0-42130 GCA_035496475.1 Candidatus Udaeobacter sp.
GCGGTCTCGGTGCCGGCGGTCGCCATCCCGGCCGCCGGCCCGGCGTACAGGAGCTGACCGCCCTGCTCCCCCGCGCCCGGCCCGAGATCGACCAGAGTGTCGGCGGCGCGGATCACCAGCGGCTCGTGCTCGACGATCACCACCGTGTTTCCGCGCGCCGCGAGATCCTCGAGGATGCCGATCAGCCTTCCGGTGTCGCGCGGATGGAGTCCGATCGTCGGCTCGTCGAGCACGTAGAGCGTGTCGGCCAGGTGCGCGCCGAGCGCGTTGGCGAGCTCGATCCGCTGCGCCTCGCCGCCCGACAGCGTGCGCGTCATGCGGTCGAGCGTGAGGTAGCCGAGATCGACGCGCTCGAGGAAGCTGAGGCGCGCCTCGAGCTCGCCCAGCACCGGCCCGGCGATCTCGCGCTCACCGCCCGAGAACTCGAGGCCGCGCACGAATCCCGCGGCTTCGGCGACGCTCATGCGCGAGACGTCCGCGATGCCGAGTCCGGCGAGCCGCACCGCCAGGGCTTCCCGGCGCAGGCGCGCCCCCCCGCACGATCCGCAGCGGCGCGCGGTCTGATACTTCTTCACCACGAATCGATTGCCGGCCTTGTACGACTTCTGCTTCAGTCGCTCGAGAAACGGCATCACGCCGCGGAAGCCTTCGCCCCCTTCGATCAGCACGCGCCGCTTCGGTTCGGGCAGCCGATTCCAGGGCTGATCGAGAGCGATGCCCTCGGTGCGCGCGAACTTCTCGAGCCGCGGCCAGGCGATGCGCCGCCACGAGCCGGCCCACGGACGCAGCGCGCCCTCGCGCAGCGTGAGCGTCGGGTCCGGCACGATCCGCTCGAGGTCGAACGCCAGCACGTCGCCGAATCCGCGGCATTCCGGGCAGACCCCGAGCGCGCTGCTGAACGAGAACAAGCCGGGCTCGGGGCGCAGCGCCGGTGTTCCGCAGTGGGCGCAGATCCAGCGCTCGCTCTTCGCTTCCACCGCGCCGTTGCCGCGCACCAGCTCGAGCGTGCCCTCGCCGCGGCGGAACGCCGTCTCGCACGACTCGGCGAGGCGCGACGATTCTTCGGGCGACCAGCGAAAGCGGTCGACCACCACCCGCACTTCGCGGGCGCGCCCGATCGAGGGCAGCGGCTCGAGCGGAACCACGTCGCCGTCCCGCCACAGCCGCGTGAAGCCGGCTTTCAGCAGTTGCTCGGCGAGATCGGCGAAGCCGAGGCTGCCGAGCCCGACGCGGGCGAGCACCGTGATGCTCTCGCCCCCCGTCCAGCCCGCGGCCTCGGCGGCGATGCTGCCGGGCCGGTCGACGTGGATGCCCTGGCCGCATTTCGCGCAGTGCACCACGCCGAGCCGCGCGAACAGCAGGCGCAGGTAATCGTAGATCTCGGTCGCCGTTCCCACCGTGGATCGCGCGCTGCGCGCTCCCGACTGCTGCTGGATCGCGACCGCCGGCGTCAGGCCATGGATGACGTCGACGTCGGGCCGCGGCAGCCGCTCGAGGAACTGGCGGGCGTAGGCCGAGACCGATTCCACGTATCGCCGCTGGCCCTCGGCATAGAGCGTGTCGAACGCCAGCGACGACTTGCCCGAGCCTGACACGCCGGTGATGACGGTCAGGCCCCCGCGCGGCAGGTCGAGGTCGAAGTTCTTGAGATTGTGCTGGCGGGCGCCGCGAATGCGAATGGCGGGCGCGCGCGAGCTCCCGGCGACGCCGGGTTCGGCGGGGTCGATCACGAGGGCTCCAGACTGAGAAGCGGCCGAGCGCGGGGATGAAACCGAACTATAGCACGCAGGGAAACGAAGGCCGGGAACCGGGCGGAGCGAGCAACTCGAGAATCCGGGGGCGGGCTCTGGGCGGTGAACCGGTGCCGATGCGGACGCGTCGCGCGGCGCGCATGCGAACGGCCCGCCCATCCATGAGCGGGCCGTCGCGGCGATCTGGGGAAGTCAGCCAGCCCTAGCGAATGCCCCCAGTCACGGTCTCTCGACTTGGGATCGCGTGCTCCGCACTCCCGAGTCGCGAGCGCATTGCTTTGTCGGCCGATCGCGAGGAACTTTCCTCGCGAAACTGACTACTCTCAGAAGTCGGGGATTGGCCGACAGGGCGCCGACCAATCCCCTAAGGACGTGCCAGGTCCAGACGTGTTACTTCTTCTTCTTCGCAGCCTTCTTCTTCGTGCCCTTCTTCTTCGCCGCCTTCTTCTTCGCCATTGTCAATCACCTCCTTGGTGGACAGTGCGATGGGCGATCGAACCACAACCGCCGGACACAGCTTGCGACCGCAAGACAACCGCGGCCTTTGCGGCCGTATCGCAGAGCTCCCGAGTGCTCAGCGTGGCCTCGCTCACGCAGAAGCAGCTGTCATGCCATCGTCAGGCGATCAACGACGTGGGAGTTCGTAACTCGCTGTCGAAATGTGAGATGAATTCTGAAGAGGCGCGCGGCGATGCATGGCACGAGGTCGGATCGACGCGAATCCAACGCGCGTAAGTGTCAAAATACTGGTGGCTTACGAGTTCTGCGCGCAGCAACTCGTTACGAACGTTGGATTTGCTGGCAAGTGTCCAGTTCGTTGGGGCCGTCAAGAAACTTGACGACCGGCGGTGGACTCGGCGCGCAGACGACGGAGCTTCTCGATCAGACCCTGCCGCGAAATGCCGAGCACGCGCGCCGCCTGACTCTTGTTTCCGGCGGTGAGCTTCAGCACTTCGGCGATGTGTCCGGCTTCGATCTCCGCCAGCGTCGGAAGCGAGAGATCGGTGTGCGCCGGTCCATCGAGCGTGATCGGTACGCGTCCGAGGATTTCCGGAGGCAGGTGGGAGTGCTCGATCCGCTGTCCCTCCTCGAGCAGCACCACGCGCTCGACGAGATTGCGCAGCTCACGCACGTTGCCCGGCCAGCGGTAGGCGAGCAGCGCGGTCGTCGCCTCGCCCGACAGGTCGGCAAAGCCCTTCTGGAACTTGCGCGAGAACTCCCGGACGAAATGGCGCGCCAGCAGCAGGATGTCGTTGCCGCGATCGCGCAGCGGCGGCAGGTCGATGCTCACGACCTTGAGCCGGAAGTAGAGGTCGCTGCGGAAACGGCCGGCTCGCACTTCGGCATCGAGATCCTTGTTGGTGGCGGCGACGATCCGGATGTCGACCGAGATGTCCTGCGCGCCGCCGACCCGCTTGAAGTTGCGATGGTCGATGAAGCGGAGCAGCTTGGCCTGGGTCGGCATCGACATGTCGGCGACTTCGTCGAGGAACAGCGTGCCGCCGTCGCACAGCTCGATCAGGCCCTTCTTGGTGTCGGTCGCATCGGTGAAGGCGCCGCGCTCGTGGCCGAACAGCTCGTTCTCGAGCAGGCTCTCGTGGAACGACGAGCAGTTCACCTCCATCAGCGGAGCCTCGGCTCGATCGCTGCGGTAATGGATCGCCCGCGCCACCAGCTCCTTGCCGGTACCGCTCTCGCCGGTGATGAGCACCGAGGTGGCCTGGCTGCGCACCACCTTGTCGATCAGGTCGCGCACCACGCGCATCGGCTCGGAGACGCCGATGATCTCCTCGTCGGAATACTGGCGCCATGCCTGGCGGCGGTAGAGGTCGAGCTCGCTGGCCTGGCGGAACGTCTTCCCCGCCGACTCGACCGCGAGCACGATGTCCTCCATCTCGTACGGCTTGCGCAGGAAATCGCAGGCGCCGAGCTTCATCGCGTCGACCGCCGACTGAACGTCGCCGAACGCCGTGATCACGATGACCTGGACCAGCGAATCGAGCTCGCGCACGCGGCGCAGCACCGAGAGCCCGTCGGTGTCGGGCAGCCGCATGTCGAGGATCATCACCTGCGGCCGGACCATTCCGGCCTTCTCCAGCCCCTCGGCGCCGGTGCTCGCGAGCTCGACCGAGTAGCCGCGCGCGCGCAGAACCTTGGCCAGCGACTTCCGGATCAGCAGCTCGTCGTCGACGACGAGGACCGAGGTCTTCACGCGCCGGAGTCCTCGGGGCGGCCCGGCGCCTCGGCGGAGACCGGAAGCGAGACCCGCAGCGTGGCGCCGCCGCCGGAGTTGTTCTTGGCGGTGATGAGCCCGCCCGCGTCGCGCACGATCTGGACCGAGATCGGCAGGCCGAGCCCGGTGCCCATCGAGCGGGTGGTGAAGAAGGGATCGAAGATCTTTTCCATCAGCTCGCGCGGGATCCCGACGCCGGTGTCGTGAAACGACACGTCGACCATCGACCGGCGCGTGCGGTAGCGGCGCACCGCGGTGGTGACGGTCAGCTCGCCGCCCTCCGGCATCGCCTGGACGGCATTGAGGCACAGGTTGAGGAACACCTGCTGCATCAGGTCGGGGTCGACCACCACCTGTGGAAGGTCCTCGGCGTATTCCCGGGTCAGCTTGACCTGCGCGTCGCCGAGCTGGAGCTCGAGCATGTCGAGGGTCTTGTCGATCACCGGGTGAAGGTCGCTGGCCTCCGGCTGCGCGGCCGGAGGTCGGGCGAACATCAGGAGGCCGGTGATGATCTGCTCGATGCGGTCGAGCTCCTTGATCACGTCCTCGAGATCCTCGCGGCGGGCGTCGTTCGGCTTCAGCTTCGAGCCCACGAACTGGACCGTGGTACGGATCCCGGTCAGCGGATTCCGGATCTCGTGGGCGACATAGGCCGAGAGCTCCCCCAGCGAGACCAGCCGGTCGATCTTCTTCTGGAACTCGCCGTCCTCGGTCTCGGAGATCGCCTCGGCCAGAACCACCGAGCCGATCACGTCGCCTTCGTCGTCGCGCATCGGCAGCGATTCGGCCTTGAGGGTGAGCTGGCGGCCTTCGGCCTCGAGCCGGAAGTCCCGCGGCTCGCGCGACGCGCCCTTCAGCCACCGTGCGTCGGCGCCGGGGAACAGCCGCGCGCCCTGCATGCCGAGCAGCGCGCCGGGCTCGGAGCTCAGCAGCTCCTCGATGCGGCGGTTGTTGTAGACCACGCGCCGCTCGCGGTCGAGCGCCACGACCGCCTGTTCGAGGGCATCGAGGACGTGCTCAGTGATCGGCGCGGGGCGGATCGCCGCGTCGGGTTCGGCGTGTCGGTTGAGGGCCTCGCTGCGCAACCGCTGCCTCCCTCGGGCTCAGAGGATGGTTTCGCTACTGGTAACACAGGACTCCGCGAGTGTCCACGAAAGCCGTGATCGCAGCGCCGATGTCCCGTTCCGGGTGACGCGAAAGTTGTCTCACCGCAGGTCGGCTGCTAGACTCGCGCGTTCTTCTCGTCCCTTCATCCCGATTCTCACGGAGTCCTCGATGCTTCGATTTCTGCGCGGCGGCGGCAAGCGAACCAAAGCGGTCTGGTGGGCGGTCGCGGTCATCACCATCGCCACGTTCGTCGGCGGTTTCATCTTCCTCTTCGGCGCGCGTCTCGATCCCTCGCAGCGCCCGCGTTCCGCCGACGTGGCCGGGCGGGTCAACGGACAGCCGGTCTCGCTGGTCGAGTATCAGAACGCGCTGGCCGATCAGCGCGACGGGTACAAGCGCCAGTTCGGCGTCGATCCCTCCGATCGCGACGAGAAGATGCTGGAGCTCCAGGCCTGGCGTTCGCTGGTGTCCCAGGCGCTGCTCGGCGAGCAGGCCCGCGCGCTCGGTCTCAACGCACACGATCGCGAGATCGTGGTCGCGCTGCAGAACTCGCCGCCTCAGCAAGTGACGCGAATCCCGGCGTTCCAGACCAACGGCAAGTTCGATCCCGACAAGTATCGCGCCGCGCTGCGTGATCCCAATCAGTCGGGCTGGGCCGGCGTCGAGGATCTGGTGCGCCAGCAGCTGCCGCTGCGCAAGCTCCAGGAGCGTCTGATCGCGTCGATCAAGCTGACCGAGCCCGAGCTGGAACAGGCGTTCCACGACCGCTACGACAAGGTCGACGCCACCATTCTTCAGATCATGCCGCCCGCCGATCTCAAGCTGCCGCCTCCCACCGACGCCGATCTCCAGCGCGCGTACGACAAGTACAAAGGCCGCTTCAGCTCGGGACTGCGGGTGCAGCTGGAGGTGCTGACCGTGCCGAAGCGCGTCGGCGCCGAGGAGGTCCGCGCGGCGCGCGAGCTGGCGGCGAGCATCACCCGCCGCGCGCGCGGCGGGGAGAATTTCGCGCAGCTGGCGAAGGACTACTCGGAAGGGCCGGGAGCGGCGAACGGCGGCGAGGTGCCGCGCGTCGTCCAGGCCAGCGAGCTCGGTCCCGATCTCGCCACGCGGCTCGACGCCCTGAAGCCGGGAGACGTCTCGGACCCGATCCAGGACCAGGGCCGGTTCGCGATCTTCAAGGTCATCGACCGGCCCAAGATCAACGGCGCGCCGCCCGGATTCAAGCTGGCCGAGATCATGATCCGCGTGCGCGCCGACGAGACCAACCTGCGCGACCAGTACCAGGACCTGACGAAATTGCGCGGGCGCGCGGTGTCGGCGGGACTCGGCGCCGCGGCGGCGGAAAAGGGGATGGCGACGACGCGCACGCAATACTTCGACTACAACACCCAGCCCCCGCAGCTCTATTCGGCGCCTGAAGCGGCCGACTGGGGCCTCGGCGCCAAGTTGCACGAGGTGAGCCCGGTGTTCGAGGGAACCGACGACTTCATTCTGGTTCAGGTCGCGGCCCGCCACGAGAGCGGGCCCCCGGCACGCGAGGAGATCACCGAGCAGCTGCGTCAGCTCGCCGAGCTCGACGCGCGGGTCGGGGCCGACGAGCCTCGCGCCCAGGCCGTCGCGGCCGACGTCGCCAAGGGCGTGCCGCTCGAGGCGACGGCGAAGAGCCACGGCCTCACCACGCTGCCGGTCACGGGACTCAGCCGCGCCACGCCCGATCCGCGTCTGTTCTCGGTCCCGGAGCTGGTCGGCGCCCTGTTCGTGACGCCGGTCGGCAAAGTGGTCGGTCCGCTGCGCGCGGTGAACGGCTGGTACTTCGCGCGCGTCGACCGCCAGACCGGGGGAAGCGCGGCACAGTTCGATACGCTGAAGGCCCAGATCTCGAGCGAGATCCTGCAACGCCGCCAGCAGAGCTTCTTCTCGGGCTACGTCGCTGAGCTGCGCGCCAAGGCCAGGGTCGAGGATCAGCGCACCGGAGTGGCGCAGTAGCCGCGACCGCGCTCTCTTGAGGATCCGCTCCGCTTCGACCGCGCTGGCCGCGCTGACGGCCCTCGCCGTGCTCGGCCTCGATGCCGGCGCGGCGCGCGCGCTCGGTCCCGTGAACGCCACCCTCGGCATCGACTACTACCACGGGCCCGAGAGCCAGACCACGGTGCGCCCGATGGGCGAGTGCGAAGCCGAGGTGGATTCGTTCTCGGCCACGGTCGGCGCCTCGCACTTCGAGGACAATCAGACCGGACACGCGTGGGGCATCACCGCCACGCTGAAGGGCCTGGTAGCGCCGCGCCTTCGCATGGTCGCGGCCGGAACGGGATTCGCCGGCGACTCGACGCACGGCGCGTGGCGCGCCAAGCTCGGACCGGAATGGACGCTCGCGCCCGAGCGCACGATCGGAGTGTTTGCCGTCCACTACGACGACCGGTTCGGAAATCGGGCGAGCGGAGTCGAAACCGACTTCGACACGCCGCTCGTCCCCCGCCTGTCCGGCAGCATGGCGGTGGCGGTCGAGCGCTCGAACGGTCTGACCGGCGAGGACGCCACCGCCACCCTGGCGTGGAACCTCAGCGACGTGTTCGAGCTGACCGGAGATCTCGGCGTCTCACACAACGGCTCGGGATTGACCGGCCTCCTGCCGCCGCGCGGCCTGCTGCAGAAGCAGCAGGGCGGACGCAGCTCGGGCAAGGGCGGCGGCCCGCCTTCCACCGGGACCTCCACCACCGCAACGGTCACCTCCGCGACCGCGCTGATCGGCGTTCGCGTTCACTTCTGAGGCTCGGCCGCGCGGCGCGCCCGGACTACTGGACCGGCTTGTTCTCGGTCGACTTCGGGGTCGAGGCGGGCTCGTCCCGATGGATCTCGTCGCTGATCTCCCGCTGCGCCTTGCGGAATTCGCGCATCGCCTGGCCCAGTCCGCGCGCCATCTTCGGAATCTGACTCGGTCCGAAGACCAGCAGAATGATCAGGAAGATGATCGCCATCTCGCCGCCACCCAATCCGAACACGTACCCTCCCTTGTGAGGCCCTGATTCTACTCCACTACTCCAGATGGAGCCGGCTGCGGTCGCTGCCCAGCACCACCGTCACGTCCGCGAGATCCGTGTCCCACGCCTGCCGGATGATCGGCGGACCCCCGAGATACCGCGCCACGACGCGCGCCGATTCGAGATCGGCGCGGCGTGCCACCACCAGTGAGGCAAAGTAGTCCGGGCGGTCGGCGTTGCGCACGTCCACCACCTGAAAGCCGCCCTCGCGAAGATACGAGGCGGCGCGGGAGGCGATCCCGCCCTCGCCCGATCCGTTCAGCACCTGGACGCGGATGACGTGGTGCCGGATGCCCGCGACCGGCGCGGCGTGCGGGGCGAGTCGGCTCCAGATCACCGATGCGCTGAGCGCCGCGACGGCCAGGCCGAGGACGATGATCGCGAATCGCACCTCAGCCCTTCCTCCGTCGCGTGGCCCCGGCTTCGATCTCCCGGATCGCGATCTTCAGGCGGCTCCACGTCCGGGCCAGCGATTCGGGCAGCACGCGCGTCTCTCCGATCACCGGCATGTAGTTGGTGTCCCCCTCCCACCGCGGCACGATGTGGAGGTGGAGGTGACCCGGAAAGCCCGCCCCCGCCACGTGCCCCAGATTCGCCCCCACGTTCATTCCGTGGGGGCGATATTCACGCTCCAGCGCGCGCTCGGCCAGCGCGGTGAGATCGAGGACATCGCCGCGCTCTTCGGGCGCGAGATCCTGGAAGCGCGCGACGTGCCGCACCACCGCGATCATGAGATGGGCCGGATTGTACGGGAAGCGATTCAGCATGAGAAGCGCCGCCGGCCGCCGCGCGAGCACCAGATGCGCGCGATCCTCGCGCGGGCGCCGCAGCGCGCAGAACAGGCACGACGACGGCGCCGAGGCGCCGCGGATGTACGGCATCCGCCAGGGCGCCCACAGCCGGTCGAGCCCATGTGGCGCCGCGCGCTTCGCTTTTCCGCGGCGCGCCATCAGTGGGGTCCGCCCTGCGTCATCTCGCGGTGGATGCGCTCGGCCTCACCGAGCTGCTCGACGGTGTTGATCCCGAGCAGCTCGCGAGCGTCGGCGGCGCACACCACCGACGCGCGCCGGCCGGCGCGCCGCAACAGCGCGACGGTGTCGGTGAGGTAGTACTCACGCTGCGCGTTGTGCGCGCTCAGATGGGTCAGCACCTCGACGAGGTCGGGGTAGGAGAACGCGTAGATGCCGGAATTGACCTCGTCGATGTGGCGCTGCTCGGCGGTGGCGTCGCGATGCTCGACGATCCCGCTGATCGGGCCCGGCACGCCGACCTCGAGCGCGCCTTCGCGCAGGATCCGGCCATAGCCGCGCGGGTCCGGCAGGCGCATCGACAGCACGGTCACCGCCGCGCCGCTCGACTGGTGGCCACGCAGCAGCGCATCGAGAGTCGAGGCCCGGAGCAGCGGCGTGTCGCCGCACACCACCAGCAGCGTGCCGCGAAAATCCTCCAGTGCGGGCGCGGCCATCATCACGGCATGGCCGGTGCCGGACTGCGGATCCTGCACGACCCACTCCACCTCGGCTTCCTTGAACGCCGCGCGCACGCGGTCACGCTGGTGTCCGATCACGACCAGGGTGCGGCCGACGCCGAGACGATCCAGCGTCTCCAGCACGTAGGCGAGCAGCGGCTGCCCGGCCATCGGATGCAGCACCTTGGCGAGATCGCTGTTCATGCGCGTGCCCTGGCCGGCGGCCAGCACCAGCGCGGCCACGTCGGGATGCGAATAGCGCGTCATCGCGGCCGATCGTCCGCCACTCACGGCTCCCACTCGAAATTGTCGATCAGACGCGCGCGCCCGACCCGCGCCGCCACCGCGACCAGGACGCGCCGGCGCACGCGGCGCACCGGCGCCAGCGAATCCGCGTCGACCACCGCGACGTAGTCTTCCCTCACCCGTGGCTCGCTCCGCCACACCCGGCGCACTTCGCGCTCGATCCTTGCCGCCGAGCGCTCGCCCGAATCGAGCGCGGCGCGCGCCGAGGCCAGGCCGCGCGCCAGCACCGCCGCCGCGGCCCGATCGCGCGCGCCGAGGTAGGCGTTGCGCGACGAGCGCGCGAGGCCGTCGGGCTCGCGCACCGTCGGCGCGCGGCGCACCCGCACCGGAACGAAGAGATCGCCGCACATCTGCTCGAGGATGCGCGCCTGCTGCGCGTCCTTCTGGCCCAGCCACACCTCGTCCGGAGCGACCACGTTCAGCAGCTTCAGCACCACGGTGGCGACGCCCTCGAAGTGGCCGGGCCGGCTGCGACCCTCGAGCACCGAGTCGAGACCGGTGACGCGGACCCGCGTCCGATCGCCGGCGGGATAGAGATCGCGCACCTGCGGCTCCCACAAGAGGTCGACACCGGCGGCGCCGAGGCGCGCGCGGTCGCGACGCGCGGGTCGCGGATAGGCGCGGAAGTCCTCGTGGGGTCCGAACTGCAGCGGATTGACGAAGCGGCTCGCCACCACGCGGCCCGCCGACCGCCGCGCCAGTCGCACCAGCGAAAGGTGGCCGTCGTGAATCGCGCCCATGGTGGGAACGAATCCGATGCGATCGCCGTCGCGCCGCCAGCGTGCCAGCACGCGCCGGGTCTCGAGGACGGTGCGCGAGCGGCGGAGCCGGGTCCGGCCCATCTTCAATACGACTCCCGATCGTCGGGGAAGCGCCGCGTCTTGACGTCGGCGACGTAGCGCTCGTAGGCCGAGCGCGTCGCGTCCCCGAGCTCGGCATAGCGGCGTACGAACTTCGGCGTGTGGCCGAAGAAGAGTCCCAGCAGGTCGTGACTGACCAGCACCTGGCCGTCACAGGCCGCGCCGGCGCCGATGCCGATGGTGGGAATGGTGAGGGCGCGCGAGACGTCGGCGCCGAGCCGCGCCGGGATTCCCTCCAGCACCAGCGAGAAGCATCCCGCCGTCTCGAGCGCGAGCGCGTCACGCATCAGCCGCTCCTGATCCGCTTCGCCGCGCGCCTGAACCTTGTAGCCACCGAACGTCAGCACCGACTGCGGCGTGAGACCGAGATGGCCCATCACCGGAATGCCGGATTCGACCAGCCGCCGCACCGCGTCGAGCACGCGCTCGCCGCCCTCCAGCTTGACGGCGTCGGCGCCGCCTTCCTGGATCAGGCGGCCGGCGTTGCGCATGGCGTCCTCGGTGCTGGCCTGATACGACATGAACGGCATGTCCGCGACCACCATGGCGCTGGTCTTCGCCCGCACCACCGCGCGGGTGTGGTGGATGATGTCCTCGACCGTGACCGGCAGCGTGCTCTCGTACCCGAGCACCACCGTGCCGAGACTGTCGCCCACCAGCAGGATCTCCACGCCGGCCTGGTCGGCGAGGCGCGCGGTCGGAAAGTCGTAGGCGGTGACCGAGCTGATCAGCTCGCCCTTCCGCTTCATCTCGATGATGCGCGGCGCCGTGATCTTCGCGCGTGGTGCACGGCCGGCATCCACGTTCGGTCCGTTCATGAGGTATGCCCCCGCTCGATGGGCGCGTAATAGACCGTGCCCTGACGGTGCGACAGGATTCGCGTCTGCAGATCCTCGAAATCGTCGGGATTGTTGACGAAGTCGATGGCGTTGGTGTTGACGACGAGCAGCGGCGCCTCGACGTAATGAAAGAAGAAATGATTGTACGCTTCGTTGAGCTGGCGGATGTACTCGCGCTCCATGTCGCGCTCGAACGGCCGGCCGCGCCGCGAGATGCGGTCCATCAGCGTGTCGGGGCTGGCCTGCAGGTAGACCACCACGTCGGGCTTCATTACTTCGAGCTCGAGCCAGCCGACCAGCCGCTCGTAAAGCGCGAGCTCGCGGTCGGTCAGGTTCAGGCTGGCAAAGATGCGGTCCTTCGAGAACAGGTAGTCCGACACCATGCGCTCGCTGAACAGCTCCATCTGGCGCAGCGACCGCTGCTGCTGGTAGCGGCTGAACAGGAAATGCATCTGGGTCTGGAACGCGTAACGGGCGCGGTCGCGGTAGAAGTCCTTGAGGAATGGATTCTCCTCGACCTCCTCGAGCACCAGCCGCGCCTTCAGTTGTTCGCTGAGCAATCGTGCGAGACTCGTCTTGCCGACGCCGATGACGCCCTCGACGACGACGTAGCGGTTGTCCCGCATCTCAATTCCAGAGCCGCGTGCCCCGCTTCACGGGCGGCCTCGCGCCGAGGCGCGACAGATGACTGACCAGCGTCTCGCCGGTCACCGGATGGATCAGCAGCGGATCGAGCTCCACCAGCGGCACCAGCACGAACGACCGGCGGGTCAGCTCGGGATGGGGAACCACGAGATCGGGCTCCTCGATCACCTGCTGTCCGTAGAGCAGGAGATCGAGGTCGATGGTGCGCGGCCCCCAGCGCTTGGTGCGCGCGCGGCCCAGGCGCTTCTCGATCAGCAACAGGTTCCACAGCAGCTGTCGCGCGGTGAGCGCGGTGTCGATCTGGGCCACCGCGTTCAGGAAATTCGGCTGGTCGACCTCGCCCACCGGCTCGGTGTCGTAGAGTGAGGACGCGCGCACCAGCGAGGTCTCGGGCAGGCGGGCGAGATCGTCGAGCGCGAGCCGGATCATCGCCTCGCGCTCGCCGAGGTTCGAGCCCAGTCCGACGAACGCCTTCATCGGCCGCGCTCGCGCACGACCTCGATCACCGCGCGCCCTCCGGTGGTCCAGCCCAGATTCTGCTTGGCGATTCTCACCTTCACCCGCCGCACGCCGAAGCGCTCGAGGATGGTTTCCGCAGTCGCGGCCGCCAGGGCTTCGAGCAGATGGAAGCTCCGGCCCTCGACGATCTCGCGCACGGTTCGATACAGCTCGTCATAGTCCACCGCGTCCGAAAGGCGGTCGCTGGTTTCCGCACGATCGTCGACCGGCTCCAGCTCGAGATCCACCTCGAGGCGCTGGCCCGCCTCCTTCTCGTAAGGACGGGCGCCGTGATGACCGAACACCGAGAGCCCGTCGAGACGGATGAGCGCCAAGAGATGCCTCCGACACACTCTCGGCCGGGCGATGACGCCCGGCCGCATGCGAACCGGCAGCGAGTCTATGGGGGGTACTGGGGTCGGTCAAGCCATGCACGATCGCGGATCGGGCCGGTACGTCAGCCGGCGGAGGGAACCGTTACGGCGTCGCGGCGCCGGCGCGTCGACCGCCTTCGCAACCCTGCCACGGTGATCGCCGCCGCGCCGAGCAGCAGTGCCAGGAACGCGCTCCGCGTCAGACGGACTCCGGTGCGCCAACCCGCCGGCTCGAAGGTCATCTCGACGCGATGTCGCCCGGCCGGAAGCGCGACGCCACGCGCGAGCTGATCGACGCGCGCGATCGGCATCGCGGTCTTCCCGTCGAGCCTCGCGCTCCAGCCGGTGAACCAGGTGTCCGCCAGCACCAGAAACACGCGGCCCGGCGCGTCGCACTCGAGCACGACGTGATCCGGCTCGTCCGTGATCCACGAGATCCGGCAGGTGGCCGAGCCCGGATAGTCCCCCGCGTCTCCATCGAATGTCGTGTAGGCGACGCGCGAGGGATCGAACCCGGCCGAGGTCATCGCCGCGAGCACCTCGCCGTCGGTCACGCGATGCTCGACGCGGGTCACCGCATAAGCGCGGCCGAGCGCTCCGCGCAGACGGTAGACGACCTCGCGTGGGTCACGATGGATCTCCTCGAAACGCTCCGCGCTCCAATGCGCATTGGAATCCGCGGACATGTAGACGACACCGAGCGCCCGCAACGCGCCGAAGCTGCGAGTCACCGCCGCCATGGGCCGCCAGATCGCCGGCAGCGCGCCGTGGTCGCCCCCGAGGCTATGAGCGCGCCAGCGGATCCAGTCGTTCGAGTAGAACTCGATGTCGCGCTTGACCCGGATCGTGTCGGCCGGATTGCTCGGAACCCAGCGTGTCGACGAGACGCGTGCCCACGGCGCACGTGCGCCGACCCGTGCCAGCTCCGGCATCGGCGCGGCGGCGATGCGTGAGGGCGGACCGGAGGACCGGCGCAGCACCGGCCATAGCGCCGAACCCAGCCCGAGTGTGGTGAGCAGCACGACCGCGGCCGCGGCGATCCCCGCGCGCCTCGACTCCGAATGCATGAGTCCGATCAGTCCGATCGCCACCGACAGCGCCAGCGCGCGCGCCGCGAGGTCCCAGCCCGCCGCTCGAGCGATGGACAGGGCGAGTTCGGGATCGAGCGCCGGGCGGCGGTCGAGCACCCAGCCCGCGTACGCGCCGGCGAGCGGCCCCGCGAGCGCGAGCCCGAAGAGCAGCAGCACTCCGGAAACGATCCACCCCACGCGAGGACGAATCGTGACGCGGAGCGGGCGCACGAACGCGCGCGATGCGAGCAGCACGACCGCGAGCTCCACCACTCCCATCCACACCACCGACACGCGAAAGCGCGAGCTCATCGGTACCAGACCCCGCAGTGCGTCGCCGATCACCCCGAGGTTCGGACCCAGAGTCGAGAGCAGCGCGAACAACACCGCCGCGAGCAGGAATCGACGCAGGCCGCGCTCGCGGCCTCCACCTCCCAGCAACGCCGCCGCCGCCATCAGCACCACCGCCCCATCCAGGAAACGCGGGTAGTCGTTGCCGGCCAGGCCGCCCCAGTACGTGCGACCACCGAACCCGACCGCCCACGGCCACGCCATCGTCAGCAGGTCACGCCACGCCAGGCTGAATCTCAGGATCTCGTCGCGAGGGATCCCCGGGGTTCCGGCGCCACCGCGGAACGACCCCGCGCTGTAGAGCAGGACCGGCAGCCACACCGCCGCTGACAGAAGCACCGCGAGCGCCACGCCTCCGGCACACCAGGCCAGCCGGCGGCGGCGTCGGAAATGCCATGCACGCTGGATCGCGAACGCGCCGGCGAACATCGCGGCGTAGACCAGCACCTGCGGATGGCCGGTGAGCACCATCACGCCCGCGACGCCGGCAAGGAGCAGCGACGTCGCCGGCACGTTCGCGGCGTCGGTCGTGAAGAGCCGGTCGAGGATCCACAGCAACGGCGGGAGCAGGGAATACGACACCACTTCCGCGTGATGTCCGTACGCCAGCGGAACGAACAGTTGCGGCGCCAGTCCCCACGCGATTCCGGCGAAGGCCATGCCGACCGGACCCGCGCCCCACAGCCGGCGGGCGAGCGCCGCCATGGCCAGCATGCCGATCAGATACGCGAGCAGAGGGCCGCCAATCGGCACCACATTCGAAGGACGCACGCGCTCGAACCCGTCGAGCAGAACATCCGGGAGGTATTGCGGGCGCGGGTCGGCGAGGCTGGCGTCGGAGGGAATGCCGGCATAGACGTAGGGATTCCAGTGCGTCCGCTGGTGAACCGTGAGCCACCGTTCACGCGAGAACTCGGGGAATGGGCGGTAGACTCGCGTGTCTCCGAGCACCAGCTCCTGATGGGCGAAGATCTGCGGCGCGAACAGCAGCGCCCAGGCCAGGACGACCGCGATCCATCCCCACCGCGCTCGGGCGCCGCCCTCGATCGGGATCGTGGGCGGGCCATCATCCGGTGGACGTCTTGCGTGGGAACGGCCGGCGCCGGACGCGACCGCCTGGGCCCGCGCGGCTCGCTTGCGGGACGGGCGCCTCATCGAATCGAAGGGACGCGGCGGCGTCAGCCGGCGACGCCGAACTCGCGCAGCGCCTGATTCAGCGAAGTCTTGCGATCGGTGGAATCGCTGCGCTCGCCGATGATCAGCGCACAGGGCATGCCGAAGGTGCCGCCCGGAAACTCGCGGTTTCGCGTGCCCGGTATGACGACCGCCCGCGAGGGGACGCGGCCGCGCAGCTCCGCCGCTCCCTTCCGGGTGACGTCGACGATCGGCGTCGACGCGGTGAGCACGACGCCTGCGCCGAGCACGGCGGCCTCTTCCACCAGGACGCCTTCGACCACGATCGAGCGGGATCCGATGAAACAGTCGTCCTCGATGATCACCGGCCGGCTCTGCGGCGGCTCCAGCACACCGCCGATCCCGACCCCGCCCGAGAGGTGCACGCGACGTCCGATCTGTGCGCAGGATCCGACCGTGGCCCAGGTGTCGATCATGGTGCCCTCGCCGACGCGAGCGCCGATGTTCACGAAGCCGGGCATCAGGATCACGCCCGGCTCGAGGTGCGAGCCGTAGCGTGCGACGCCGGGCGGAACGACCCGGACGCGCGCCGCTTCCAGCCCGCGCTTGAGCGGGATCTTGTCGTGGAACTCGAACGGACCGGTTTCGAACGTCTGCGACTGATGCATGCGGAAATAGAGCGCGATCGCCTGCTGCAGCCAGCCATGGGTGATCCAGCGATCGGCGCCGGATCCTTCGCGCGCGGCTTCCGGCCGCGGCTCGGCCACGCGCAGGTCGCCGGAGTCGAGCGCGGCGATCGCGCCCTCGACCGCGCCCCGCACTCCGGGTTCCTCCAGTGCGCGGCGGCCTTCGTAGGCCTCGGTCACGAGGCCGCGCCAGCGCTCGATCGGATAGACGTCGTTCACGGTGGTCATGTGCCGACCCGGTCGAGCCGCGCGATCGCCTCGCGGCATTCCTCGGGCGTCGGAACCAGCGCCCAGCGCACGTAGCCTTCACCGCCCGCGCCCAGCAGAGATCCCGGCATCGCGATGATCCCCGCGCGCAGGAGGTCGTCGACGAACGCGCGATCCGGTGTCGCGCCGTCCGCTTCCCGGCGCGCGTCCGGCACCTTCATCCACAGATAGAACGACGCCTCGCTGGCCTCGACGCTCCATCCCCGCCGGGCGAAGTACTCGAGCATCGCGGCACGCTTCTCGGCGTAGCGGCGGCGCTGGTCCTCGGGATGCGCGTCGTCGTTCCACGCGGCGATCGCGGCGACCTGCACGAAATCGGGCGTCGCGGTGCCGAGATTGGGCCGGAAGCGCCGCAGCGCCTCGATCAGTCGCTCGTCGCCGGCCATGAAGCCGGATCGGAATCCGGTCATCGCCGATCGTTTGCTCAGGGTGTGCAGGGCGAGCACGTTGTCGACCGAGACCTCGAGCATCGAATGCGGCCGCCGTCCCTCGAAATAGATCTCGCAGTAGGCTTCGTCGGCGGCGATCCAGAAGCCATGGCGTTGCGCCACGCTCGCGATGCGCGACAGCGCGTCGCGGTCGAGCACCGATCCGGTCGGATTGTGCGGCGATCCGAGCCAGAGCAGAGCGGTGCGCGACCACGTCGCATCGTCGACGTCATCGGGATCGAAGCGCCACCCACGATCAGGCCGGAGCGGAACGAGATGCGGCTCCGCGCCGGCGTATCGCGCGCCCGCCTCGTAGACCGGATAGGCAGGCGTCGGAATCACGACGAGGTTACGCTGCTCGCCGCCGTCGCGGCCGATCACCGCGAGCGCGAGCGAGAACACGGCTTCCTTGGTGCCGTTGGCCGGAAGGATCTGTCGCTCCGGATCGAGCGCCACGCCGAAGCGGCGCTTCAGCCAGTCGGCGCACGCCGAGCGCAGCGCGCTCTGGCCGTAGGCGGAGGGATAGCTCGACATCTCCGGCACCGCCAGGCGCAGCGCGTCGCGGATGAACTCCGGAGTGCGCTCGCGCGGATCGCCCATGCCGAAATTGATGGTCGGAATTCCGGCGGGAGCGAGCGCGCGGCGGCGATTCTCGAGCGTGACGAACGGGTACTCGCGGTCGGGCGAGACCAGCGGATTGAGCGGGCCGCCGCGCGAGCGCCGCGGGTCCGGCGGCACCGGCGGGCCGGACGGCGCCTCGGACGAGCGAGCGTCGGATGACGGCGCGACGCGGGAATCGCGGATCGTCATCCGGAGGCGCTCTCGATGAAGGCGGTGAGCTGCCCGCACGCGCGCTCGAGGTTCTCGATCGGACAGTATTCATCGGTCTGATGCGCGAGCTCGGGGATGCCGGGACCGAAGTTGAAGGCCGCGACCCCGGCGGCGGTGAACTGTGCCACATCGGTCCACCCCTGCTTGCCCGCGACTTCGGCGCCGAAGCGCTCGACGAAACGCCGCACCTCGTCGGCGTCGGCGCAGACGCGGCCCGGCGCCGCGCGGTCGACGACGCGGAATTCGAACTCTTCCGGCACGAACGATCGCAGGCGCTGCTCCGCGGCCTCGAGGTCGCGATCCGGCGGGAAGCGATAGTTGAGGTTCAGGACCAGGTCGTCGGGGACGACGTTCCGCGCCCGCCCGGCATGCAGCATCGTCACCTGCAACGTCTCGCGGTATTCGATCCCCTGCACCCGCACCGGCGTCACCGGCACGCGCGTGACCTCGGCCACCCACCCCGCCGCGCGCCCGATCGCGTTGACGCCGAGCCACGGTCGCGCGCTGTGCGCGCTCTTTCCTCTCACCCGCACCTCCGCGTTGATCGATCCGATGCATCCGAGCTCGACCCGGAGCGCGGTCGGCTCGAGCAGGATCGCGAGCCGCGCTTCCGCCAGCCACGGCATCTCCACGAGCAGCCGGCGCAGCCCGTTCCGCTCCTGCGGTCCTTCCTCCGCCTCGTAGAACACGGCGGCGAGATCGAATCGCGCGCGGTCGAGGTCGCAGCGATCGAGGACGCCCAGCATGACGGCGTCACCGGCCTTCATGTCGGTGGAGCCGAGCCCGTAGAGCCGCCCGTTCTCGACTCGCGCCGTGCCGTTGCCGTTGACGGGAACGGTATCGAGGTGACCGGCGAGGACGAGCAGCGGGCGGTTCTTTCGCGGGCCTCGCCATACCACGGACTGGCCGGACCGGATGCGCTCCCCGCGCTCGAGGCGCGACAGACGCGCGTGCACCCACTCGGCGATCGCCGCTTCGTGGCCGGTCTCACTCGGGATGTTGACCAGCGTCTCGAGCAGATCGGCCAGCGTCTCGTTCATGACGGGAGTGCGGTTCATGGTCTGGAAGGAACGGCGCGGTCGCAATCTAGCATCGGGTCCGCGGCCCCGCCAGCGGCCCGGCCGCGTTCGGGCCGCGCGGAAGGACTCCACCGCGGCGTTTGCGTGGTCGCCGGGCCGCGCCTAGCCTCGATGGATGGCGTCCCCCGTCGAACGTTCCCTTCCCCGGGCATCGACCGGCCTCGAGCCCGGCGTGGTGCGGCTGCTGGGCCGCGACGCGCTGAGCCTGCTCCACAACATCTCGACCCAGCGGATGCTGGATCTCGAGCCCGGCGACGCGAGGCTCGCGCTGTTCTGCGATTTCCGCGGACGGCTGCTGCATCGCGTGGTGGCGGCCCGGACCCGCGACGGCGCGGTGTGGCTGGTGCGCGAGGATCAGTCCGGCGACTCCCTGGCCGCGCATCTCGATCGCAGCGTGTTTCGTGAAGACGTCACCATCGAAGATCTGAGCGCGGACTACGCGGTCGTGCCACGCGTGGCGCCGGATGCGGTCGCGGCCGTCGTCGTCGAGCACGACGATCAGATCACGCGCCTCCATGCGCCGGGCATGCCGGAGCTGCGTATCGGTTCGGCCGGGACGCCGGCGGACGCCGAGCCGTTCGATCCCGCGGCGTGGGAGCGGGAACGCATCGGCATGGGATGGGGACGCCACGGCCGTGAGGTCGCGCCGGAATTCCATCCCTTCGAGGTCAACCTCGGCCACGGCGTTCACCTCGACAAGGGCTGCTTCACCGGGCAGGAGACGCTGATGCGTCTCGTCACCTATCGCAGCATCCGGCGACGGCTGGTGCGGCTGGAGGGCGAGGGACCGGCGCCGGCCGCGGGAGCGCTTCGAAGCGAAGACGTCGCGCCGGCCGGAGTCATCACCAGCGTCTCGGGTGACGGCGCGCGCTGGAGCGCGCTCGCCGTGGTGCGACGCGAAGCCTGCGAATCCGCCGAAACCCGATTGTCGACCGAAGACGGGCGGCCGGTCCGCATCGCGGAAGTCTTCGCGTGGAGGTCGCCGGACGGGCGTCCACTCGGGCTCTGACGCGGCGCGTCGTTCCCGGCGCCCGTCATTCCGGCGTAGATTCCTCGTCCGAATCGCTGTCGACCACGATCGCGTCGGTGGTCAGCACCATCGAGCCGATGCTCGCGGCGTGCTGCAGCGCGGCACGCGTCACCTTGGTCGGGTCGAGAATCCCGGCCTCGGCCAGGTCGCCGAACGTACCGGTCACCGCGTCGAATCCGAAGTTGCCTTCCCCGCTCCGGATCCGCGCCGCCACGGTCGCGCCGTCGGCTCCGGCGTTCTCGGCGATCTGGCGCGCCGGCTCTTCGAGCGCGGCCAGCACGATGTCACGGCCCACCGCCTCGTCACCGGTCACTCGGATCGCGCGCACCGCCGGCTGGGCGCGCATCAGCGCCACGCCGCCGCCCGGAACGACACCCTCCTCGAGCGCGGCGCGCGTCGCCGCCAGCGCGTCCTCGATGCGCGACCGTCGCTCCGACATCGCCAGTTCGGTCGGCGCTCCGACGCGGATCACGGCGACACCGCCGGTCAGGCGTCCGAGCCGCTCGCGCAGCTCCCCGCGATCGTATTCGGAATCCGCGGCTTCGAGCTCGCGCTGGACCGACGCGATGCGCTCGCGGATCTTCGCCGCCGGCCCCGCCCCCTCGACCAGCGTGGTGTTCTCGCGATCGATGCGCGCGCGGCTGGCGCGCCCGAGGTCGGTTTCGCGGATGCGGTCGAGCGCGCCGCCGGCGTCGGCGGCGAAGAGGTGCGCGCCGGTCAGCACCGACAGGTCTTCGAACAGCGCGCGCCGGCGCTCGCCGATGCGCGGGGCCTTGACCGCCACCGAGGACACGGTGCCGCGCAGCCGGTTCACCACCAGAGTGGCGAGCGCCTCGCCTTCGACGTCGTCGGCGATGACGAGCAGCGGGCGACCGAGCTTGGCGGCGCATTCCATCGCCGCCATCAGATCGCGCGCTCCGCTGCACTTGTATTCGGTGAGCAGCACCAGCGGATTCTCGAGCACCGCCTCCATGGTGTCCGGATGGGTCACGAAATAGGGCGACAGATAACCGCCCTCGATCCGCACGCCTTCGACGACTTCGAGCGACGACTCCATGCCGCGGCCTTCTTCGATCGTGATCACGCCCTGCCGGCCGACGCGCTCGACCGCCTCGGCCACCAGCTCGCCGATCGCTTCGTCGTCGTTCGCGCTCACCGCCGCCACGCGGCGGATGGCCTCGCGGGTCTCGACCGGCCGGGCGCGCGCTTTCAGGTCCTCGACCGCCGCCGCCACCGCGCGCTCGATCCCGCGCTTCAGCGCCATGGGATTGTGTCCCGCCGCGATGGCCTGAAGCCCTCCGCGGATCATGGCGTAAGCGAGCACGGTCGCGGTGGTGGTCCCGTCGCCCGCGACTTCGCCGGTCTTGTTCGCCGCTTCGCGCGCCAGCTGCGCCCCCATGTTCTCGAACGGATCGGCGAGCTCGATCTCGCGCGCGATGGTGAGACCGTCATTGGTGACGACCGGCGTGCCACCACTGCGGTCGAGTACCACGTTGCGTCCGCGCGGCCCGAGCGTGACGCGCACCGCGCCCGCCAGCTGCTCGACCCCGCGCCGGAGCGACGCGCGCGCGACCTCGTCGAACTCGATGCGCTTACCCATCGGCCCGCCGCCCCGGCGATGCCGGCGTGAGGGGCCTCGATGCGCGCGGCCGCGGCCGACTCATCGATTCGCCTCCCAGAGGATTCGCATGCCCTTAAGCGTCAGCCCTTCATCCACTACATTAATGGTCTCGCACTCCGGCGCGACGAGCGCGGCCCATCCCCCGGTGGCGATGACGTGCGGCGTTCCCTTCATCTCGAGGGCGATGCGCCGCACCAGCGCGTCCACCTGGCCCGCCGCGCCCCACAGCACGCCGGCGCGGAGCGATTCCTCGGTGGTGCGCCCGAGCGCGCGCTCGGGACGGCGCAGCTCGACGCGCGGGATCCGCGCCGCGCGGCGGAACAGCTCCTCGGCCGAGGTGCCGACGCCGGGCGCGATCACCCCGCCGAGATAAGCGCCGCCCTTCGACACGCAATCGAACGTGGTGGCGGTGCCGAGGTCGACGACGACCGCGGGCGTTCCATAGAGGCCGCGCGCGGCCACCGCGTTGGCGATGCGATCGGCGCCGACCGCGGAGCGGTCGTGGTATCGGATCGGAAGATCCGGCGCCGTCGTCGAGCTCACCTCCACCGCCGGCTCACCCGCCACGCGACGCAGCGCCTCGGCCCATGGCACGGTGAGCGCCGGCACGACCGAGCACAGCACCGCGCCGGCATGGTCCCCGGAGGCGCGGTCGCCGAGCAGTGCGCGTAGCGTGAGCACGAGCTCGTCGGTCGTCTGCCGTCCCGATGTCAGACGCCAGAAGCCACTGAGGTCGCGACCCTCGAACCAGCCGACCACGGTGTCGCTGTTGCCGACGTCGACGGCGATCAGCCGGCGCGGCCGTCCCCGCCGCGCGCTCTTCTTATCCGGCCGCCCGCCGGCCCCCGCTCTCGCGCGGCTTCGTGCCTTCGAACGCTTCGCGTCAGCCATCGATCGCCTCCCCGGCGCGATTCTCGTCGTCGCCGCGCCCGCGGCGCGCCACCAGCCAGGACAGCCCCACGCTCAGAAAATAGAGCGCCACCATCGGAATTCCCATCACCAGCTGTGCCGTGACCACGTCGCCCGGCGTGATCACTGCGGTGACGATGAACACGCCGACGATCGCGAATCGCCACTGCCGCAGCAGATCACGCGGCGTCACGAGCCCGATCGCCGTGAGCGTCATGCAGACCAGCGGAAGCTGGAAGACCACGCCGCAGGCCAGCGCCATGTTGTAGGTGAAGCCGAGCAGCTCCGACAGGCGAATCTCGGGCGTCATGCTCGGCGTGACGAAACCGCCCAGCACCCGAACCACCAGCGGCACCACGTAGCCATAGGCGGCCCATGCCCCGGTGGCGAACAGAACATACGAGGCCGCCGCCATGGCGGGAATCCACCGGCGCTCGCGACCGAGCAGACCCGGCACGACGAAGCTCCACAGCCGATGGAGGATGATCGGAAGCGCGATCGCGACACCGAGCACCAGCGACATCTTGATGCGCTCGTTGAGCGCCTCGAGCGGCGACAGCACCACCGCGTGTCCGACGGTGCGATGGATCACGTCCTCCAGCACGCGCGGCGACCACCACCACGCCGCGATCGCGGCGATCGCGCAGGCGATCGCGGACTGGAACAGCACGCGGCGCAGCGCCTCGAGATGATCGAGGAACGGCATCTCGGCACGCGGCCCCTCCCGCGGCCGCCCCGACTCGGAATCGGGCGCGGCGTGAACGCTCACCGGCGCCGGCGGGAGCGACGATGCGGCCGTCCCGGCGTGCGGTGTCGAAGGCGGAAGCTCCGCGTCCCCGGTCATGAGCGCGCGTCCGCCGCCGGGCCGAGCTCGAGGTCGCCGGCCAGGACCGTGGTGTCGATCCCGCTCCCTTGCCGGATCACGAGCCCGCCGTCCGGATCCAGGGCGCGCGCGATTCCGCTCAGGCTCCCGCTCGCGCCGCGCACCGTGACGCTCTCGCCCCAGAAATCGGCGCGTCTGGTCCAGCGCTCGATCACCGCGCCGGCGCGACGGTCGAGCAGCGCGGTCCACAGCGGCTCGAACGCGTTCAGGAACCCGGCCGCCACCGACTCGCGCGCCACCACCACGCCCTCGATCGCGAGCGAGGTGGCGGGAATGCCGGCCGGAAGATCATCCGGGCGATCCGATACATTGACGCCCACGCCGACGACGATCGCGTCTCCGCCTCCGCGCTCGTCCTGAGCTCGGCGGCGGCGGCTCTCGCACAGGATGCCGGCCAGCTTCTTCGATCCCGCCAGCACGTCGTTCGGCCACTTGAGCCGCACCCGCGCGCCGAGCGCATCGAGCGCGTCGGTCAGCGCGAGACCGGCGGCGAGCGGAAGGACGCCCGGCGCGCCGAGCGCCACTTCGGTTTCGAGCGCGATGGAGAGGACGAGCGCACGCCCCGGCGTCGCGTGCCACGCCCTTCCCGCACGGCCGCGGCCGCGGGTCTGCGCGTCGGAGACCACCACCGTTCCGCCGGCCGGACCCTCAGCGAGAAGATCCCACGCCACGTCGTTCGTCGACTCGACGGTGCCCTCCCTGATCAGCCGCCGGCCGAACACCCGGGTGTCGAGCGCGCGGGTGAAGGCGTCACGATCGAACGTGGACTCGGCCAACGCTAGTCCTCTCCCCCGGCGCCCGCGATGGCGCGGTGCGTCGAGGTCGTCGCTCCGTTCGCTGCACCGCGGAGCGTCAACCGACGTCCTCGATCTCGAGGCTGAGATTCAGGGCCGGCGCCGAGTGCGTCAGCGCGCCCACCGAAAGGTAATCGGCGCCAGTCTCCGCGTAGGCGCGCGCGGTGGCGAGCGTGATGCCACCCGAGACTTCGACCTCGGGCCAGCGGCGCGCGCCCGCGGTGCGCCGCGGGCTGTCCTCGCGATGCTCCGCACACCAGCGATCCACCGCCTCGACGGCGCGGCGCACCTCGGCCGGCGGCCGGTTGTCGACCAGGATGCGATCCACTTCGGGCCGCAACGCCTCGGCCAGCTGATCCATCGATTCGACTTCGACCTCGAGCAGCAGGTCCCCCTGCCGCGTGCGCGCGATGCGGTCGATCGCGGCGGTGAGCCCGCCCGCCGCGCGAATGTGATTGTCCTTCACCAGGTACATGTCCCACAGCGCCAGCCGGTGATTTTCGCCGCCGCCCGCCTTGACCGCGAACTTCTCCAGGAAGCGGAGGCCGGGCGTGGTCTTGCGCGTATCGAGGATCGTGACGCCGGTGCCCTCGACCTCGCTCACGAAGCGGCGGGTCAGCGTGGCGATGCCGGAGAGATGCTGGAGAAAATTGAGCGCGGTTCGCTCGGCCTTGAGGATGCCGCCGATTTCACCGACGACCTGCGCCACCGCCCCGCCCGGCCGCACCACGTCGCCGTCCTTCGCCAGCATGCGGAACTTGAGCGTCGGGGCGGCCTCGCGAAACACCAGACGCGCCACGTCGAGCCCGGCCAGCACGCCTTCCTCGCGCGCCACCAGCGCGGCGCGCGCGTTGATGCCCGAGGGCACCGCGTTCAGCGTGGTGATGTCGCCGGTGCCGACGTCCTCCGAGAGCGCGTACTTGACGATGCCGAGCGCGAAGGACTCGAGCACGATCAGCCCCGGCCGAACCGGCGCCGCCCGCCGCCCTGCGGGCCGCCGCGGACGTGCGAGCCGCGGCGCCCGTTCGGCGCCGCGGCGGCCGAACGCTCGCGCCGCGCCGTGGCCGTTCCGCCGGCCTGATCGATCGAGGCGCGGATGTCGTCGATGCGATCGCGCAGCGAGGCCGCGCGCTCGAACTCGAGCTGGCGCGCCGCCTCCAGCATCTCGGCCTCGAGCCGCTGGATCAGCTCCTCGGGCGAGCCGGCGTCGGCGCTGCTCATCAGATGCCGGAGGTCATCCTCGGCGGCGGTGCCGATCGCGTCCGCCACCGAGGTCGTCCGCAGCACGTCGTCGATGCTCTTCTCGACCGAGCGCGGCGTGATGCCGTTCTCGACGTTGTAGGCCATCTGGCGCGTGCGCCTGCGCTCGGTCTCGGCCAGCGCGCGCCGCATCGAGTCGGTCATGACGTCGGCGTACAGCACGACGCGGCCGTTCAGATTGCGCGCGGCGCGACCGATCGTCTGGATCAGGCTGCGCTCGGATCGCAGGAAGCCTTCCTTGTCGGCGTCGAGGATCGCGACCAGCGAGACCTCGGGAAGATCCAGCCCCTCGCGCAGCAGATTGATGCCGACCAGCACGTCGAAGTCGGCGAGCCTGAGCCCGCGCAGGATGTCGACGCGCTGGAGCGCGTCGATGTCGCTGTGGAGGTAGCGGACGCGCACGCCCATCTCGGCGAGGTAGTCGGTGAGATCCTCGGCCATGCGCTTGGTGAGCGTCGTGACCAGGATGCGCTCCTTGCGCTCCACGCGGTTGCGGATCTCGGCGAGCAGATCGTCGACCTGGCCCTGGATCGGGCGCACCGACACTTCGGGATCGATGAGGCCGGTGGGACGGATGATCTGCTCGACCACCACTCCCTCGGAGCGCGCGAGCTCGTAGTCGCCGGGCGTCGCGGACACGTAGATGCAGGGGCCGATCAGCGATTCGAACTCGGAGAACTTGAGCGGCCGGTTGTCGAGCGCCGACGGCAGCCGGAACCCGAATTCGACCAGCACCTGCTTGCGGGAGCGGTCGCCCTCGTACATCGCGCCGATCTGCGGAACGGTGACGTGCGACTCGTCGATCACGACGAGAAAGTCCGCCGATCCGTCGGCCTTGCGCGGGAAGTAATCGATCAGACATCCCGGCCGCTCGCCCGGAGCCCGCCCCGACAGATGGCGCGAATAGTTCTCGACTCCCGGGCAGGTGCCGATCGAGCCCAGCATCTCGAGATCGTATTCGGTGCGCTGCTGGAGCCGCTGCGCCTCGAGCAGCTTGCCCTGCGAGCGCAGCTCGGCGAGGCGGTCCGCCAGCTCGTCCCGAATGCTGACGAGCGCGGTCTGCAGCCGCGGTTCGGGCGTCACGAAGTGCTTGGCCGGGTAGAGCGCGAGCCGGTCCATGCGCCTGAGGACGCGCCCGGTCACCGGGTCGACCGACGAGATGCGCGTGACGATGTCGTCCTCGAGCTCGAGCCGGACCAGCGTGTCTTCATAGGCCGGATGCACCTCGACCACGTCCCCGCGCGCGCGGAAATGCCCGCGGCCCAGCTCGAGATCGTTGCGCGTGTAGTGAATCGCGACCAGCTGCTCGAGCAGGTCGCGCCGCGTCAGCCGCTCGCCTGCCGCCGCGTTGATCCGCATGCCCTTCCAGTCCTCCGGCGTGCCGAGTCCGTACAGGCACGACACGCTGGCGACGATGATCACCTCGTCGCGCTCGAGCAGCATCGACGTCGCCTGCAGGCGCAAGCGGTCGATGTCGTCGTTGATCGAGGCGTCCTTGGCGATGTAGGTGTTGGTCGACGGCACGTACGCTTCGGGCTGGTAGTAGTCGTAGTACGAGATGAAATAGCCCACCGCGTTTTCGGGGAAGAACTGCCGGAATTCCCCGTACAGCTGAGCCGCGAGCGTCTTGTTGTGCGAGATCACGAGCGTGGGGCGGCGATGCGCGGCAATGACGTTCGCGATGGTGAAGGTCTTGCCGGAGCCGGTGACGCCGAGCAGCGTCTGATGCGTGTCGCCACGCTCGAGCCCCTGGGCGAGCTGGGCGATGGCCTCGGGCTGGTCGCCACGCGGCGGATAGGGCTGCCGGAGCTGAAAGGACATGGACCGCCGATGCTAACCGAGCCGAGCGCGGCGCGTCGAGCCTGCGGCGGGTCCGTTCGAGGTCGGTCTCGTGGCGCGCGGCGTTTCGAGCGTGTCGAATCCGGCGCGATGCGCCGCCGCGCTCAGGTTAGAGCCGCGTCCTCACCGTGTAGCCGACCGTCACGTCCTTCCCCGCCGGCACCGCGACGATGAAGCGGAGCGTGTTCGCGTCCTTGCGGGTGAATTCGTGCGTCTTCGCGATCACCTCGGCGTCGGAAGCGACCGGCTCCTCGACCGTGATCGAGACCTCGTGATCCTTGTGATTGCGGAGATGGATCTCGAACGCGCTCTCGCGCTCGTGATCCGAGATGCGGCGGTCCGAGACCTGCGTCCGCTCGGCGACGAGATCGAACGCGGTGCCGACGTCGAGGGTGACCTTCTCCCCAGCCGCGGTCGGGCGGAGGCTGCTCTCGCCGGTGAAGCGCAGGGCGCCGGTCGCGTCCGCCTCGTAGACGCGGACGCGTCCGCCCGGAAGCGGCACGCCGAGCCCGGCCTCCTTCGAATTCGTGAGCTCGATCTCCGCCACCACGCCGCGTCCGTCGCTCCGGGACACATAGCGCGTCGTCGCGCGAACCGGGCGCGGCTCGATCATGCTGAAGCTCTGGCTCTCACCGTCCCTGAGCAGGGCCGCGCGGCCGAGCCGGTAGAGGTGGTATTCGGAGAATGCCTGCTCGCCGAGGTCCGCCCCCTTCTGCGCCGACATCTCGAGCGCGCGCGCCGCGAACGGCATCGGCATTCCGGCCCGTTGCGGCTCGCCCGCTACCAGCTCGAGATCCGCGTCGGCGAAATCGCGCCCGGTCGCGTTGTCGACGATGGCGGCGGCCGACCAGGTCAGGCCCTGCTCGCCGCGGCGGACCACCACGTGTTCGGCATTCCACGACAGGCCGCCGGTCAGATAGGTGAGCTCGGCATCGACCTTCCCGCGCGCGCCCTCGATCGTGACGTCGAGTCCGGGACCCGGCACGCGCCCGGGAGGCAGATCTAGGAACCGCACTTCTTCGATCGCGCCGCGCGCCAGCGTGATCACCGTGCCGTCGTCGGCGCGCAGGATCAGCCAGGATCCGTCGGACGAGACCAGGACGCCGTCGCGAACGCGGTCTGCCCGCTCGGTGACGCGCACGCGATGTCCACGCATCGACTGGATCAGACCGTCTCCCCCGCCCGCTTCCGACCGGTACGCGAGACGGGTCACCCGGGCTCCGCGCCCGGGAACCAGCCGCACCGAGCCGAAATCGATGCGCTCGGGAAGATCGCCGATCCGCAGCGTGTCACGCGCGCCGCCGACCTCGAGCACCCGCCGCTCGCGGACGAGACCGAGGTCGCGGCTGTAGATGGTGAGCGCCGGGCCGGCGGCGGCGAACGATGCGGAGAGCGAGGCTCCGGCGATCAGGACAGTGAACCAGGACGTCACGCGACGCGTCATTAGTTCCTCCGAGGCGGTCCGCCGCGAGCATACCGCAGCGCACCGCGCCGGCGCTCGATCCGTGCCGGGCCCGCGTTCGAGATCCCTCGATCGGTGGGGCGGGCGCGGAGCGTTGGTTCAGCCGGCCGGCGCGTCCTCCAGCCGTTCCGCGAACGTCCGCGTTTCGAATCGTTCGGCGATGAGATCGAGCACCCGCGCGAGCATGGCGAGCTTGTCCGCGAGAGGCGTCTTCATGCCCGGATGGGGCGCGAGGCGCGGGTCGACGCGATCTTCGCCGAGCCCGAGCGCGTCGACGGCATGGAGCACGTAACTCAGCGAGTCGCCGCGCGCCGCGAAGCCGCGCAACCGGGAGAAGAAGCGGGGCTCGGGAGTGAAATAACGGAGCGTGTGGTAGACCGGAACGCGCGCCAGCGGCGTGACCGCGAGCGGGAACTCGCGCACCCCTTCGATCTCGTGCGGCTCGCGCCCGAGCGTGAACGGCACCAGGGTGAGGCGCAATACCGCGGCGGGATCGGCGCTCTTGGCGGCGAGGACCAGCCGCGCCGGCAGCAGCAGCGGCGTCGGGAAGCCCGAGGCGTCGTAACGATACCCGGCTTCGGCGAGCGCCCGCAGCGTGCGCCGGTTCATGTCGAAGTTCGGCGCGCGGAATCCCACCACCGCGGCGCCGCAGGCCGAGGTCAGCGTGGTGCGCGATTCCGCCAGCTCGCGTGCCAGCGCCCAGTCGCCGAGCGAAGCCAGCGACAGCGGATGCGACTGGGAATGGCTGGCGACCTCGTGTCCGGCCGCGATCAGCTCACGCAGCCGGTCCCGGTGTGGCGGCCCGTCGCGTCCGACCACGAAGAACGTGGCGCGGATGCCGGCGCGCTGGAACGTCTCGGCGAGTCGCGGCAGGGCGGTCGTATAGACCTGCGGATCGGGAGGCAGATCCCGGTGCCCGTAGCCGAGCAGATGGAGATCGACCGGATCGACATCGACGCTGACGGTCGCGCGCGGCCGGGCCACGGCTCAGGGCTTCGGCGCGTGGCTCGTGTCCGCGGCGGCCTCGACCGGGACGTAGACGTACCGCGGAGATCCGGTGTGACCGTGAAGGCCGCCGAGCGGCGTCGTCCAGACGAGACTGTCGGCCAGCCGATAGGCCGGCGCCAGCGACGCCCACAGCGGGCCCTCCTTCGCGAGTGGGTCGTCGGTCACGAGCACCGGCCGATCCGGTCCGGCGCGCAGTGGATCGAACAATCGCTCGAGCGCGTGGGGATCCCGGCGCACCAGCCGGTTGTGGTGCGATCGCTCGAGATCGCCGATGGCGATGATCTGGAGCGTCGCCGGCTTGCCGGCCCGCGCGCTGTAGAACCCATGATCGACCACGATGACCGGTCCCGGCAGCGCGCGCAGCCACTCGAGAAAGTGATTGCGCGCCTCCGCGGCGCCGCGGTGCGGCAGCTCCAGATGAACGCCGTAGATCAGCGGAATGAACTGGAGCGAGAGCAGCAGGTAGGCGACGGCGTGCGCGCGCGGAGCGGTGCGCGGTTCCGGGGACGAGAGCTGAGTCACCAGCCGCCAGCATGAAATCGGCCCCAGCACCGAAAGCGCCACCATGCTGGGGATGAACACGTGATGCCAGGCGCTGGGATCGAGCGTCGCCATCAGGCCGGTGCCGGCCGCGCCGAGCGCGGCCCAGGTCCAGAGCGCGGCGGGTCCGCGCCAGGGACGGAAGGTCTGCGCCAGCGTCAGCACGGAGGCCACGGTGAGCGGGCCGAGCATGCCGAAGAGTCCGAGTCCGAGGTAGTGCTGAATCCGCAGCGGACTCAGCTCCGACCAGTGCGACGGCACGTCCCAGACGTAGTAGCTGAACCAGGGTCCGAGCAGGTGCGAGAGCCACACGAATCCGCCGACGCAGCCTCCGATCCAGACCAGCGCGAAGGCCGGCAGCCGATAGCGCTGATTGAGCGCGAGGTGGATCAGCGCGGCGGCGCCGAACCAGGTGGCGTGCTGCTTGGTGAAGAACGCCAGCACGAGGAGCGCGGCGGAGGCCATCGCTCCAAGCGAGCCCTCGGTGAAGCGCAGGATCGCGAGGCCGGAGAACACCAGCAGCAGCATCAGCGAATCGGGCCGCGAGACGATGTAATGCCCGCCGCCCGCGGTGCCGAAGCCCATCAGGTAGAGGCCGCTGCCGGCGATCGCGTAGACGGCCGAGCGCGTCTCGCGCCGTACCACGAAGCCGATCAGAGCGGCCAGCAGCAGCGTGGCGATGAACGAGACCAGGCGCGGCTCCCACAACGCCGGACCAAACACCCGCGCCAGCCACGACGACACCCACGCGATGCCGGGCATGTAGGCGAGCGCGACGAACGACAGGGACGGCGCGACGTAGATCGGCTGCCCGTGGGCGAGCCGCGAGACGTGATCCATCATCACGCCCTCGATGTAGTCGAGCTCGCCGGGCGCCCGCAGCTGGAACCCGACCAGCACCAGATACGTGACGGCGGCGGCGAGCGAGAGCGCGATCAGCAGCGCCGAGGAGACGCGGGTGATCATGGGCTCGCGAGCCGGCTGAGCTCGAAGACGTGGAGCGTTCCGAGCGTTCGGGAGCCGTGCCGGACCGGAACCGACGCGACCTCCGCGGGAGCGAGGAAGCCGGGTGCGTGGACCTCGGGATGCTCGGGATCGGTCAGCACCACGACCCACTTCGCCCCATAGGGGCGCAGCTTCGCGATCCGATCCGGCGTGATCTCGGCCACGCGCATCGGCCAGCCGTTGCGGTCGGCCGGGCAGAGCAGCCGCGGGTCGGTCGGCGGCAGCGTGTTGAAGTCCCCCGCCACCACGAGGTCGGTGGCCGGAACGTGTGCGGCGATGGCGCGGCCGGCCTCGATGCGCAGCCAGTCGACGTGATCGTAGCCGAGCATTCGCGGCGTCCATGCGGCGATGGCGAGGAAGATGGTGAACAGGATCGCGGCCAGCGGGATCGAGCGGAACGACGGCAGTCGCTGCCACAGCGCGTCGGCCCCGAGCCCGATGAGGAGCGCCACCGGCGCGAGGAACGGCAGCTGATAGTAGTTGTGCATGAGGCTGAGGCGGAAGAACACCACCACCAGCGCGAGACAGCCGAGCAGCCAGCCGAAGGCGACGGCGCGCGCGCCGGGTGGCGGCGTGGCCGCGGGCGGCCGCGTCGGATCGTGCCGGCCGCCGAGCACCGACGGCAGACCAAGGACCAGGCCGACCGGGGTCGCGAGCTCGTAGACCAGGCGCTTGGCGATCTTCACCCAGTTTCCGAGCTGCTCGCGTTCCGCCAGCGTGCCGGTGTAACGCCACATCGGATTCACTTCCTTGTAGAAGTCGGGCAGGAAATACCAGTCGGGCACCGTCGCATTCACGGTATCGACATGATGGCGCCACAGGATGAATGCCGCTCCGGAAACCCCGCCGATCGCCGCGAGCCGCATGGCGTTGGCGATCGTGGGCGCGGCGAGGAACACCAGCAGCAGCGGGACCGCCAGGGTGCCGAGGTAGGGCGCCTTGACCAGCGCGGCGATCGTCGCGCAGGCGATCGCGGCGAGCGTGTGGGACATCCGCCGCTCGCTGCAGGCTCGAATGCTGTGATAGAGCGTGCCATCCACGAACGCCAGCACGCTGAACTCGATGTGCGGAACGCGTGAGAAGTACTGGCCGAGCGGAAAGGCGAGATAGGCGAGCGTCGCGAGGACCGAGACGCGCTCGCCCGCCAGCCGCCGCGCGATCCCGCGAACGTAGGCCGCCGAGACGATGAACAGCGAAAGCGCGACCAGCCGATCCCACATCGGATCCGGGCCGAAGGCGCGGTAGAGCAGCGCGGTGATGGCCTCGGAGAACGGAAAGTTCAGGACGATGGTCTGATGGGCGCCGAGCCAGGTGACGTGCGGGTGAAGGAGGTCGAGGCCGCGCCGATAGAAATCGAGCGCGAAGTGGACGGTATCGTCCTGGCGCCACGAGTGGGGATCGGTGAGCGGACCTTTGAGATGAGGAAGGCGGAGGGCCAGAAGGGCCAGGGCCGCCGCCGCAAACAGAGCGCGTCCGGTTCGTGAGGACGGGGGTGCAGCGGACGGCGCGGTCAATGCGGCTCCCTCCCTGGGACGCACGTACGGCAGTCGCGCGCGAAGCTCGAAGCTCGATCACGCGCGGACTCCGGCAGCATAGAATCGCTCCGAGCGGGCGGTCAAGGTTCGCTCCGGTGCCGCGTTCGAGCGGCCGATACTCTATCTTTCGGGTCGTGGCTTCCCGCCCGGAGGGTTCTTGACCGTCGCCGTCGCCGCCGCGCCCGATCGAGATACGACGTCCTCGCGTGATCGCGGGTTGCTGGCCTTGATCCTTCTTGCCGCCCTCGTCATCCGCGTGATCGCGGCATCGCGCTCGCGGCTCTGGTTCGACGAGATCTATACGCTGTGGGTGGCGCGGCGGCCGCTGCCTGATCTTCTGCGCACGGTGGCCTCGGACATCCACCCTCCGCTCCACTACCTCCTGGTCGCCGGATGGCGCGCGATCGGCGGCGAGAGCGACCTCTGGATCAAATCTCTGTCGATTCTGACCGGCCTCGTCACGGTGTGGCTGGTCTACCTGATCGGCCGCGAGCTCTTCGCCCGCGACACCGGACTGATCGCCGCCGCGTTGCTCGCGCTCCATCCCGCCCATGTCGCGACCTCGCAGGAATCCCGCTCGTACGCGCTGCTCTTCCTCCTGCTCGCGCTGTCGCTCGAGCGCGCCTGGCGGTGGACCGCGACGCGATCGTGGAGCAGCGCGATCGGATTCGTGCTGGCCGGCACGGCGGCGCTCGACACGCACTATCTCGCGGCGCCGGTCCTCGCCAGCGTCGGACTGTGGGGACTGTGGGTCCTGCGCCGCGACCGCCGGGCGGCGATGACGTGGATCGGCCTGCATGCGCTGATCGCGCTGCTCTTCGCGCCCCAGCTTCCGATCGTGGTGGTTCAGCTCGCGCGCCTCCGTGCCGACCGCTGGGTCAAGCCGGCCACGCTCGGCAGCCTCGTCAATCTCTTCCGCCTGCTGTCCTTCAGCCGCGCGCTGGTGATCGTCCCGCTGCTCGTGCTCGCGATCCTGCCGCTGTTCGATCGCGGCGCGCGCCGCGCCGCCGCGCTGCTGTGGCTGGGCTCGCTGGTCCCCGTGCTGGCGCTGTGGGCCTCGGCCATGCTCGGCGCCGGCGTGTTCGTCGAGCGCTACATGCTGTTCGCGCTGCCGGCCTGGTGCGTTCTGCTGGCGGCGGGCGCCACCGGGCCGCGGTCGCGCTGGGTGCGCATTCCCGCGCTGGCGATGCTCCTGCTGGTCGCGGCACGCGCCCTGATGCTGCAGGCGCCGCAGCCCGAAGCCGCGGCGATGACGCGCATCGAGGATTTCCTCGCGCCGCGCGTCCGTGCGGGCGACGTCGTCGTGCACGCCGACGCGCACAGTTTCCTGTTCGCCCGGCACTACGCGTTCGACCGCGGCGAGCACCTGCTCTACGTGCCGACCGCCCGGATTCCCTATTACGAGGGGGACGCCGTGATCGCGCCGTCGTGGCGCATCGGCCGCGCCGACCTCGAGCGTCTCGAGCGCAGCGGGCGCAGGTGGTGGGGCGTGACGTCGCGCTACGGCTACGCTCCGGCGGACAGCGCCGCGCGCGATCTCGGCGCGCTCGCGCACGGGCCGGCCTGGACGCTGGGTCGCGCGACGGTGTGGACTGAAAACGTCGCGGCGGCCTCCCGGTAGAATCATCGATTCGGTTTGCGACCCCGTGGGCGGCTCCGCATAATGCGACCGGATCCGAAACCCAGTTCTGGCCTCGAGGAAACGGCATGCAGCTTCGCTCCGTGGTCGTCGGCGGTGGCATCTCCGGGCTGGCGTCGGCGTTCCGCGTCGCCGGGCTCGGCCACGACGTCACCCTGATCGAGAGCGAGGACGATCTCGGCGGGCTCGGGACCACGTTCCCCTATGCCGGCGGACACCTCGAGCGCTTCTATCACTGCATCCTCCCCGAGGACACCGCGCTGATCCGGCTGATCGAAGAGGTCGGACTCGGGAGCGATCTGCTGTGGCGCGAGACCGGCATGGGCTTCATGTACCGGGGCCGCATCTATCCCATGAACACGCCGATGGACCTGCTGCGCTTCAGCCCGCTCTCGTTCATCGACCGTCTGCGCATGGGTCTGATGGGCATCCGCGCGCGCACCCAGGGCCTGAGCCCGGGGCTCGACGACGTCGCGGTCGGAGACTGGATTCAGAACATGGTGGGCAAGCGCGCGTTCGAGATCCTGTGGCGGCCCCTGCTGGAAGCCAAGATCGGCGACGGGTATCGCGGCATTCCCGCGCTGTGGCTGTCGAGCCGCATGAACCGCGAAAAGAGCACCAAAGTCGAGGTCAAGGGCTGCCTGACGCGCGGCTACCGCTCGCTGATCGATTCGATCGCCGCCGCGCTGCGCTCGCGCGGCGTCACGATCCGCCTGCGCACGGCGGTGACGGCGATCGAGCGCGACGGCGAGCGCATGGCGCTGCGATTCGCCGATGGATCGCGCGAGAGCTGGGACACCGTGGTCGCGACCTCGCCGCTCATCCGCTTCCAGCAGATGACCCGCGACCTGGCGCTGGATCCCGCGATCGCGAATCTCGCCCTCGACTACCAGGGCGTGGTGAGCGGCGTGATCCTGACGCGGAAGCCGCTGACGCGCTACTACTGGATGCCGATCGTGGACAGCGGGGCGACGTGTCAGGGCGCGATCGAGATGTCGAACCTGGTGCCGCTGTCGCGCTCGAACGGTCTCTACGTCAACTACCTCGTGAACTACACGCATCGTCAGAGCCCGCTCTTCGCGATGAGCGACGGCGATCTGCTCGCGCTCTACCGCGCCGATCTCGAGCGCCTGTTCCCGGAGAGCGCCGCCACCGTGGTCGATCAGTTCCTGTTCCGCGCGCCGTTCGTCGAGCCGATCTGGAAGCTCGGGTACAACCAGCTCTGTCCTCCGACCTCGGTGATTCCGGGCCGCCTCTACCTGGCGTGCACGGCTCAGGTCTACCCGCGCGTCAACTCCTGGAACTCGTGCTGCGAAGTGGTGGAAGGGATGATGCCCGGCTTCGCCGCCGAGACCTCCCTGCTGCCGGGCGCGGCGGGCGCGGCGTGATCCCGGCTCGCGACCGGTCGCGGCGGGAGCGCCCGGCTTGAAGATCGCGGTGGTCGTCGGCACCAGGCCCGAGATCATCAAGATGGCGCCGGTGGTCCGCGCCTGCGCGGCGCGCGGCGCGACCTGCCTGCTCCTGCACACCGGGCAGCACTACTCCTTCGAGATGGACGGCGTGTTCTTCGAGGAGCTCGGACTCCCCCCCGCCGACCACAATCTCGAGGTCGGCTCGGGAACCCACCCGGCCCAGATCGGCGCGATCCTCACCGGCATGGAACCGGTGCTGCGTGCCGAGCGCCCCGACGTGCTGCTGGTCGAAGGCGACACCAACTCCGTGCTCGCCGCCGCGCTGTGCGCGCACAAACTCGGCATCCGCGTCGGCCATGTCGAGGCCGGACTCCGCTCCTACGACCGGCGGATGCCGGAAGAGATCAATCGCATCCTCACCGATCACCTGTCCGACGATCTCTTCGCGCCCACCGAGCACTCGCGGCGGATCCTGCTCGGCGAGTCGATCCCGGAATCGCGCATCCACGTGACCGGCAACACCGTGGTGGACGAGGTGCTGCTGCAGCGCGACCGCGCCCGCGCGGCCGCCCGGCCGGAGCGCTTCGGCGTCACGCCCCGCGGCTATGCGCTCGCCACCGTGCACCGCGCCGAGAACGTCGACGACGACCGTCGCCTGCGCGGCATCTTCGAAGGCCTCGCCAGTGCCGGGCGCGCGCTCGATCTGACCGTGCTGGCGGCGCTCCACCCCCGCACCTCGAAGCGCCTGGCGGCGATGGGGCTCGAGGTCGACGGGCGCGTGAAGGTGCTGCCGCCGCTCGGCTACCTCGAGTTCCTGGGCCTTCACGCCGACGCGGAGATCATGCTCACGGATTCGGGCGGGCTCCAGGAAGAGGCCTGCTGCCTCAAGGTGCCGTGCGTCACGCTGCGCGACAACACCGAGCGCCCGGAATCGGTCGAGGTCGGCGCGAATCTGCTCGCCGGCGCCGATCCCGCACGCATCGTGGAATCCGCGCGCGCCATGCGCATGAGGCCGCGCGACTGGCCGAATCCCTTCGGCGACGGAACCAGCGGGCTCCAGATCGTGGACCTGCTGCTGAAGCGCTAGCTAGTCGAGATCCGTCTCCGATTCACGACGCATCCGCTTCGCCGCCCGCCAGGTGTGCGACTCGAGCTTCACGCGCCACCGCGCATCGAACTCGACGCCCTCGCGCTCGAGCTTCAGACGCTGGGTCAGCGCGGAGGCCGGATCGAGCTTCGCGATGGTGAGCCGTCCCCCCGCTCCGACCACGCGGTGCCACGGCAGCGGCGAGCCTTCGGGCAGGGCATAGAGCGCGTACCCCGCCAGGCGCGCGCGTCCGGGAAGGCCGGCGAGCGCGGCAATCTGACCGTAGGTGGCGACGCGTCCGCGCGGAATCCGGCGCACCACGCGCCAGATCCGGGAATAGGAATCCTGGGCCGTGGCGCGCGGCTTCGCGCGTGCGGCGGGCGGCCGCGCGATCCAGCGGACGGAGCGCCGGCGCGAGGCGACGGCGCGACTCACTCCGCGCTGACGCGCAGCGACTCCTGCGCGCGGCGCAGCTTCTCGAGGGTCTCCTCGAGTTGCGCCAGGCGCTGACGCTCGCGCTCCACGATCTCGGGCCGGGCCTTGGTGAGGAAGTCCTGATTGCGCAGCTTGCGCCGCACGCCCTCGAGATCGTCGAGCAGCTTGGCGGCCTGCGTGGTGAGACGCGTGCGCTCCTCGTCGAGATCCTTGAGGCCTTCGAGCGGCAGGAACACCTCGGCGCCCTGCACCACCGCGGAGGCCGCGACCGCCGGTCGCGAGCCGTCGCGCGCGAGCGTCAGCAACTCGATCCGCGCCAGAGCGCGCAGCGGCTGATCGAGCTCGGCGATCAGCGCCAGCTGCTCGTCGCGCCCGCGCACCGTAATCGGCACGCGCTTGCCGGGCGGCAGGTTGTTCTCGGCGCGCAGATTGCGCACCGCCACCACCAGCTCCTGGAGGAACGCGATCTGCCGCTCGGCCTCGGCGTCGAACCAGGCCTTCTTCGCCTTCGGCCACGCCGCCTGGGCGAGGCATTCGCCGTCGTGCGGCAGCGCCTGCCACAGCTCCTCGGTGACGAACGGCATGAACGGGTGCAGCAGGCGCAGGATTCCATCCAGCACCTTCCACGCCACCCACCGCGCGGCGCGCCGGTCTTCGCGCGCGCGGGCGTCGTCCTGCGGGATGTCGTCGGACCAGCGCGGCTTCGCCAGCTCGAGATACCAGTCGCAGTACTCGTTCCAGGCGAAATGGTAGAGCGCGTTCGCCGCTTCGTTGAAGCGGTAGGTCTTGAGATTGCGGGTCACGTCCTTCACCGCGTTCGCGAACCGCGACAGGATCCATCGGTCGGCGAGGCTGAGCGTGAGCGCGCTCTCCTTGACGCGCGACAGGTCCTCGTCGCCGAGCCGCATCTGCACCAGCTTCGCCGCGTTCCAGATCTTGTTGGCGAAGAATCGTCCGGTCTCGAGCCGCTTCTCGTCGAACAGCAGGTCCTGCCCGGTCGGCGTGAGGTAGATCATCGTGAAGCGCACGGCGTCGGCGCCGTAGCGCTCCATCATCTCGAGCGGATCGGGCGAGTTGCCGAGCGACTTCGACATCTTCCGGCCCTGCCCGTCGCGCACGATGCTGGTGAAGTACACGTGCGGGAACGGAGCCTGTCCGGTGAATTCGAAGCCGGCCATGATCATTCGCGCCACCCAGAAGAAGATGATGTCGCTGCCCGTCACCATCAGGCTGTTGGGATAGAAACGCTCGAGGTTCGGCGTCTGCTCGGGCCAGCCGAGCGTGGCGAACGGCCACAGCCACGAGCTCGCCCAGGTATCGAGCACGTCCTCGTCCTGGCGCCATCCGTCGCCCGCCGGCGCCTCCAGCCCGACCGCGATCTCGTCGCCGCGATACCACACCGGGATCCGATGCCCCCACCACAGCTGCCGCGAGATGCACCAGTCGCGGATGTTCTCCATCCAGTAGAGGTAGACCTTCTTCCAGCGCGACGGGAAGAACTTCACCTTGCCGCGACGAGCGGCCTCGATGGCCGGCGCGGCGAGCGGCGCCATCTTCACGAACCACTGCAGCGACAGATACGGCTCGATGATGGTCTCGCAGCGCGAGCAGTGGCCGATCGCGTAGGTGTGGGGCTCGACCTTCTCGAGGTAGCCGGCGTCGCGCAGCGCCTCGACGATCCGCCGCCGCGCTTCGAATCGATCGAGGCCGCGGAAGTCGCCGGCCTTGTCGTTCATCCGGCCGTCCTCGTCGATCACGATCAGCTCGGGCAGGCCATGGCGCTTGCCGGTCTGGAAATCGTTCACGTCGTGCGCGGGGGTCACCTTCACCGCGCCGGTGCCGAATTTCGGATCGACCATGTCGTCGGCGATGATCGGGATCTCGCGGCGCACCAGCGGCAGCACCGCGGTGCGCCCAACCAGCTTCGCGTAGCGCTTGTCCTTCGGGCTGACCGCCACCGCGACGTCGCCGAGCATCGTTTCCGGACGGGTGGTCGCCACGGTGATCGACGCGTTGCCTTCCTTCAGCGGATAGCGGACGAACCACAGACTGCCCTGGGTCTCGACCTTGTCCACTTCCTCGTCGGACAGCGCGGTGCGGCAGCGCGGACACCAGTTCACGATGTAGTGGCCGCGATAGATCAGGCCGCGCTCGTAGAGCCGGCGGAAGGCTTCCGCCACCGCCTTCGAATAGTCGGGATCCAGCGTGAAGCGCTCGCGTGACCAGTCCGGCGTGACACCCAGGCGCCGGAGCTGGCGCAGGATCAGCCCGCCGTACTGCTCCTTCCACGCCCACACCTCCCGCACGAAGTCCTCGCGGCCGAGCTGCTCGCGCGAGCGGCCCTCTTCGCGCAGCTTCTTCTCGACCACGTTCTGCGTGGCGATTCCCGCATGATCCATGCCCGGGATGTAGAGGGTCTCGCGGCCTTCCATGCGCTGCCACCGCACGATGAGGTCCCGGATCGAATCGCCGAGCAGGTGTCCCATCGTCAGCGATCCGGTCACGTTCGGCGGCGGAATCGCGATGACGAACGGCTGGGCGGAAGGACCGCCGCCCGCCGGCCGCGAGGACTCCGGACGGAACACGCCGCGCTCTTCCCAGAACGCATACCAGCGGGCCTCGACCCGGGACGGGTCATAGGGCTGCTGCAGCGCTTCGGGGTTTCCGGGTCGCATCAATTCCTCGGTCGGTGGCGGCGCGTTCGAAGCCGGGCGGGGGGCATGCCGCGAAATGAGCGAGGGACATTAGCACAGCGCTCGAAGAGGCGCGATCCGCGCCGATTCGTGACGGGGTGGCGGTTCCGTCGCGTGCGCTGCTAGCATCGCGCGACATGCTCGAACACCGGCTGAGTCGCAGGAGCGCCGCGGCGCTGATCGCGTTCCTCGCCGTTCTCTTCGTTCCGGCCGGCATGCCGGCGGTCACCCTCGCCGCACCTTCCCAGTTTCTCACCGTCGGCGATCCGATCGAGCGCGAGCTGCGTGTCCTCGATCTCTTCCCGGACAGCGCGTCCGGCGGGCGCATTCGCCTGCCGCATCTCTTCACGCGCCCGCTCGAGCTGCGGGAGCTTCAGGGCGCCGCGGACCCACCGCCGTCGCCGTGGCCGGTTGTGGCGCGATCGATGGCGCGCATCGAGCGCGTGCTCGGGCGCGACGCCGCGGAGGGATTCCATCCGGATCCCGCCCATCCGGCGACGCCGCGACTGCTCGAGCGTCACGCCGGTGATCAGCGTTTCGAATTTTCCGCCGGCATCGAGGGCGCGGGCGAAACCGACCGCGACACGTCGCGTTTCCTGCCGGCTTCGGGGCTTCACCTGCGCGGCGGCTTCGCGGTCGACCGCTGGCTGCTCTACTCGCATCTCGTGGTCGGCCAGTTCGACCACTCGCGCCGCTTCGCCGATCCGCTGATCGCGAACACCGACGTCACCACGCTGACCGAGGAGAGTTACATCAGCTATTCCGCCGGCGCCTGGGGCGCCTCATTCGGCCGCAACCGCTGGCACTTCGGTCCCGGCGACGAGGCGTCGCTGATCCTGTCGAAGACCTCGGCTCCCCTGACCGGGCTGGCATTCCGCGGGCGACTCGAGGCGCTGGATCTCGATGCGATCGCGCTCGACGTCACGCTCGACCGCGCGGCGGGCGAGCAGCTCGCGGCGCACCGTCTGGAATGGCGACCCGGCTCGAGATTGCGGCTCGGGCTCACCGAGGCGGCCCGCTATCACGCCAGCGGCTGGTCGCCGCTCTATGCGGTCGGCGTCATTCCCTACGTGCTGGTCCAGCGCCTCGAGGCTCAGGATGAGCCCGACTCATCTTCGGCGCTTCGGAACAACGTCCTGCTCTCCGCCGACGCGGCATGGCGCCCGGCCGACGGCACGCGGCTCTACGGCGAGCTGATGATCGACGATCTCCATTCGAAGACCGCGCACAATCCCGACAAGCTGGCCTGGCAGCTCGGCTGGGAAGGCGCGGGCATGATCGGGCCGCAGCGTCTGACCTGGGGAGGCGAGCTGACGCGCGTCTGGCGCTACGTCTACACCTCGTTCTTCGGCGAATCGTTCGAGGCTCAGGGCCGTCCGATCGGCTTTCCGACCGGACCCGACAGCCGGCGTCTGAGCGTGCGGGTGGGATGGGACCCGTCCGTCGCCTGGCAGGTCGCCGCGCGCGGCGCGTTCACCGATCGCGGGGAAGGAACGCTCGATCAGCCCTTCATTCCCGGCTCGCCTCATGTGGACGCCTCGCAGCTCTCCGGCGTGGTCGAGCACACGCGCGAGGCCGAGACGTCGCTGCGCTTCTGGCCGGCGGGCGGAATCCTGTTCGAGCTCACCACGGGCTACCAGTGGATCGAGAACCGCGCGCACGTCGCCGACGCGCGAGGCGAGGGCGCCTACGAACGCATCGAGCTCCGTCTGACGCGATAGAACGCGGAGCGGGCGGACTTCTCGGGCGGGCTCAGGCGCCGCCGCGACGCGACCACTCGACGGTGCGCGCGAGCCCGTCGCGGAATTCCATTCGCGGCGACCAGCCCAGCACCGAGCGCGCGCGCGTCGCGTCGAGGTAGATGCGCTGGACTTCGCCCGGCCTCGGCGCTTCGTAGATCGGCTCGATCGCCGTGCCGAGAATCGCGTTCAGCTCGCGGACGATGTCGTTGACGGAGGTGCCGACGCCGGTGCCGAGGTTCACGATCTCCCCGCTCCCGCGCTCGAGCGC
>DATJEP010000016.1:0-17337 GCA_035496475.1 Candidatus Udaeobacter sp.
AGCCCGGACGGCGAGAACGCGATGCCCGTCGGAGAGACCGCTTCACCATTCTCGTTCAGGGGCATGGGGAACTGGCTGACGAAGGTGCCGTCCTTCTTGAAGACCTCGACGCGATCATTGCCCTCGTCGGTCACGTACACCAGACCATCGGGACCGATCGCGATTCCGTACGGGTGATCGAACTGACCCGCTCCCGAACCCAGGCTTCCAAACGTGAACAGCGGGCTCGGCGGCGTGTCGGCGAACGCCGGAGTCGCGAGGATCGCGATCGAGATCATGACGGCGGGGATGCGAAAGCGCGCGCTGGAAGGGCGGAACGGGACGTCACGCGACACGGCGGCCTCCTCGGCGATGAGGTTGGGCCGGCGACTTGAGCGGCCCGATCGACTAACCGTACACCGGTGCGACTCGCGCGGCCATCGCGAACGCGACCTCAGTTGTCAAGAACGCGCTCGTCCAAGAGGGTTGCGCATCCCGCACCAGGGGCAGATCCAATGCCGCGGCAGGGGGAGTGGCGGCGTCAGCACCGAGTGTTCGCCGCACTCGCGGCAGACGTGCGTGACGCGGCGCTCGACCGGAGCCGAGCGCGCGCCGACGCGCCCGGTTTTCTCGAACGCGAGCACGTAGTTCGCCTCGGCGGCGAGGTCGATGCCCGTCGCGCGATGCAACGAAGCCAGTGCCTCGGTAAAGGGGCCCTGCAGCCGCTTGGTGCGCGCGTCGTTCATCCACGAGAAGCCGGCCGGCACGCGCGCCAGAGCGCGCGCCTCGAAGCCGCGCGCCTCGAACAGCGCGAGCAGCGTCGCGAGATCGAAGCGCTGCTGGTGCTCGAGCCGTTTTCCGAACTTGCCCAGCGCGTATTTTGCGAAGTAGCCGGCAAAGCGATAGAGCCGGTCGTCGAACGCGGCGGCGCGCGGCGCCGAAACGTAGAGCGTGCCGTTCGGCTTCGTCACGCGTGCCAGCTCGTCGCAACAGGCCTCGAGCTCGGTGACGTGCTCGAGCACATAATGGCAGAGCGTGAGATCGAAGAGACCGCCGGCGATCGGCAACCGCGCGAGATCGGCGCGGAACACGGTGAGGTTCGGCCGCGGCGCCGGCGGGCCGGGCGGAAACTTGATGTCGAACGCGGTGATCGAAAGGTCGGGCCGGCGCTCGTAGTTCCAGGAGCCCGGTCCGCATCCGGCGTCGAGCACGCGCGCTCCCTGCGGCGCCGCGTCGATCAGCTCGAGCAGGAAGACCGGCGGCTCGCCGGGGCGGCGCTCCGGCTTCTGGGCCCACGGCGTCGAGGCCCCGGCGGGGGTGCCGGGAGTTCCATCGCTCACTTGGTGACCGTTCCCGGCGATACGCCGGTCATCGCGTGCCACAGCCCGCGCGGAATCGCCGCCGCCGAATCGAACCGGCCGCGCAGCGCGAACCACAGCGCGAGCGCGATCTGCTGGATCAGGAAGCTGGGCAGCCCGGTGATCCGTCCGGCGCCGCGGGCGTGACGCGCGACCAGTGTCAGGTTCGCGCGCAGGCGCTGATACACCTTCCACGGGCCGGCCTCGCCCGAGCTGGCCGAGACCTTGTGCCAGAGCCTCGCGGTGGGAACGAAGAGCAGCGCCACTCCGGCCGCGCGCGCGCGCAGGCTCCAGTCCGCGTCCTCGGCATAGATGTAGTAGCGCTCGTCGATGAGTCCGACCCTCTCCCACACCTCGCGGCGGGCGACGATGCAGCAGCCGGTGAGGTAGCCGGTGCGCTCGATCGAGCGGTACTGACCGTGATCGAGCGCGCGCAGCCCGCGATGCCCGATGAATCCGAGCGCGGGCACGCAGTGACCGCCGGCATACCAGATGCGCGCGGTCGGCGGACCGAAGTAGATGAGCGGAGTCGCGGCGGCCGGGCCCGCGTTCTGTTCCAGCGCCTGCATCAGCTTCTCGCACAGCGCCGGATCGACTTCGGTGTCGTTGTTGAGCACCATGATCGCGTCGGCGCCCTGCGCGAGCGCCCGGCGGATGCCGGCGTTGTTCCCTCCGGCGAAGCGCAGGTTCTCTTCGAGCTCGAGCAGCTCGGCCTCGGGGAATTCGGCGCGGAGCGCCGCGGGCGAGCCGTCGCGCGAGCCATTGTCGACCACCAGCACATGGAGCGCCCAGCCCTCGGGCGCGCGGCAGCGCCGCAGCGTGCCGAGCAGCGCGCGCGTGTCGGCGAGTCCGTTCCAGTTGAGGACGATGATCGTGAGTCGCTTCATCAGGGATCGAAGCGCGCCGCCCGCCAGGCGCCTCGCATCGCCGCCAGGCCGGCGACGAGGAGCGTCAGCGCCGCGAGCGCAAGCGGCGCGAATGGCAGGCCCGCATACGAGGCATAGGCCCACCAGAAATCGAGCGCGTGCAGCAGCTCGCGCTGATCGGACGCTCCGACGCCGAGTCGCGAATCCGCCGCCGCGCCGGCGCTCGTGTCCGGCGCGGCCAGCGCGCCATCCTGATTTCCAACGCCGGCGAACCTCAGCGCCGAGCCCAGACGCGGCCCCTCGCCGCGAAGATGCAGCGCGAGGTTCCGGCCCAGCATCGACCAGTGCCCGAGGATCGGGCTGAAGCGCGGATTGAAGTGGCTGCTCTCCATGAAGTGCGGATGGTCGAGCGGCAGCCGGTAGGGATAGTCACCGACCTCGCGCATCTCGGCTCCGAAGTAGATGGCGACGCCGCCGAGCGTGACGATGAGACCGAGGAGGCCGAGCAGCCACGCCGCCACGCGTCGCGCGCGTGCGGCCTGCCCATCGATGGCGAATACGACGAACAGGAAGAGTAGCGGCAGAACCGGCACGAGGTAGCGCGGTCCGAACGAACCGTCGCCGGCCCAGTGCTGGAACCGGCCGTAGAGGACGAGCGCGACGCCGAACGCGAACGCGGCGCCGAAGGCGGCTCCGGCGCGCGCCGCGCGCAGCGCGCCGGGATCGGCGCCGCGGGCCGCGGTTCGTGCGCCGCCGGACGGCGCCGATGCGCCCGCGGTCACAACGCCGGCGTTCGGGAGCGGAACGCGCCGCATCGCGGCGTAGCCCGCGGGGACCAGCCCGAGCGCGGGCGCGAACCACAGCACCCCCTTGCCGGACGAGACCAGGAGGCCGTAGAGCCCGACGATCAGCGGCGTGGTATAGGCCGAGGCGGTCGCCTGCGCGCCGTAGCCGGTCTCGAACGGCGTGCCGAAACGCGCGAGATCGTACGCGCCGTGGAGCGCGTGCGCGATCGCGAGCCCGAGCAGCGGCCAGCGCCATGCCGCGCGGGGCGCGCCGACGAGCGGCGCGAGGCAGGCGATCGCGAGCGGCAGCACGCTCAGCTTCGAGCACACCGCGACGACGATGCCGAGCGCCGTGAGTCGCGCCCCCGAAGATTGACCGAGTCGGGCGCGGGCCGCGCCGGTCAGAGTCAAGAACAGGCCGAGGCCTTCGAGCGGCTCGGCCATGAAGCTCTTGGCGTAGACCCAGAGCGGCGTCGTGAAGCCGAGCAGGAGCGCGCCCGCGAACGCCGATCCGGCGCCGGCGCCGAGGGCGCGGGCGGCCGAGTAGAACGCGCCGAGCAGGATGCCGGTGATTGCGGCATTGAAGAACGAGACGATCGCGCGCGAGATGAGATCGCGCCGCGCTTCGGGAGCGAGGCGCGACGCGCCTTCGCCGAGCGCGGTGAGCGGCAGCGCCAGCACCGCCTGACCCGCCGCGTTCTTCGAATAGTCGCGTCCGCCGAGCCCCCGCAGCGTCGCGCCTTCCGGCACGTCGATGCGTCCATGGAGCATCGCGCGTGACAGCTCGAGCATCGTCACCTCGTCGCTGCCGACGATGCGGCCGCCTCCGCTCGCCGCGTAGAGCAGGAACGCCGCCAGCGCGAGCCTCCATCCGGCGCGCGTCATCGCGTCGCTCGCGCCGGAATGGTCCGGCGCCGCCCCGGGCGCGCCGTCATCGCCAGCCTCGGGCGGGCGCGAGCTCGGCGACCAGATCGAGCGCGCGATCGGCGAGCGCGCTCCAGGAATGCGCCTCGCGCACCCGTGCCACACCCTCGCGCAGCCGGTCCGCGAGGCCCTCTTCGAAGTAGCGCACGATGGCGTCGGCGAGCGCCGCGGGATCCTCGGGCGGAACGACCAGCCCGGTGTCTGCGGTCACGGTCTCCGACAGTCCTCCCACGCGCGTCGTGATCACCGGCAGGCCGAGCGCGTACGCGACGTGAGTGACGCCGCTCTGCGTCGCCGAGCGATACGGCAGCACCGCGACGTCCGCCGCCTTGAACAGCGACTCGACCTCTTCGTCCGGAATGTAGCGCGCCAGCAGGCGCACCGAATCGCCGGCCGCGGCGGCGAGCTTTCGATAGGGCGCCTCGTCTTCGTAGAACTCTCCCGCCACGATGAGCGTCGCCGGACGGCGGGCGCGCACCCTGGGCCACGCCTCGAGCAGCGTATCGAGCCCCTTGTAGTGGCGGACGTAGCCGAAGAACAGCACGACGTCGCCCTCGAGGTCGAGCGTGGCGCGCGCGCGTTCGCGGGTGGTGCGGCCGCGATCGAACTGGGCGTAGAGCGGATGCAGGACGCGGCGGCGCGGCGCGCCCGGCTTCAGGCGGTCGAGATCCCGTTCGACGCTTTCCGACATCACCAGATAGCCATCCGAGTTGCGGAGCATCCAGCGCGTCAGCGTCCCATCCAGCGGACGATGCTCATGCGGCACCAGATTGTCGCACACCAGCACGACCCGCGTGCCGCGCGCCCGCAGGGGACCGACCGACGACGCGAAGGCGGGCGCGAAGAATGGAATCCACCACTTGAGGATCACGACTCCCGGCGCGAAGCGTTCGATCGAGGACGCGGTCCGGCGCCAGCTCCAGGGCGCGATCGAATCGAGCGTGGCCTCGACCGGGAACGCCGGCGGCGGAGCGGCGGGATCGATCTGGCTCTCGCCCGGAAAGAAGAGTCCCGGGTACTGGCGGGTGAACGTCCAGCCCCGCACCTCGGCGTGTCCCGCGATCGCCTCTCCGAGCAACGCCAGGTATTGGGCGAGACCGCCGCGCCATGGCGCGAGCGGCCCGAGCAGCGCGACCCGCATCAGCGCGCGGCCGACGACCAGGCCAGCACGCCCCGGCGCTCGAACTGGAACGGCACGACCTGTCCTCCGTGCTTTTCCAGCACCGCGGCCACGCGATGCTTGCGATCGAAGCGCGTAAGCAGGAGGAAATAGCCGCCGCCGCCCGCGCCCGGCATCTTGCCGCCGATCGCGCCCTCGCGGCGCGCGAGCTGATACAGGCGGTCGACGTGGCTGTTCGAGATCTCGGGATCGAGCTTCTTCTTGTATTCCCACGCCTGGTGCAGCAGCTCGCCGATCGCGTCGACCTGCCCGAGCAGCAGCGCCTTCTTCATCTCCAGCGTCTCTTCCTTCAGACGATGCAGCGCCTCGACCACCGGCTTCTTCCCCGATCGATACGATGCGGTCTGCCGGTCGATGATGTTCGCCGACTGACGGGTCTGGCCCATGTAGCAGAGCAGCAAACGGTACTCGAGCTCGTTCAGGATCTCGTTCCGGATCCGCAGCGGGTTCACCACGGTCGAGTCGCGATGGAACTCGATGAAATTGAAGCCGCCGAATGCCGCGGCGTACTGATCCTGCCTTCCGCCCGACAGCTTCATGTCGATCCGCTCGATGCGGTACGCGAGCTCGGCGATCTCGTACGCGCTCGGCGAGCGATCGAGCCATTCCGAGATCACGCCGAGCAGCGCCACCACCAGCGTCGAGGAGGAGCCGAGACCCGACCCCGGCGGCGCGTCGGAATGAACCCATAGGTCGGCGCCGCGTCGCACGCGCATCGCCTTCACCGCCGCCTTGATGAGATCGAGGTTGCCGTCGAAGCGCATGCGGCGTGGATGGTCGTAGCGCGCCACGATGTCGTAATCGAGGCTGGCCAGCGTCAGGCGCGAATCGCGCCGTGGGCGCAGCGACGCGTAGGCGTACTGATTGATCGTGGCCGACAGCACCATGCCGCCGTGCTCCTCGGGATAGGGCGAAACATCGGTGCCGCCGCCGCAGAAGGAGAGCCGGAGCGGGGCCCGCGCCCGGAAATAATTTCGCGCCTTCATCGCCCCGACACTCTCACACGAGGGAGGTCCCTGGTTTCCCGGCGCGGCGCGTCCGTGCGCGGGCTCATCGCTGGAACCGTCGCTCGGCCCGCTCCCACTCCTCGGGCGTGCCGATGTCGAAGAAGTCGCCCTCGAGCGCGACACCGCGGAGCCGTCCCTCGGCGGCGACACCGGGGAGCACGTCGCGCTCGAGCGAGCCCGGCCCCGACCCCAGCCGCTTCCACAGCCGCGGCGAGAACGCGTAGAGCCCGCCGTTCACCCAAGCCGGTCCCGAGTGTGCCGAGTCCTTCTCGACGAAGCGCGTCACGCGGCCCTCGTCGTCGCATTCGACGCGACCGCGACTCACGGCGTCGGTGACGCGATAGAGCGCGACGGCGCCTTCGGCACCGTGCTCCCATCGCGCGCGCTCGATCTCCCAAGGGTCGCAGGTCACCAGAGTGTCCCCGTTCACCACCAGCGCCGGGCCGTCGACGTGTCGCCACGCGAGTCGCAACGCGCCGCCGGTGCCGAGCGGCTCGGTCTCGATCGAATACTCGAGCCGGACGCCGAACGCCGCGCCGTCGCCGAGCGCCTCCCGCAACCGCTCCGCGCCGAAGCCGGCGCACAGCACGACGTCACGCACCGCGGCGGCGGCGAGCCATTCGAGGAGATGCGCGAGGAAGGGCCGGCCGCCGAGCGGCGCCAGGCCCTTCGGAAGATCGCCGAAGCGCGGCCGCAGTCGCGTCCCGAGCCCGCCGGCCAGGACGAACGCCTTCACGCGCCTCCATCCACGTTGTAGCGGCGCCGGACCGGGTACTCGGAGCGCGCCCCCAGGTTCGCGATCATCTCCCCCAGCAGCCCCATCAGGATGAACTGGATGCCGACGAGACCGAGCCCCGCGCCGAACAGCATCAGGGGCCGTACATGGATCGGCTCACCCCCGATCCACAGCGCCACGAAGTAGAGCCCGACCAGCGTGCCGAACGCGAGGAACGCGAGCCCGACGCGGCCGAAGACGTGCAACGGCTTCAGCGCCGAGGTCGAGATGAACGCGGCGCTCATGAGATCGAGGAAGCCGTTGACGAAGCGTGACGCGCCGAACTTGCTGCGCCCGAAGCGCCGCGCGCGATGGTGCACCGGCAGCTCGCCGACACGGAAGCCGCGCCAGTGCGCGAGCGCCGGCATGAAGCGGTGCAGCTCGCCGTAGACTTCGATCGCCTCGGTGACCTCGCGCCGGTAGACCTTGAAGCCGCAGTTGAAGTCGTGGAGCTGGATGCCGGACACGGCGGAGGTGACCGCGTTGAAGAGGCGCGAGGGCAGCGTCTTGGTGATCGGATCCTGCCGGTTGAGCTTCCACCCCGAGACCAGATCGTAGCCCTGGTCCAGCATGTCGAGCAGTCGCGGCAGCTCCGAGGGATCATCCTGGAGGTCGGCATCCATCGTCACCACACGCTCGCCCCGCACGAAGCGGAATCCGGTGGCGAGCGCCGCCGATTTTCCGAAGTTGCGCCGCAGCGAGACTCCGCGAACGCGCGGATCGGCCCCCGCCAGGGTCTCGATCACCTGATCGGTTCCGTCGCGCGAGCCGTCATCGACGAACAGGGTTTCCCAGCGGAGGTGGCTCAGGGGTTCGAGCGCGGCGACGATTTCCTGGTACAGCGTCGGAAGGCTCTCGGCCTCGTTGTAGCAGGGAATCAGGATCGACAGGTCGATCGACGCCGAAGCGGGCAGCACGCGATCCGCGCCCCGCTCGTCGCCGCTACGCGGCAGCACGCTCATCGGCGGGCCTCGGCATGGAGCGCGCGCGCCCACTCGGCCTCGGCGCCGAGACCGCGCTCGATCGGCGTCGACGGCTTGAAGCCGAGATCCGACTCGATGCGCGTCGCGTCCGCGCGCGTCTCGAGCGGATCCCCGGGCGGGCGCGGCTCGAAACGCACGTCGGCCTTCTGGTCGAGCGCTCGCTCGAGCAGCCGGATCGCCTCCAGCACGCGCACCTGTGAGCCGCCTCCCACGTTGAAGACCGCGTGCGGCGCGGTGCGCGTCCACGCCCGCAGGTTGGCCTCGATCGCGTCGTCGATGTAGGTGAAGTCGCGGGATTGCTCGCCGTCTCCGTAGACCGTGATCGGCTCGCCGCGCAGCAGCGCGCGGCAGAAGCGGTGGAACGCCATGTCGGGCCGCTGGCGCGGGCCGTACACCGTGAAGTAGCGCAGCGCCACCACCGGCACGCGGAAGTTCCGCGCGTAGAGCAGGGCCAGGTGCTCGCCGGCGAGCTTGGTCACGCCGTAGGGCGAGAACGGCCGCGGCAGCTGTTCCTCGTCGGTGGGATAGCGCTCGGCGTCGCCGTAGACCGACGACGACGAGGCGTAGACGAAGCGCTCGAGGCGCGCGTCACGGTAGCGCTCGAGCAGCCGCTGCGTCGCGAGTACGTTGTGATCGACGTAGGCGCGGAACTCGGCGCCCCACGAGGCGCGCACGCCCGGCTGCGCCGCCTGATGGAACACCACCGTGACCTCCGGCAGCGCGGCCAGATCGGCCGACGAGAGATCGAGCTCGATCAGCCGGAACGCGTTCGATTCGCGGGCACGCGCGAGATTCGCGCGCTTCAGCGCGGGATCGTAGTAATCGGTGAAGCAGTCGACGCCGGTGACCCGCGTCCCCTGTTCGAGCAGTCGCTCGACGAGATGGGAGCCGATGAATCCGGCGGCGCCGGTCACCAGCGCGTGCGGCTCGGACATGCCACCTCCTCGCGGAATCAGGGCAGCGTCGGCGCGGGCGGCCGCGGCAGCGGGCTCGGCCGCCCGGCGTTCCCACGGATCAGCTGCTGCTCCATCTCGAGCATCTGGCGCGCCGACTCGTCGGTCGGATGCGCATCGACCCAGCGTTCCAGATAGCCGACGCCACGCGCGGTCTGACCCGCCTGCTTCAGCGAGTAGTACGCGGCGTAGTACGCCTGATTGTATCCGGGATCGGCGTGGATCGCGGCGTCGAACTCCTTCAGGCCCTGCTCGAGATGCCCCTGATAGACGAGCGTCACGCCGTAGTAGTAGTGCGCGTCCGGACGATCGGGACTCTTCGCCGCGAGCCGCTGGAACAGGGCGACCGCCTTGGCAGTGTCCCCGGCGTCCATGTAGAAGCCGCCGAGCGGAATCAGCACCTCGGTGTAATCCGGGAACATCCGCGACACGCGCTCCATCTCGGCGATGGCGCGACCGATCTGATGCTCGTGCCGGTAGTAGAACGCCAGCTGAAGGTGCGCCGCGGCGTAGTTCCGCGACAGCGTCGCCGCGTTCTCGTCCTTGAACACCGAAGCATCCCAGCTTCCGTCGGGACCGAAGAGGCCGCGGTACTTGAAGGTCTGGTAGAGCGCACGACGCGTGGCCGGCTCGTCAATCTCGGGCCCGGTGGTATCCGGGTTCACGCGATAGACCAGGCCTTCCAGCGTGAAATTGCGCTCGAAGCCCATGTGCTCGGGCACGGTGACGGCGAAGTAGGGCTGCTTCTTCCAGCCGGTCGCGGTGCGGTCCTCCTGCATGATGTGCGCAACCATGAACTGGTTGGTGTAGATCAGGTGGCCGAGAGAATCCTGCACCGCACCGAGCCCGAGCAGCTTCACCGTGCGGTTGTCGAGATCGATCGGGACCTTCGGCTCCTCGTCGCGCAGCTGCTGAATGTACCAGTCGGTGTTGAGCAGGCTCAGATTCACGACCCGAACGTCCTTGCGCAGGTTCTCGACCTGCTGCATGTACCACAGCGGGAACGTGTCGTTGTCGCCGTTGGTGAACACGAAGCTGTTCGGCGCCAGCGGCTCCAGCATGTTGTAGGCGTAGTCGTGGGCGACGAAGTTGCCGCGGCGGTCGTGCGTGAACCACAGCGTGCGCAGGACCAGGAACGGCTGCGCGACCAGCACGATCACGGCGAGCGAGGTGCCAGCCAGCCGCATTCCGCCCTCGGCGAACGAGTCGCGGATCCAGCCGATCAGCCAGGTCACCCCCATGCCGATCCAGATCGCATAGATGTGGTAGCCGGTGGTGAAGAAGTAGTCGCGATCCCGCACCTCATGATCGGTGAAGTTGAGGAACAGGATCATCCCGATCGTCGCGAACGCGAGCAGGATCCCGGTGGTCAGCCACGAGATGCGATTGCGGCGTTGCCACCAGCCTCCGAAGAGCCCGAGCACCAGCGGGAGGATCGCGGTGAGCACCGACGGCTCGCGCCTCGCCTCCCCCGGGCCCGACGGCTGCGGGGTCGGGAACAGCGGCCACTGGCGCTTCCAGTACCGCCAGAATTCCTTGCCGAACTGCGCCGACCACGGCCCGCGGCGCACGAACATGCTGGTCTCGCCGTACTGCTTGCGCTCGAGCAGGTAGCGCAGGCTGTCCCAGTTCGACGGATTGCCTTCGTTGATCGCCGGGTGCTGCGCGGCGCGGATCGGCAGGTAGAGGTGGGTCGAGTAGCCGATCACCATCAGCATCAGCGCGAGCGCGATGATTCGGGCGTCGCGCAGCTGCCACATCACGAGCAGGGGAAGCGCGAGCGCGAGCGCCGCCAGTGTGCCGGTGAGGAACGTGAAGTTCGCGTCGGTAAAGGCGGGGACCAGTGCGATGCAGGCGCACACGAACGAGACCAGCCATGCCCAGGCCGGAAGCTTTCGCTGCACCGCGTAGACGGCGTACGAGAGCACCGACAGCACCAGCATGATGCCGATCATCCGCTCCATGCCGTAGGTGACGCCGAGCACCGAGATGATCGGCATGGTCAGCATCACCGCGACCTTGCGGTCGACGAGCGCGACCAGCAGCACCAGCGGCAGGCCCATCATGCCGACGCCGAGGTGCACGCCGACGCTCAGCCACATGACATAGATGCAGAGGAGCAGCGGACCCACACTCGGCTTCTTCTCGTGCGCCTCCCACCACTTGAGCCCGAGCCAGAACACCAGGATCTGTCCGAGGCTCATCATCGAATAGACCTCGGCCTCGATCGCGTTCTCCCAGAAGTTGTCGGACCAGGCGAGGAGGAACGCGGCGACGATCGCGCCGGCCTGCGCCATCCACTCGTGGGCCCACCACTCGCGATCGAGCACCGGCTGGAGCTCGGCCGCCGGCGCGCCGCCGGCCGAGGCCGGGATCGGGCTCGGCACCGGCCAGCCACCCTGCTGGCGGCCCTGCGCGAGGCGGATCAGCCGGAGCGCGGTGAGGTAGGTCAGCATGACGGCCAGCGCGGAGGCCAGGGCCGACAGCGCGTTGACGCGCTTCGCGATGGTTCCCCACGGAACCATCGTGGCAAGGTGTCCGATCAGCACGTAGAACGGGGTGCCGGGCGGATGGGGAATGCCGAGAATGTTGGAGACGGCGATGAACTCGCCGGAGTCCCAGAACGGGACCGTCGGGGTCAGCGTGATGAGGTAGGTCGTGAAGGACAGCAGGAACACCAACGCAGCCATGGCAGGCGTGGTGCGCTTGCCCAGGTCGCTCAAGGAGCCCTCCTCATCAGTTTGGCTTCGGCGCGCCGGCGCGGGGTGCGGAGCAGGAACACCAGACCCCCGAGCAGGCTCACCCCCACGGCAACGAGGTACGTGGTGAACTGCAGCGCGAACGCGGCCGTGCGTCCCACCCCCACGAGTCCGAACAGCACGACGCCGGCACCTTCGCGCAGTCCGATGCCGTTCAACGAGATGGGCAGCGAGACTATCACCGCGAGCAATGGAACGAAAAGAAAGAAGTAGAGCAGCGGGATGCGCAGCCCGAGCGCCTTCGCGACCAGCACGTGCACGGCGATGCGCAGGACCTGGACGACGAGCGCGATGCCGAGCACGCGGACGATGAGGCCGCGCTGGTCCCGGAAGTCGGTCAGCCGCGCCGCCAGGTCGTCGAGGTGCGGCTTCAATCCGCCGAGTCCGACGCGCGCGAGCAACCGCTCGAGCGCGGGCAGGAGGCGGGGATGGAAGATCGCCCACACCATCGTCACGCTGAGCGCGAAGAAGCCGACCAGCGCGAGATACGCGAGCGTGAGGTGGAAGCGGTCGATCGCCGGCAGCGTGGTCACCAGCGCGAGCCCGGCCAGCGCCAGCGTTCCGATCATGCGATCCATAAGCACCGTCGAGAATGCGGTGGCCGGCGTGGTGTCGTAGCGCGCGGCATCGGCGACGCGCGCGATGTCGCCTCCGACGTTCGCCGGCAGGAAATTGTTGAAGAAGAGGCCGACGTGGTAGTAGGCGCACACCTTCCAGAACGGAATGCGGATCCCGACCGCGTTCAGCAGGTGATCCCACTGCCACGAGCCGAGCACGTTGCTCGCGATCAGCACCAGCCCGGCCAGCAGCAGCCAGGACGGCGAGGCATGGCGGAGCGTGGCGGTGACGCTCGAGAGCGGGATGCGTCCGAGCAGGAACGAAAAGAGCGCGACGCTGAGCAGGACCTTGACGAGGAGGAGCGCGATGCCCTTCCCGCCCGGCCGGCGTGGGGTCTCGCTCACGCGCGGGCCTCGGCGGCGGGGGCACCCGGCGAAGCCGGGTCCGGCGCGGCGGGATCCAGCGCCGCCGCGAGCAGCGCATCGAGCGACCGCCGCGCGCAATCCGGCCAGGTGAACGGCGCCGCCCATTCCACGCCGGCCGCGCCGAGCCGGTCGCGAAGCGCGGGATCCTCGATCATCGCGAGCAGCGCCGCCGCCAGCCGCTCATCGTCGTCGAACGGCACCAGCAGCCCGGTGCGCTGGTCGCGCACCGAATCGCGCAGCCCGGGGCTGTCCGCGGCGACGACCGCCGTGCCGCAGGCGCCGGCTTCGACCACCGTGAGTCCCCAGCCCTCCTTCGGCGACGGCTGGACCACCGCCCATGCGCTCTGAATGCGGCGCACCTTCTCGTCGCGCGGCACGTAGCCTTCGAAGACCACGGCATTCGCGATGCCGAGCCGCTCGGCCGCCGCGCGCAGCGCCGGGCCATGGGGTCCGTCGCCGATCACGTGCAATCGCGTCTCCGGCCGCCGCGCGAGCACCCGCGGCATCGCGCGCAGCACCCAGTCGAGCCCCTTGTACCGGCGCAGGCGTCCGACGAACACCAGCGTCGGATGCTCGGTGCGCACGCGCGCGGGATCGGTGCGATAGGCGTCGTGATCGACGCCACAGTGCACCACCGCGATGTCGCGTGCGGCGATGCCGCGGCGCACCAGGTCGTCGCGCGTGCTCTCGGAGATCGCGACGAAGCGCGAGCCGCGGTAGACGGCGGGGATCAGGGCTTCGAGCGTGACGACGTAGAGTCCGGCCGGGAACGAGGCCTCGCGGAACGCCGTGGCGCCGAACAGGTGCGGAACGATCACGGCGACGGGCGCGGCGGTCCAGAGCGGCGTGAAGCACGGCACCTTGTTGATGTCCTCGATGACGAGGTCGGGCGGCGCCTCGGACATCTCGCGCCGCAGCACGCCCGGCACGACGAGATTGAAGTTCCACCAGGTGCCGCGCCGCAGCACGCGGATGCCGCGGTGGTCACTCTCGGGAGCGCCGCCCTCGAACCCCGCGGCCAGCCACGTGACCCGCATGCCCCGCCGCACCGCCTCGAGCAGGATCTGCTCGAGATGGAGCTCGGCGCCCCCGGCCTCAGGGTGCGCGGGATCACGGAAGTTGACCGCGACGAGGTGGGCGCTCACCGTTTCTCCGACGTTCGGGACGCGCTCATGGTTGCTCCCGTCCTCGCGCGGCGCTCACGGCTTCTCCGCGACCGCGCCGATCACGTGGGCCAGGTGGAGTCCGGCGCGAGTCGAGAGCAGCCGCGCGCGGAGGCCGGTCCAGGCCGCGTCCCAGGCCGCGGGGCCGCGGGGCTCGAGCGGCAGCGCGACGCCGAGCCCGCGCTTCAGCAGCTCGCGCAGCACCCGGTAGCCGAGCCCCGGCACCATGAATTCGCCGTAGGTGCGACGCACCCTGAGCCCGGCGCGCGCGCACAGAGCTTCGAGCTCTCCGGGCGTGAACTGGGTCTCCCACCCCGCGAACCAGCGGTCGATCATCATCAGCCCGCGCTTCATCACGGTGTACAGATGGAACGTCTGGGGAACGTCGACGATCACGCGGCCGCCGCGCGCCGCGACGCGCGCGTTCTCCCGCAGCAGCGGCATCGGATCGCGGAAGTGCTCGAGCAATCCCTGGTGGTACACGAATTCGAACGCTCCGTCGCGGAACGGCATGGCCAGCGCGTCGGCTCGAACCAGTGCGATCGCCACGCCCATCTCCCTCGCCTGGCGCTGCACCAGCGCCAGGGACGCCGGCGAATAGTCGAGCACGAACGCATGCGCGCCGGCGCGCGAGAGCGCGAGCGCGTCACGGCCCGAGCCCGCTCCGACCTCGAGCACGCGCTTCCCCGCCACGTTTCCCTCGGCCATCAGCTCGCGCGCCAGACGTCCGCCGGTCGAGTAGGTGCGGTCGAGGTCGGCGTGACCCTTCCAGTACGATTCCCAGTGATCGAGGGTCGACGCCCGCCGCGTCACGGTTCCGGTCACGTCATTCACCCCAGCGCAGCCGCTCGGCCAGGAACGACGGCAGCCCCGCGTCCTTGATGCGGCCCATGGCGGCGTCGACGTCGTAGTCGAGACGCACGTGGCGCAGCGTGCGCTCGCGATCGTCGTAGAGGAGGTAGGCGGCACGCGCGTCGCCGTCGCGCGGCTGGCCGACGCTGCCGACGTTGACGAGATACCGCCGGCCGGGGCGGAGCGGAACCTCCTCGGCGCGCGTGTAGCGCGCGTGGCCCTGCTCCAGCTCGAACACGCCGGGATAGTGCGAGTGGCCGATCAGGACCAGCGTCTCGGCGCAGGACGCCATCTCGGCCTCGGCGTCGGCCGGCGTCAGCACGTAGTTCCAGTCCTCGGGATGGAGCGGCGAGGCGTGCACGAGCAGCGCGCCCCGCCACGGCAACGCGTAGGGCAGGCTCTCCAGCCACACGCGGTTCTCCGGGCTCAGCCGGTCGTCGGTCCAGCGCGCCGCGGCCGCGGCGTCGCTGTTGAATCCGCCGAGGCGCACCCGCCCGATCGCGGCGAGATCGTGATTGCCGACGACCGCGGCCTCGATCAACGGCCGCAGGCGGTCGATGCACTCGTTCGGCGACGCTCCATAGCCGACGAAGTCGCCGAGGCAGGCGATGTGCGCCGGGCGGTGACGCTCGAGGTCGCGGAGCACGGCCTCGAGCGCCTCGAGATTGCCGTGGATGTCGGAGACGATGGCGTACAGCATCACAGCTCTCCGGGACGCACGCGCCGCGCCACGCGATCGAGCACGCCGTTCACGAACGCCCCCGACACCTCGGATCCGTAGCGCCGGGCGATCTCGATCGCCTCGTCGATCAGAACGCGCGCCGGAGTTCCGGGGCGTGAGAGCAGCTCCGCGGTGGCGGTGCGGAGCACCGAGCGGTCGGTGGCGGCGAGCCGCGCCAGCGTCCAGTGCTCGGCCGCCTCTCCGAGCGCACCGTCGACCTCCGCGCCGCGCCGCTCGAGACACTCGATCACGTCGGCGACCAGCTGAGCCTGGTCTTCGTTCAGCCGCTCCTCGCGTTGCAGAGCGCGCCAGACGTCGTCATAGCGGTCCGCCGTGCGATCGGCCTGATAGGCCACGCGGAACGCCACTTCACGCGCGTGACGCCGCGCGGATTCGAGCGCGCGCCTCACCCGGCTCCGAAGGTGCGCCGGAGTCGCGCCATCTGCACGGCGGCGAGCGCGACTTCGGCGCCTCGATTGCCGAGCGCTCCGCCGCTTCGCGATTCGGCCTGCGCCGCGTCGTAGACGGCGAGGACGCCGTTCAGGACCGGAAGCCCGGTGTCCGCGGCGACGCTGAGGAGGCCGGACGACGCGGCGTCCGAGACCAGGCGGAAGTGCTCGGTCTCGCCCTGGATCACGGCGCCGAACGCCAGCACCGCGTCGAAGCGCCCGGTGCCCGCGGCCCAGCGAGCCGCCAGCGGCAGCTCGAAGGAACCCGGCACCCAGAATCGCTCGATGGCGGAGGGCTCGGCCCCGCGCCGCTCCAGCACCTCGATCGCGGCATCGCTGAGACGGCGCACGATCTCCTCGTTGAAACGCGAAGCCAGCACGGCGAAGCGGAGGCCCGCAGCGTCGTGCGAGACCGCGTGTTCGATCGCCATCACGTCTCTCCCAGCTTGAGGTCGAGCAGGTGGCCGAGCTTGTCGCGCTTGGTGGCGAGGTAGCGGCGATTGTGGCGCGTGGACGGCAGCTCGATCGGCACGCGCTTCACGATCCGAAGCCCGTGCGCCTCGAGACCGACGATCTTGCGCGGGTTGTTGGTGAGGAGCTCGATCTCGCGCACGCCGAGGTCGGCGAGGATCTGCGCGCCGATCCCGTAGTCGCGGAGGTCGGGAGGGAATCCGAGCTTCACGTTGGCCTCGACGGTGTCGAGTCCGCGATCCTGGAGCGCGTATGCCTTGAGCTTGTTCGCGAGGCCGATGCCGCGTCCCTCCTGCCTGAGGTAGAGGAACACGCCGCGTCCCCGCTTGTTGATCGCGCGCAGCGCCGCGTGCATCTGCGGGCCGCAGTCGCAGCGTTCGGAGCCGAACACGTCGCCGGTCAGGCACTGCGAGTGCACGCGCACCAGCACCGGGCCGCCGCGACGCACGTTGCCCTTCACCAGCGCGACATGGTGATCGCCCTCGAGCTTGCTCTGATAGAGATGGAGCTGGAACGCGCCCTCGGGCGTCGGCAGGGGCACGGTGACCACGCGCTCGACCAGCACTTCGCGCTTGCGCCGGTATTCGATCAGGGCCTGGATGGTCAGGATCCCGAGGCGGTGGCGCCGCGCGAACGGCACCAGCTGCGCCAGGCGCATCATGCGGCCGTCGTCGTCGAGGATCTCGCACAGCGCTCCGACCGGATGGAGCCCCGCCAGCCGGCACAGGTCCGGCACCGCTTCGGTGTGACCGGCGCGGCGCAGCACGCCGCCGGGAAGGGCGCGCAGCGGAAAGATGTGTCCGGGACGAACGAAGTCCTTGGACGTGGTCCGCGGCGATGCCAGCGCGCGCAGCGTGCGGGAGCGATCGTAGACCGACGTCCCGGTGGTGGTGCCGCGCACCGCGTCGACCGACTCGGTGAACGGCGTTCCGAACTTCGCGGTGTTGTTCGCGACCATGAGCTTGAGTCCGAGGCGGTCGGCCTCGGCCGGCTCCATCGGCGCGCAGAGGATGCCGCGCCCGTACTTGACGGCGAAGTTGACGCTCTCCGGCGTCGCCTTCTCGGCCGCGAACACGATGTCGCCTTCGTTCTCGCGATGGGCATCGTCGACCACGATGATCATGCGTCC
>DATJEP010000017.1:0-6148 GCA_035496475.1 Candidatus Udaeobacter sp.
AAGCGCGCGGCGCACCGGAGCCGCCGGTTCCGCGATGCCGAAGTCGCGGGCTCATCGCGCGGCTCCGGAGTTCCAGGCCGCGTTCGCCGAGTCGACCTCCGCGGCGGTCATCACGCGCAGCGAGCCATCAACGTCGTAGAGGACGACGCGCGCGCCCGGCGGCGGCGGCGAGTACTCGTGCACGAACGACACGGCGCCGCTCCCCGGAAACAGCACGCGAACCGCCAGGCCATCCATCAATGCGGAGCGTACGTTGCGTTCCCAATAGGTTTCGTGATGCAGGGCGTCCGCGGCGGGGTTCGACGCCGATTCCTCGCGAATCGAAGCCGGCGACCAGAAGACGAGGGGCGCGCCGGGCGGCTGCGACGACGCCGACAAGCCGTCGTACACCTTGCGCGCGATGCGGGCGCGATCCACCAGGGCGTCCGAGCGCAGCCGGGGATCCGTGAAGGGATAGGTTTCGACCTTGTGCACCAGCAGCGCGCCGTTCAGCACCACGATCACTCCCACGGCCAGTGTCAGAAAGGGAACCGGCCCGCGTGGGGAGGTCGCGGGTGTTTGCGCCGCGTGGCGTCCTTGAGCGTGTGATGAGGCGCGCGGCTCGCGCTTCACTCCGCGCGCGCCGATCTCGCTCACGAGATCGAGTGCCGCGGCCACACACCAGGCGACGCCGAGGAGCGGCGCGACCAGATAGTAGTGATAGATATGATTGCGAAGACCGAGCACGGGCGCAAGCAGCACGAGGAACGTGAGTCCCCCGGCGCCCCATCCGCGTCCACGGAGTTTGCTCGAAGTGAACCCGAGCAGCCACACCGCTCCGAGTCCCGCCGCCCACGGAAACGCCGAAGGATCGATCGCGTCGCTGAATCCGCGCACGGTGAGGATGCAGACATTCACCGCCCAGCCGGCGTAGGTCGCCAGATTTCCGGCGACGTGAGATCCGAAGCTGACCGCATAGGGCGCCGAGGTCGCGAGGTGGGTGCGCACGCCGAAGACGTCGGAGGCAAAGAGCACGGCGCCGGCGAGCGCGGAGACGACGGCGAGCACCGCGATCAGCGCGCGGTCGTTTCGCCTCGACGGATCCCCGGAAGGAGCGGCGCGCGCGGCGCTCCGCTCCCGACTCCCGAGCCAGCCGGATCGCGGGAGCAGCGCGAGCGGCAGCAGCGCCACCGATTCCTTGGAGATCAGCGCGAGCCCAAAAGCGGGGAGAGCGAGCCAGCGCAGGCGGTCCCGGCGCGACGCGAGTGCGATCGTCGAAAGCACGAGCAGCGCCGACAGCAGCTCACCGATCCCCGAGACCGAATAGACCGCGGTGTAGTGCGCGGGGTGCGCGGCGTAGAACAGCGCGCCGGCGAGCGCCGCGGGCCAGGCGAAGCGCTTCGCCAGGAGCGAGGCGAGGAGCGCCGACGTCGTCGCGTGCGCGATCAGGCTCACGGCATGATACGGAAAGGCGCTTGCCACGCCGAAGGGCCGCATCAGCTCGAAATAGCCCTGTCCTGACAACCATCGCCAGGCTCCGTGGAGGGGCGGCGCAAGACCGCGGGCGCGCGCGAGCCCGAGGAAGTCGTCCTGGGCGAAGAAGTACCGGAGCGCGCCCTGGTAGACGAGGAGCGCGGCCGCGGCCGCGATGAGCGGCAGAAGGCTCGGCGCGGATGCCGGCGCCGGAGGTACGTCGCTCGGAGAACGGGCACGCTTCCCGCGCGGCTTGGCCATCATTCGCGCGAGAGTATCACGCGGTGGATCAGCCCCGCCGCCGGTCCGGCAGCGACTAGAACTGATGCTCTTCGGTCGATCCCTTCAGCGCCGCGGTCGAGGCCGCGCCGCCGCTCACGACGTTCGAGACCTCGTCGAAGTATCCGGTCCCGACGAAACGCTGATGCTTGACCGCCGCGTATCCGTGCTTCTTCTGCATGTCGAACTCACGATCCTGGAGCGTGGCGTAGGCCGCCATGCCGTGATCGCGATAACCGAGCGCGAGCTCGAACATGCTGAGATTGAGGGCATGGAACCCGGCCAGCGTGACGAACTGGAACGCATAGCCCAGCTTTCCGAGCTCGTCCTGGAACGCGGCGATCTGCTTGGCCGAAAGATGGCGTGACCAGTTGAACGACGGCGAGCAGTTGTAGGCCAGCAGCTTCCCCGGAAACTGTGCGTGGATCGCGACGGCGAAGCGCCGCGCCTCCTCGAGATCGGGGCTCGAGGTCTCGCACCACACCAGGTCGGCGTAGGGCGCGAACGCGAGCCCTCGCGCGATGGCGGCGTCGAGACCGCCGCGGAACTCGAAGAAGCCCTCCGCAGTCCGCTCGCCGGTCAGGAACGGTCGATCGCGAGGATCCACGTCCCCGGTCAGGAGCTTGGCGCTGTTCGCGTCGGTGCGCGCGACGAGGATGGCCGGAACGTCGAGGACGTCGGCGGCGAGCCGCGCGGCCTGCAGCTTCTGGATGAACTCGCGCGTCGGCACCAGCACCTTGCCGCCCATGTGGCCGCATTTCTTCGCCGAGGCCAGCTGGTCCTCGAAATGGACTCCGGCGGCGCCGGCCTCGATCATCGCCTTCATCAGCTCGAACGCGTTGAGATCGCCGCCGAATCCGGCCTCGGCATCGGCGACGATCGGCACGAACCAGTCGGTCGCCGCGCCGTCGCCCTCGAGCTGCGCGATCTGATCCGCCCGCTGGAACGCGTGATTGATGCGGCGCACCAGCGCCGGAACGCTGTCGACAGGATAGAGACTCTGATCGGGATACATCTGCCCGGCGGTGTTCGCGTCACCCGCCACCTGCCAGCCACTGCAATAGATCGCCTCGAGCCCGGCCGCCGCCTGCTCGACCGCCTGGTTCCCGGTCAGCGCGCCCAGCGCGCGCACCGGGCCGCGGCGCATGCGCTGCCACAGTCGCTCGGCGCCGCGGCGCGCCAGCGTGTGCTCGATCCGCACCGTGCCGGAGAGGCGCGCGACGTCGGATCCTGCATAGTGACGTGTCACGCCGGTCCATCTCGAGTCCGCGGCGAAGGACTGATCCAACTCGGTTGCCGAGCGAGGCTTGCTCATTTCGCGTTCTCCATCCTGAAGTCCGCGCGAGCGCGGAGCGTCGGGTGTCATCGTTCAGACCGGGTTCACGAGGCCCCGTCGGATCATCGTTTCACTCTGCTCGCGCGCGGTGCGCCAGCTCTTCTCGTCGCCGCCGTCGCGCAGCCGCTCACGCTCGGCCAGCAGTCGCGCCAGCTCCTGATCGAAGCAACCACTGACGAATTCCGGCGTGTGCGGCGCGTTGCGCCCGGTTTCGTCCGGCACCGTGACCTGATCGCGGTGACGCATGCGCTGCGCGATCATCAGCCGGTAGATGCGATCGGTGGCGAGATCCTCCATGTAGCCGTCGAGCAGGCTCGCGCCGCGCCCGTTCAGGACGCCGTTGCGATACCGGATCACGGTGCGCACCGCGGCGCGGGTCCCGGCCACGCTGCACTTCCCCACGCCCTCGGGAACCGGGCGCAGATCGGGATAACGCTCGGTACCCTCCGGCCTCCGCCCGATCTGATTCGGCGCCGGGAACTGGGCGACCGCGATCGCGTTCTGGTCAGGGTGTCCGGTCCAGGCTCCGTCCATCAGACAGCTCGCCTCGTTCTTCTTGTCCTGCTCCAGCACCGCGAGCGCCCGCGCGTTGAGCTCGGGATCCTCGCGGCTCGGATAGAGCGCCGTCATGCCGCCGATCGCGAGCGCGCCGCGTCGATGGCAGATGTCGACCAGGAGGTGCCGCACGCGCTGGAAGAACGCCACGTCGTGCGGAATCGTGTTGCGGTCGGGAAGCACCCAGGCGGGATCGGCGAGCGTGAAATGGATCAGGCTCGCCATGTAATCCCAGCGTCCGAGATTGAGGCCGAGGATGTGGTCGCGCAGGTGGAAGAGGAATTCCTCCATCTCGTGCGCGAGCGGGTGCGATTCGACCAGCGCCATGCACTTGATGCTGTTCGCCGGCCAGCCGCGCGCGCGCGCCAGCGCGACCAGCACGTCGCGCCACCACAGCGCCTCGTCGGCGGACTCCGACTTCGGAATGTAGATGCACAGGGGATGGCGCAGCCGCTCCGGCTCGAGCCGATGGACGATCAGCGCGAGATCGAACAGCGACGCCGACGTGCGTTCGTCGCCGGGAAGAGTCCCGGCCTGCGAAAGATGGAGACCGCGCACGCGGTTCCAGATCACCGTCGGCGAGGACTCGATGCCGACGCGCTTCCCGCGCTTGCGATCCTCGTAGCTGAGCGTGCCGTCGAGCGCCGCGTGAATGTTGGCCACGCCGCGCATCAGGTTCGGCCACTGATTCGCCATCGAGTCCTCGAGGTCGAGCATGACTCCGGGCGCGCCCGAGTTCAGCATCTTGACCACCAGCTCGCCGTCATCGGCGGGGCCGGTCATCTGATTGCGCTGATCGCGGCACCACGCCGGCAGCTCGATGCGCCAGGCGTCCCGAGTCGCGGGCGAGGGGGGAAGATGCGCGGGCAGCGAACCCTGTTCCGCTTCGGCCAGCTTCTGGATCCGGCGCTCGGCGAGCTCCTGTTGCCGGCGCGCGAACGCATCGTGCAGAGGCCGATAGAAGACCTCGAAGCCGGGCGGAAGATCGCGCGCGGGGTCGAAGCCGGCGGGAGGCGTGTTCATCTCCGGAATCATCGTGGAGCGCACTCCAGCAGAATAAGGTGAGCGACGCATTCGAGCCTCGCGGGTTATCGGCGCGGCGCGCAAACAACCTTAGGGTCGGTCGGGCAACTACCTTTACTTGTCTTCAGTTAGCCGGACCACTTGAGACTCTGGATGGATGGGCTTCCGGCCGCGGCGTGATCCTTCGGATTCCCGCCGGAACGAAGAGGCGCGCGCTTTCGCGCATGATAGCTTCGCGGCGATGAGCGATCCGATTGCCCCGGTGACCCTCGACGAAGCGCGCGCGGCGCGCACGCGGATCCAGGGATCCGTGCTGCGTACGCCGCTCGTTCCACTCAGGCTCGATCCTTCGAACCACGCTTCGCCCGCGATCTGGCTCAAGCTCGAGAACCTGCAGCCCATCGGATCCTTCAAGCTGCGGGGCGCGACCAACGCGATGGCTCTCGCCGATCCCTTGGAGCTCGCGCGGGGTGTATGGACGGCGAGCGCCGGCAACATGGCGCAGGGCGTGGCGTGGCAGGCGAAGAAGCTCGGCGTGCGCTGCACCGTGGTCGCGCCGGACCACGCTCCCGAAGCCAAGCTCGCCGCGCTGCGCCGGCTGGACGCCGAGGTGATCCGCGTTCCGTTCGCGGAGTGGTTCGACGTTCTCGCCACGCGCGCGTTCCGCGATCTCGGGGGATGCTTCGTTCATCCGGTGAGCGATCGGGCGGTCATGGCGGGGAACGCGACCATCGCGCTCGAGATCCTCGAAGATCTTCCCGACGTCGAGGCCATCGTCGTGCCCTACGGTGGCGGCGGGCTCTCGTGCGGGATCGCGGCCGCGGCGCGCGCGCTGGCGCCGGGAGTCAGGGTCTACGCCTGCGAGGTCGAGACGTCGGCGGCTCTCGCCGCTTCGCTGCGCGCCGGGGAGCCGACACGGATCGAATACCGGGCGAGCTTCGTCGATGGGATGGGGAGCCCGTTCGTGCTTTCCGAGATGTGGCCGCTCGCCCGCGATCTCCTCGCCGGCTCCCTCATCGTGTCGCTCGCCGAAGTCGCCGCGGCGATCCGCCTGCTGGCGGAGCGTCAGCATGTCATCGCCGAGGGCGCTGGCGCCGCATCGCTGGCCGCGGCGATGAAGGGTCTCGCGGGAGCGGGCCGCGTGGCCTGCGTGATCTCGGGCGGCAACCTCGACGGCGCCCGGCTGGCGGAGATCCTGGCGGGTCGCATTCCCGCTTGAGAGACGCCACGAACCTGCCGAAAACTGAGGAGTCTCATTCCGCGGAGGCTGCCTCATGCTTCGTATCCGACCACGCTTCGCTGCCGTCTTCTGCGCGCTGATGCTCGGCGCTTCAGGCTTTGCCGCATGCCCCGCGGTCGCCGCCGTCCGGCGCGATCCGCCCTCGTCGTGGACCGCGATTCATGCCCGGCTCTCACGCCCCGCCGCCCGCACGCCGATCGCGGGCGAAGTGCTGATCCTCGAGGACTCCGGGCGCCTCACCGTCGATCGGGCCGGCGCCGTCT
>DATJEP010000018.1:0-4065 GCA_035496475.1 Candidatus Udaeobacter sp.
CAGGGTCCGGAGGATCGAGACCGGAGTGTTCGGTCACTCCGGACCGATTCCGGCCGCGTGCGTGATCGCGATCCGTTGATGACGGAGGATTTTCGCTTGGATCCCTGTCGGATCTTCGCCGGGAACGCCAGCCGCAAGCTGGCGCAGTCGATCTGCGAGCAGCTCAAGTCTCCGATCGGTGACATCGACGTCGGTCGCTTCGAAGACGGCGAGGTCTCGGTCAAGTTCAACGAGAACATCCGCGGCAGCGACGTGTTCATCGTGCAGGCGACCGGAGCCCCGGCAGAGAACCTGATGGAGCTGCTGGTGATGCTCGATGCCGCCAAGCGCGCTTCGGCGCGGCGCGTCACCGCGGTGGTGCCGTACTTCGGATACGCGCGTCAGGACCGCAAGGACCAGCCGCGCGCGCCGATCTCGGCCAAGCTGGTCGCGAACCTGATCACGACCGCGGGCGCCGATCGCGCGCTGACCATGGATCTCCACAGCGCGCAGATCCAGGGCTTCTTCGACATTCCGTTCGACCATCTCTATGCCGCGCCGGTGCTGGTCGACTATTTCGCGCAGAAGAAGATCAAGGATCTGATGGTCGTGGCGCCCGACATCGGGAGCGTGAAGATGGCCCGTGCCTACGCCAAGCGTCTCGGCGCCGAGCTCGGCCTGGTCGACAAGCGTCGTCCGCGCCCCGACGCGGTCGAGATCATGAACATCATCGGCGACGTCGACGGCAAGAACGTCGTGCTGTTCGACGACGTGGTCACGACCGCGCGCACGCTGTGCCAGGCCGCGAGCGCGATCCGCGCCTCCGGCGCGCGCGAAATCTACGCCGGCGTCACCCATGGCGTCTTCAGCAACGATTCGCTGAAGCGCATCCAGTCCTCGCCGATCCGCGAGCTGGTGATCACCGACACCGTTTCCCACGAGGCACTGTCTCTGCCGTCCAACGTGCTCGAGCTTTCGGTGGCCGGGCTGCTCGGTGAAGCCGTGCAGCGCATCCACGAGGAACGCTCGCTCAGCACGCTGTTCATCTGAATCAGGAGGAGCATCCATGTCCGTCATTCCCATCTCCGGCGTGCGCCGCGAGGGCATCGGCAAGGGCGGGGCGCGCAAGGCGCGCGCCGCCGGCCAGATTCCCGGCGTGCTCTACGGGCACGGTGAGACGCCGATTCCAGTCGCGGTCGTGGCGCGGGACTTCGACGTCGCGCTGCGCGGTCATCAGGGCAGCAATCCGCTCGTCAATCTGAAGGTCGGATCCAGCGACTACACCGCGCTGATCCGCGACGTTCAGTACGACCCGCTGACCCACGTCATCCTGCACCTCGACTTCCAGCACATCTCGCTGACCGAGACCATCGAGGTCCAGGTGACGGTTCGGCTCAACGGTCTCGCCATCGGCGTCAAGGATGGTGGAGGCATCATCGAGCACAGCCTGCGCGCGATCGAAGTGCGCTGTCTGCCGACGGCGATTCCCGCGTCGATCGACGTCGACGTCACCAACCTGAACATCGGTGACTCGATCCACGTCCGCGATCTGTCGGTGCCGAACGTCACGATCCTCAGCGATCCCGACGCGACCGTCGCCGCGGTCGTGGCGCCGACCGTGATGGAGGAGAAGCCGGCCGAGGAGGTCGCGGCCGCCGCGGCGACCACCGAGGAGCCCGAGGTGATCGCCAAGGGCAAGAAGGAAGAGGAAGGCGAGGAAGCCGCCGGCAAGGAGACCAAGGAGCCGAAGGCGGAGAAGAAGGAGAAGAAATAGCGCGTGCCGCTGCTGGTCGGGCTCGGCAATCCGGGAGCGCGCTATGCGCGCACGCGGCACAACGTCGGCTGGCGCCTGCTCGAGATGCTCGAGGGGCGCTGGAAGGCGGCGGGCGGCGAGGAGGCCGGGACCTACAGGACGAAGCACGCGGTGGTCGGGGATCGCGAAGTCGATCTGATGTGGCCGGAGACGTGGATGAATCTTTCGGGCGAGGCGCTGCGGTCGTGGCGGACGCGGCACGAGCTCGATCCGGCCGGTCTGCTGGTGATCTCGGATGACGTCTATCTGCCGGTCGGCGAGCTGCGGGTGCGCCGGCACGGATCGAGCGGCGGACATCGGGGGCTCGAGAGCATCGAAGCCGCGCTGATGACCCGGGACTACGCGCGGCTCCGGATCGGCGTTGGATCGGTCGAATCGGCCGAGCTTCGCGATCACGTGCTGGAGATGTTCGACGCAAACGAAGAGACGATCATCGCCGAAACCATCGCGCGCGCCGCGGATGCGGCCGAGTGCTGGGTGACCGAAGGCGTGATCGCCGCGATGAATCGGTTCAACCGCAAGGTGCCGAAGGAGGCTGAGGAATCGTGACCAAGTACGAGACCACATTCATCCTCGAGCCAGGCCTCGACGAGGCCAAGGTCAACGAGGAAGTCGAGCGCGTCACGCAATGGATCAAGGATCTGGGCGCTCAGGTCATCGACGTCCAGCGCTGGGGCAAGCGCCGCCTGGCCTACGAGATCCATCGCAAGCGCGACGGCATCTTCACGATGTTCCTGTACGAAGGACCGGGCACCGTGGTGAAGGAGATCGAGCGCCGCCTGCGCCTGAACGAGCAGGTGATGCGGGTGCTGACCGTGCTGCACGTTCCGCCGGAGCTGACGACTCCGCAGGCCGACCCCGAGGCGCTGGCGGCGGCGGCGGATGAGGCCGGCGACGAGTAGTCGCCGGCTCGACCTGGCGACGAGTGGCGCGCGCGTCGCGGGAGGGATGATTGAGCGAGCTCAAGCTCCCCGAGGTGAATCGCGTCCTGCTGAGCGGCAGGCTGACGCGTGATCCGGATCGGCGCTACGCGCCGGACGGCACGCCGGTCACGAGCTTCGCGATCGCGTTTCACCGGCGCTTTCGTGGACGCGACGGCAAGCTCGGCGAGCAGACCGGCTATGCCACGGTGATGACGTACCAGCGGCTGGCCGAGGTCTGCGGACAGTATCTGAAGAAGGGCAGCGCGGTGCTGGTCGAGGGCCGGCTGCAGATGCGGGAGTGGACCGGCCCGAGCGGCGAGCCGCAGAAGCGGCTCGAGATCCGCGGCGAGTCGGTGCATTTCCTGGAACGTGCCGTGGCGGCTCAGACCGAGCTGCCGACGGACGAGAGCTGAGATCCCAAGAATTCTTCGGGAGGTGAGAGCGAATCCATGGCCAAGGAACGTGAAGGCAAGGGCATCAAGCGGAAGTACTGCAAACTGTGCATGGAAAAAGTGGGCTTCGTCGATTACAAGGACGAGAAGCGCCTCGGCCGCTTCGTGACCGATCGCGGCAAGATCGTGCCGCGCCGGGTCTCGGGCACCTGTGCGCGCCATCAGAAGCAGCTGACCGTGGCGATCAAGCGCGCCCGCGTGCTGGCGCTGCTGCCGTTCACCAGTGACTTCTATCGCTGAGCCGGCACGCGATCCGGCGACCTCGGGGGTTCCGCGCGTTCTGAGCTGGGTGCGCGTGGTGCTGCTCCTGCTGTTGCTCGGAGCGCTGGCGATGCTGACGCCTTCGCCGTGGGCGGGGCTGTGGCTGGCGATTCCGGTGGTGGTGGCACTCGCGCTGCTGGTGTCATGGCGGTTCGGTTTCTGGGGCCTCGCCGTTCCGCTCGGTCTCGCGGTGGTGGTGCTGGCGACCGGAAACGCCGAGACCGCGTGGGCGTGGTGGGTGCCCGCGTCCGGTTTGTGCGGCGTGTGGATGGGACTCCGCGAGGAGGGCATGGGAGCCGGATCCGGCGCGCGCGCCTGGATGCTGCTGCCGATCCTGCTCTTCGCTTCGCTGCTGCCGCGGCTCGCCGCCTATCCGGCGCTGACCGCCAACGTCGAGGCGAAGATGAAGGAAGGCGATCAGCAGCTGATCGTGCTGGGACGCGAAATCGGATACTCGGCCGATCGGCTGGCCGCGCTTCAGCGCTCGATCGAGGACAACGCCTCGATCCGCCGCCGCGCGCTGCCGCAGATTCTGCCCACGATGCTGTTCCTCTGGATCGCGATCCTGGTCTACGCCGGCCGCTCGCTGTCGGCGCGCACCGCGGGCGCGCTGCGCTGGCCGCCGCTCGCCCGCGGG
>DATJEP010000019.1:0-5567 GCA_035496475.1 Candidatus Udaeobacter sp.
CGGTCGAGCGCGGGAAGGTTCTGCCGCGTGAGCGCGAGCAGCGTCGGGCCGGTGCTTCGCTCGAGCGCGATGCCCCAGGCCGCCGCGGTTTCGAGGCCATCGGCCGGTCGGATGACGAGGAGATTGGGGATCGCGCGCAGCGCGGTGAGGTGCTCGATCGGCTCGTGCGTCGGTCCGTCCTCGCCGAGGAAGACGCTGTCGTGCGTGAACACCCAGACGATCGGCAGCTTCATCAGCGCGCTCAGACGAATCGAGGGCCGCGCGTAATCGGTGAACACCAGGAACGAGGCGCCGAACGGCGTGAAACCGCCGAGCGCGAGGCCGTTCAGGATCGATCCCATGCCGTGCTCGCGGATGCCGAAGTGGAGGTTGCGCCCGGCGAACGAGCCCCGCTCGATCGCGACCGAGCTCTTGATCCAGGTCTTGGTGGAAGGCTCGAGGTCGGCGGCGCCTCCCACCAGCGAGGGCACGAGCTCGGCGGCGCGCTGGATCACCGCGGCGCTGTGGGCACGCGTCGCCGCGGCGCCGGTGGGCGCCTTCTCGATCAGACGCGCGAAGACGTCCTTCGGAATCTCGCGCTCGGTTTCCGCGCGCCACTGCCGTTCGTGCTCGGGATCGGCGGCGCGCCACTCGCGCACGGCTTTTTGCCACGCGTCGTATTCGGGCTTGAGCTCCGCGGCCCGGCGCGCGAACCGCTCCGGCACTTCGGGCGGGATCAGGAACGTCGGGCTCTCCGGCCAGCCGAGCGCGCGCTTCGCGCCGAGGACTTCATCGGGACCGAGCGGCTCGCCGTGCGCCGAGGCGCTGTCCTGCTTCTTCGGCGCGCCGTAGGCGATGTGGCTGCGGCAGACGATCAGGCTCGGGCGATCGACCTCGCCGAGCGCGCGATGGAACGCGCGAAGCAGCGCGTCGTGGTCGTAGGGGATGACGTGCTCGGTGTGCCAGCCATAGGCCTCGAAGCGCCGTCCGACGTCCTCACTGAACGCAAGCGCGGTGTCGCCTTCGATGGTGATGTGATTGTCGTCGTAGAGGTAGATGAGGTTGCCGAGACCCCAGTGCCCGGCGAGCGAGGCGGCCTCCGAGGACACGCCCTCCATCAGATCGCCGTCGCTGACGATGCCGTAGACGCGCTGCTGGAACGGCGCGAAGCCCTCGCGATTGAAGCGCGCGCCCAGCATCTTCGCCGCGAGCGCGAAGCCGACGCCGTTGCCGAAGCCCTGGCCGAGCGGACCGGTGGTGGTCTCGACGCCCGGCGTCAGCCCATGCTCGGGATGGCCGGGGGTGCGGCTGCCGAGCTGACGGAAGCGCTGGAGCTCCTCGAGCGGCAGGTCGTACCCGGAAAGATGGAGCAGCGCGTAGAGCAGCATCGAGCCGTGGCCGGCGGAGAGAACGAATCGATCGCGGCCCGGCCACGATGGGTCCTGGGGCTGCCAGCGCAGGAAACGCGTCCACAGCAGGTAGGCGGCATCCGACATGCCCATCGGCATGCCCGGGTGTCCGCTCTTCGCTTTCTCGACCGCGTCCACGGCGAGAAAGCGGATGGTGTTGATGCAGAGCTGATCGAGCGAGGAATCGGCCGTGGTCGCGACCGCGGTGGCCCGGGACTTCATGCGTCACCTCCGTCGGAATCGAGCGCGATCCGCGCCGCGCCCCACAGCGGGGCGTGCGGATCGAGGATCAGGGCGACCGGAATGCGGGCGGCGAGATCGGTCATCGGCGGCTTGTTGCGGAACGCGGCGAGGAAGCGGCCATCGTGGAACGCGGCACGGACCTTCGGCGCGATCCCGCCGCCGATGTAGAGCCCTTCGATCGGCAGCACGCGCAGCGCGAGGTTCCCGGCCTCGGCGCCGTAGGCGTCGATGAACATCTCGAGCGCGAGGCGCGCGCGCTCGCAGCTTCCGTCGAGCGCGCTCTCGCTGACCAGCGCGGCGGGATCAGGCGAGCCCATGAAGCGCGCATCGAATCCCGCCGGCTCGGCACCGCGGCCGGTGGCGGCGAGAAAGCGATAGATGTCGGCGAGACCGCGGCCCGACAGGACGTGCTCGACGCTGGCGCGGCCGTGGCGCGCGCGCAGCCAGGCCGCGAGCTCGTCCTCGAGCGCGTTCCTCGGCGCGAAATCGGCGTGTCCGCCTTCCGAAGGCAGGATCACGTGGCGGTCGCCGTCGCGGACCGAGGCCACCATGCCGAGCCCGGTCCCGGCCGCGAGCACCGCGCGCACCGAAGGCTCGGGCGCGCCGGTCTGGAGCACGTCGAGGTCATCGGGGCCGAGCACGTCGAGGGCTTCCGCCGTGGCGGCGAGATCGTTGAGCAGCGTGACCTTGGCGCCCGCCAGCGCGCGCGACACCTCGGCGCCGTCGACGTGCCAGGGCAGGTTCGTCGTCTCGCATCGATTCTTCGTCACCACGCCGGCGATGCCGAACACGGCGCGCGTCACCGGCCCGTTGCCCGCGCTCGCCATGAAATCCAGCGCCAGGGCCTCGAGCGAGGCGTAGTCGTGGCTGGCGAACCGTTGCTGGCGCGCGGGTCGGCGCGCGAGATCGGCGGACCCGTAGAGCGCGAGCTGGGTCTTGGTGCCTCCGATGTCACCCGCCAGGATCATTCGCGCATCCTAAGTCGCGTGTCGTGTCGTTGCCAGCCACGCCGCTTTGGATTCGTGATTCGACGGCGCGCACGTGCGGAATTAATATCCGTGGTGAGTCCATCGGCATCCATCCACAGGCCTCGCGAGCGGCGATGAACGCGGATCGAACCTCCATGACACCGGCCCTGGCGCTGCCCGATCTCAACCGGGCGGAGATGCTGCGCTACGGGCGCCACCTGATCCTGCCCGAGGTCGGGCTCGACGGTCAGAGGAAGCTCAAGGCGTCGAGCGTGCTGGTGGTCGGCGCCGGCGGGCTCGGATCGCCGCTCGCCATCTATCTCGCGGCGGCAGGTGTCGGGCGCATCGGCCTCGTCGACTTCGACCGTGTCGACGAGACCAACCTGCATCGACAGATCCTCTACGGCAGCTCCGCGGTGGGGGCGTCCAAGCTCGATTCCGCGGCCGAGCGCCTGCACGATCTCAATCCCGAAGTCGAGATCCGTCGTCACGAGACCCGTCTGACCAGCGCGAACGCGTTCGCGATCCTCCGCGACTACGACGTGGTCGCCGACGGGACCGACAATTTCCCGACGCGTTATCTCGTCAACGACGCCTGCGCGCTGCTCGGCAAGCCGAACGTGTTCGGCAGCATCTTCCGCTTCGAGGGACAGGTCAGCGTGTTCGATGCGCGCGTCGGCCCGTGCTACCGATGTCTCTATCCCGATCCGCCGCCGCCCGGGCTGGTGCCGACCTGCGCCGAGGGCGGCGTGTTCGGCGTGCTGCCGGGGGTGATCGGCGTGATCCAGGGGATCGAGACGCTGAAGATCCTGCTCGGTCTCGGCGATTCGCTGATCGGCCGGCTGCTGATGTTCGATGCGCTCGGCATGCGATTCCGCGAGCTCAAGCTGAAGAAGGACCCGGGCTGTCCCCTGTGCGGCGAGCACCCCAGCATCCGCGAGCTGATCGACTACGAATCGTTCTGCGGGCTCGCTCCGGTCGAGCAGGCGGTGGCGCACGCGGCAAACTGGGAAATCGGGGCGCGCGAGCTCGAGGCGCGTCGCGCGCGGGGGGAGGATTTCGTCCTGGTCGACGTGCGCGAGCCGCACGAATATCGCCTCGCGCGCATCGACGGCGCGGTGCTGATTCCGCTCGGCGCTCTGCCGGAGCGGGTGGCCGAGCTGGATCGCGGCCGCGACATCGTGCTCCACTGTCATCACGGCGTGCGCAGCATGCGCGCGCTCGAATTCCTGCGCGGGGCAGGCTTCACCCGCCTGAAGAGCCTGCGCGGGGGCATCGAGGCGTGGTCGCGCGAAGTCGACCCCGCCGTGCCGCGTTATTGAAGGAGGGGACCATGCGTCCGACTCGCTCCGTTGCGCTCGTGCTCGCCGCGCTCGCCCTCAGCCTGAACGCGTGCGCCACCAATCCCGTGACCGGACGCCGCGAGCTGTCGCTGGTGTCGGAGAGTCAGGAGCTCCAGATCGGACGTGACGGCTACTCCGCCGTGATCAGTGAATACGGCCGGTACGATGATCCGGCGCTGTCGGCCTATGTCGACACCGTCGGACAGCGAGTCGCCCGCACCTCGGACCTTCCGAATCTCGAATGGCATTTCACCGTGGTGGACGATCCGGCGGTGAACGCGTTCGCGATGCCGGGCGGCTACATCTACATCACCCGCGGGATCCTGCCCTACCTGAATTCCGAAGCTCAGCTCGCCGCGGTGCTCGGTCACGAGATTGGTCACGTCACCCACCGCCACACCGCGGAGCAGATCACGCGCCAGCAGCTCGCCGGCCTCGGCCTCGGCGTCCTGCAGGTGGCGGTGCCCGGACTGCGGCCGTACAGCAGCGCGGGGCAGCAGGCGCTGGGACTCCTGTTCCTCAGCTTCAGCCGGCAGAACGAGAACGAAGCCGACGCGCTCGGCGTCACCTATTCCACGCGCGCCTCCTACGACGCGCGCGAGATGCCGGCAACCTACACCACGCTCCAGCGCATCCAGGTCAGCTCGGGATCGAGCATTCCGACGTTCCTCTCCACCCATCCCGATCCCGGCGATCGCCAGGGACGCACCACCGAGCTCGCGCGACAGGCCACCGCGGGCAAGACCGGACTCATCATCCGGCAGCGTGACTATCTGCGGCACCTCGACGGGCTGGTCTTCGGCCCCGATCCGCGCCAGGGCTATTTCGAGGGGCGCACGTTCTATCACCCGCAGCAGAACTTCCAGCTCGACGTGCCGGCGGGGTGGAAGCAGCAGAACAGCCATGCGTCGGTGGCGGCGGCCGAGCCGTCGAACAAGGCGCTGGTCCAGCTCTCGGTCGCGGATGCCGGCGAGTCGTCGCCCGAGGCCTACGTTCAGGCGCTGCGGAGCGCGGGCAAGATCACCGACATGACCGGCCGGCGCGAGAACATCGGCGGATACGACGCCTGGCTCGGCCGCGTGATCGCGCCGGGCACCAACGGCCCGGTCACCCTCGATGCCGCGTTCATCCGCACGCCGGGAACGATGTACCAGATGCTCGGCGAGAGCACGCAGCCGGGCGACGCCAACGATCAGCAGGTGATCGAAACCATGCGCTCGTTCCGTCCGCTCGCCGATCCGTCCCGCCGCCGCGCGACGCCGGCGCGGGTGCGGCTGTCCCAGGCGCCGTCGTCCGGTAGCCTGCGCGCGATGCTGCCCCAGCTCGGGGACCAGGGGGCCACGCCGGACCAGCTTTCGATCCTCAACGGCCTCGATCTCGATGAGACGGTGCAGTCCGGAAAGACGCTGAAACTCGTGACCCCTGGACGCAACCGCTAACGAAGGTTCGACCTACGTAGTCGTAGACGGCTCAACGAGATCGGCACACTATGTGCTTCTTTTCACAATCTCATTGACAGTTTGAAAACAGACCGTTAGCGTGCGCGCCGACCCATGATCCGAAAAGCCCTGCTGGCGATCCTCGTCACGATGACCACGGCCGCCACCGTGGCGTCGACCCAATCC
>DATJEP010000020.1:0-3620 GCA_035496475.1 Candidatus Udaeobacter sp.
GAAGTCGCGATCGCCGACCGCGTCGACGCTGTTCTCGGTCAGCCGCGAGAATCCGAGGCGCGACGCCAGCGCGAGCCGGTCGTAGCGCAGCGGGGAACCCGCCACCGCCCCGGCGCCGAGCGGCAGAACGTCGGCGGCTTCGCGCGCGGATTCGAAGCGCGCCTCGTCACGCTCGAGCGCGTGCGCGTGCGCGAGCCAGAGCTGCGCGAGCAGCACCGGCTGCGCCGGCTGAAGGTGCGTGTGCGCCGCCGCGGCGAGACTTCCGGATTCGCGTGCCTGATGGACCAGCGCGCGCTCGAGCGCGCGCACGTCCTCGGCGGCCTCGTCGGCGAGGCGCATCACCCGCATCCGCGTCAGCGTGCTGACCTGATCGTTGCGGCTGCGTCCGGTGTGGAGACGGCGCGCGGGATCGCCGGAGCGGCGGATCAGCTCGCCCTCGACCGCCGAATGCACGTCTTCGCCGGTGAGCGTGACGCGATTCGCGGCCAGATCCTCGCCCAGCGACTGGGCCGCGGCGAGCAACGCATGCAGATCCTCCGACGAGAGCACGCCGCATTCCGCCAGCGTCTCGGCGTAGGCGCGCGTCAGCACCAGCTCCTCCGGCCACAGGCGGCGGTCGAAGGCGAGCGAATCATTGAGTGCCTGCGCCCGCGGATCGAGCCCGGCCTCGAGCCGCCCGCGCCAGACTTCGTGCTTGCCGTTGGAATCAGCCACGCGCCGGCGCTCCTTCATCGACCGCGTCGGGAACGCGATCCTCGGGCATTCCGCGCCGCGCCACCGCGGCGAGCGGCATGCCGAACAGCCGGATGAATCCTTCGGCGTCGCCGGCGTCGTAGCCGGTCATGTCGAACGAGGCGAGATCCGGCCGGTAGAGCGACCACGGACTCTTGCGCGCGATCGCGGTGGCGCGTCCCTGATGGAGCTCGACCGTGACCTCGCCGCTCGCCGCCTCGAGCGCGGAGTCGACGAAGGCCTGCAGCGCGCGGCGGAGCGGCGTGAACCAGAGACCGGCGTAGATCAGGTCGGCCATCCGGGGCGCGAGCTCGGCGCGCGTGCGCAGCAGATCGTGCGGCAGCACCAGACGGCACAGGTCCTCGAGCGCCTCGTACAGCACGGTGCCGCCGGGCGTCTCGTACACGCCGCGCGACTTCATGCCGACGACGCGGCTCTCGACCACGTCGTCGCGGCCGACGCCATGGCGGCCGGCCACCGCGTTGAGCCCCGTCACCAGCGCGACCGGATCGAGCGAGCGGCCATCGATCGCGATCGGAACACCGCGCTCGAACCCGATGCGCACGCGCTCGGGCTCCTGCGGCCGCGCGGTCGGAGCCGCGGTCAGCCGGAACATCTCCTCGGGCGCTGGCGTTTCCGGATTCTCGAGCGGGCCACCTTCATGCGAGAGGTGCCAGAGATTGCCGTCGCGCGAATAGAGGTCGCCCGGCTTGACCGGCACCGGAATGCCGTGCCGCTCGGCGTAGGCGAGGGCGTCCTCGCGCGAGACGATGTCCCATTCGCGCCACGGCGCGATCACCGGCAGATCGGGAGCGAGCGCCTGATAGGTCAGCTCGAAGCGCACCTGATCATTGCCCTTGCCGGTGCAGCCGTGGGCCAGCGCATCGCACGACGTCGCGCGCGCGCACGCGACCTGCCGCGCGGCGATCAACGGCCGCGCCAGCGAGGTGCCGAGCAGGTAGCGGCCTTCGTACACCGCGCCGGCGCGCAGCGCCGGGAAGGCGAAGTCAGTGAGGAACGGAAGCCGCAGGTCCTCGACCACGACGTCGGCGGCGCCGACCGCACGCGCGCGCTTTTCGAGGCCGTCGAGCTCGCTGCCCTGACCGACGTCCGAGCAGTAGCACACAACCTCGCAGCCATAGTTCGCCTTGAGCCAGTGGACGATGATGCTGGTGTCGAGCCCGCCCGAATAGGCGAGCGCGGCGCGACGGATCTTCGGCCGGTTCATGTGGCGCTCCGATCGGACGATTCGACCAGCATCAGTGCCTGGTCGAGGCGCCGCAGCGCTTCGCGGATGTCGTCGAGACGCACGTTGAGCGGCGGCAGCAGGCGCACCGCGCGCTCGCCACCGCGGACGAGCAGGAGTCCCTGGCCGCGCGCCGCGCGAACCAGGTCCGCGGAATCGAACGGGGCGTCGGCGGCGATCTCGATCGCCGTCAGGAGTCCGAGACCGCGCGCCGCGGCGATCGACGGATGGCGCCGGGCGAGCTCGGTGAGACCGCGCATCAGCTCGCGGCCGCGCCGCCTCACGCCGGCGAGGAACGCCGGCTTACGCACGCGCGACAGCATGTAGAGGCCGGCGGCGGTCGCGACCGGGCTGCCGCCGAACGTGCAGCCGTGCATTCCCGGGCGCAGCGCCGATGCGGTGTCGGCGTTCATCAGCACGGCGGCGATCGGAATTCCACCGCCCAGCGCCTTGCTCATCACGGTGAGGTCGCCGCGCACGCCGTAGTGCTCGGCGGCGAGCAGGTAGCCGCAGCGGCCCATGCCGCTCTGCACCTCGTCGAAGATCAGCGCCGATCCCAGCGCCGCCGTGCGCGCGCGCAGCGCTTCGAGGAACTCGCGCCGCGCCGGAATCGCGCCGCCTTCGCCTTGCACCGGCTCGACGATCACCGCGGCGACGTTCGAATCGAGGAGGTCGCTCAGCGCTGCGACGTCGTTGTAGTCGGCGAAGCGGACGCCCGGCACCAGCGGCTCGAACGGCTCGCGATAGGACGGCGTCCAGGTGGCGGCCAGCGCGAACGCGGTGCGACCATGGAAGCCGCCGCGAAACGCCAGCACGTCGCGTCCGGCGAGGCCCTTGGCCGCGGCGCGGGCGCGCGCGAACTTGAGCGCGGTCTCGATCCCCTCGGTGCCGCTGTTGCAGAAGAAGACCTTCTCGTATCCGGTGGCGCGGGTGAGCTCGATCGCGAGCTCGAGGCCCGGGCCGTGCCCGAACAGATTCGAGACGTGACCCAGCGATCCCATCTGGCGCGCGATCGCGCGCGCGAATCCCGGCGGAACGTGGCCGAGCGCGTTGACCGCGATCCCGCTGACGAAGTCCAGATACTCGTGCCCCTCGGAGTCCGTCACCCACGCGCCGCGTCCCGAGACCAGCTCGAGCCTCGGCAGGGGATAGAGCGGCGCGAGCACGCCGAGCTCGGTCGGCGCCGGTGAGATCGTGAGCGGGCTCTCCAATGTCGTCTCCGTCATTTCGATGGGTCCTCGTTCGTCCCGGCCGCGGCCGGGACCGTGAGAGCTTCGGCGAACGCCTCGCCGATCACCGTTCCCTCGCCCTGTCCCGACAACAGCGCGGCGAGCGTTCCCGGTCCCTGCCACGCCGCGATGAAGGCCCGCGGCACACCCGCCGCGATCGCGGCGCGCGCCGCCGCGAGCTTCGGCGCCATGCCGCCCGTGACCTCGGGATTCGCGAGCGCGTGATCGAGAGCCACCGGGTCGAGATGCGCGGCGGTGCGTCCGCCGAGACTCACGCCCGGCACGTCGCTGAAGAGGATCAGCGCCTGCGCGGGGAGCGCGGCGGCGATCGCGCCGGCCAGATCATCGGCGTTGACGTTGAGGAGCCTCGGACCGTCGGCCGCGACGCTGGCGAGCACCGGCACCGCGCCGGA
>DATJEP010000021.1:0-57038 GCA_035496475.1 Candidatus Udaeobacter sp.
TCCGGCGCGGGCGGCGCGAATCACCGGCGATTCGGTGGGCTGGAGTCCGCTGCGGCCTCTCGCCGCGCCCGATTCATCACTCATCGACCCACCGCTCTCGATCGGCGGCCGCCCGATCTGGAGAATCGCGGAGGGCCGCGAGTCGCGGAACGCGGGACCGAAGCGTCCAATGCGAGCGGTTGCGGCGGAGCCAGCTTCTGATCCCTTCGCGAACGGCGGCCTGCGCCTCAGCTTCCAACTGCATCGCCGTGCCGCGTTGAGCGCGATGGCCGGCGACACGACGGTCGCCGAGTCGTGCGGGTCCGCGCTGTCCCGTCGACCGAGCCCGTGGCGGTGGGAGGCGACGCGTGCGCTCGAGGACCGTGCGCTGGCGCGCGGCGACACGACCTCGATGGCGTCGTTCCTCAGTCAGCGGCAACGATTCCGATCCCAGAGCGAAGACGTCGAGTGCCAGCTCTATCGGGCCCGCATGCAGCTCGCGCGACGCGATTCAGCCGGCGCGCTCGGAACCTGCGTCAGCCTCCTCATCAGGAATCCCACCGCCGCGCCCCGCGAGGCGGTGAGTCTGTTCGATCAGTTGTCGTCGTTCTCCCGCGACTCGGCCGAGGCCGCGGTTCGTCAGACCGCCGCCGCCGAAGTCGAGTTCAATCAGGGCAGCCGCGACGCGGCGATTCGCCGGCTCCGCGTCGTGTTCCGGCCCACCGCGCGACCGGCGGGGCGCGGCAATCCCTTCCTCGACGCGGGCTGGCACCTCGGCGGCATGCTCCAGAGATCGCGCCGATATGACGAAGCGCTCGCCGTCTTCGACACGCTGAGGAAGTTCTCGCCCGATACGATGGCCCACGCGATGGCGGCGCTGTCGAGCGCGCGAGCCCTTCGCGACGCCGGACGGGTCGACTCCGCGTTCGCGGAATACCGTCGCGCCGCGGCGCTCTTTCCCGCCGCGTCATGGTGGGAGACCGGCCGGGAGGCCGAGGAGCGGGGCCAATTCGCGACGGCGCGCGATGCCTACACGTCGCTGCTCGCGGCGGGAGATGGGCGCGGGCGCCTGCGCCTCGGTCTCCTCGAGCTCGCCAGCGGCCGCCGCGATGCAGCGCGAGCGTGGTTCGCCGGCGATACCAGTGAAGCCGGCCGCTTCTGGCGGGCGATCTCGCTGCGGGATTCGGCGCGCGCGAGCGCCGACAGCATTCTCAGGGTCCTTGCCGCGCTCCCGGGCTACACCTTCTATAGGACGTGCGCTCGCGAGACCCTCGGCGTCCGCGCCGGTCCGATCACCCTGCCGCGCGGATCCGAGACGGTCGAGCGGGACCGCGCGCTGCTCTTCGTCCGCGAGCTGGTCGAAGCCGGGCTGAGCTCGGACGCGGCGCAGCTGCTCGAGCGCTGGGCCGGCTCCGATCCCGAGGCCGGTGCTCCCGAAGGACCAGGCCCCGCGATGCCGACCCTCGCGCGACTCCACGCGATCGAGTGGGCGAACGCGTGCGGCCGGTTTCGCATGGCACTACAGATGGCGCTCCGCGCCCGCGATGTCGGGTCGGCGATGGCGGCCAGCCCGGATTCCGCCGCGACGGCGCCGGTCGATTTCGTTCCCTACGCCTATCCGCCGCACTACGCGGACTTGATCGGGGCGCTCTCGCGCGATCGACGCGTCGGCATCGAGCGCGAGCTCCTGCAGGCCGTGGTCTGGCAGGAGAGTCGATTCGACAGCGGCGCGGTATCGCGCGTCGGAGCGACGGGTCTGACCCAGCTCACACCCAACGCCATCACGAGCGTTGCCGCCCGGCTTCACGAGCGCGCTCCTTCGCTGGAGGCGTTGACCGACGCGCGCCTCAACCTTCGCTACGGCGCCTGGCACCTGAAGCAGCTGCTCGACCACTTCCATGGGCGGGTGCCGCTGGCGCTGGCGGCGTACAATGCCGGAGTCCCGGCCGCCGAGCGCTGGATGAAGCTCGCGCCCGTCGGGGGAGACGCCCTGCTGTGCGAGATGATGGCGTACACCGAGACGCGCGACTACGTGAAGAGCATTCTCGCGGCGCGGCAGGCCTACCGGGACCTCAAGCCCTACGTCCTCGCGCCGTGACGGCCTCTGCTCCGACGGCCTCGATTCCGGCCGCCGACGGAGCATCCCACTCCCGCCTCACCTTCGATAAGATGTAGGCCATGACCGCCCATCGCCGGCTGGACGATCCGCTCGAGCCGCTGCGCTCGCGGAGCTGGCTGGTCGAGGCGCGCCGCAAGGCGATCCATCTGTCGTTCATGGTGCTGCCACTCGATCTCCTGTTCGAGCTGCTGCCGTGGCCGCGGGGGAAGCGCGAGTGGCGGCTCTTCCTGATCGCGCTCAGCCTCGGCGCGATCACGATCGACCTGTTCCGGATTCACGAGCGCCGCGTCCGACAGTTCTTCCGCGAATTCTTCGGACGCATGATCCGCGAGCACGAGGAGTTCAGCCTGATGGGCTCGACCTACCTCCTCATCGCCTCGCTGCTCTCGGTCGAGATCTTCTCGCGCGAAGTCGCCGCCGCGGCGATCGGCTTCACGGTGATCGGCGACGCCTTCGCCGCCATGGTGGGCAAGGCATGGGGCCGGCGCCGATTCTTCCGCAAGACCCTGGAAGGCGCGCTCGGTGGTCTGGCCGCCTGTCTGGCGTGGGCGGCACTGCTGGCGGGCAGCGGACACCTTCCCTGGGGGGTCGCGGTGGCCGGGGCGGTGGCCGCAAGTCTGGTCGAGCTTCTGCCGATACCTCTGGACGACAATCTCGGCATGACGCTGGTCTCGGGCTACGCCATGAAGCTGCTCGCGGGTTCGTAGCCGCGGGGCCTGCCGTTACGGAGGCCGCCCTGAAACCCGATCGATCCCTCGATCCCTCACCGCTCTACGAGCCGGCAATCGCCTGCGCGGAGACCGGACGCTTCGCCGAAGCGGTGGCGCGGGCGCTCGAGGTCGCGGCGAAGAACACCGGTGACTCGCATTCCGCCGCCGCGGCGCAGGCGCTGTTTCGGATCGCGCGCATCGCGGATGCCGGCGATGATCTCGCGAGCGCCGAGCGCGCGCTCGAGCAGGCGGTGCGCCTGCGGCCGGGATTCGCCGACGTTCACTTTCATCTCGGCTCGGTATTCGCGCGGCGCGGGCGCCGGGCCGAGGCGCGTCGCGAGTTGGAGCTGGCGCTGCGCCACAATGCCGGCTACCTCGCCGCGCGCGTCGAGCTGGCGATGCTGGATGCACGCGAGGGCCGCATCGGCGAGGCGCTCGAGTCCCTGCGCGGGCTCCAGCGCGACGCGCGGATTGCCGAGCCGCGCGCGTTTCAGCAGGGTCTGATGCGTCTCGAGAGCGCCGACTGGGACGCGGCCGATACGCTGATCCGTCGCGCGGTGAGGCCCGTCGATCCCAGGATCGAGGAGGCGATCGCGAGCTACCGGACGCTGATGGCGGAGGGCGCTCCCGATCGGGCGGCCGACGCGCTGTCGGGGGTGATCCAGCGTCACTCGGGCTATCCCGATCTTCACGCTCTGGTCGGCGCCGCCGAGATCGCGCTCGGTCACTACGACGACGCGGTGGATTCGATTGCCCGTGCGCTCGAGCTCAATCCCGACTATCACGCGGCGCGCGTTCAGCTCGCGATCGCCTTCGACGCGCTCGGCGATCGCTCCGCGGCGATTGAACAGCTCACGATGGTGCTCGACGCCGACGCCGGAAACTCCGCCGCGCGCGAGATGCTGGAGCGATGGAGCCCGCGTTCGCGTCCGGCCCGCGAGGGCGCGAGCGGGCGCGAATCATCGCCTCGCAAAGAAGCTTGACCGCGGGCCCCGCCCGCGCCAAGCTGTCTCCTGTCTCGGGCGAGATCGAGGCATCCGCAGCACAGGAGGGCGCTCCATGGCGCGTGGCACGGTCAAATGGTTCAGCGACCAGCGCGGTTACGGATTCATCACGTCGGATGCGCAGGAAGTCTTCGTCCATCACTCGGCGATCGAGGGCAACGGTTTTCGAACACTTCACGAGGGCGAGCAGGTCGAATTCGAATTGAAGAGCAGTGACCGGGGGGCCGAGGCCGCCCACGTGACCCGGATCTTTTGAAGTTACCCGCCCGAGACCGCGCGGCCCGATGCTGAAGCATCGGGCCGTGTCGTTTTACATCCAAGGGAACGCCGCCACGCCGACCTCCGGTGCCGATCCAGGCAGAGCGCCCACCGCTGTTCCTCCGGGGCGCGGCTTGACACAACCTCTATTCTGGAGCCCATGTTCGATCAGCTTCTGAAGTCCGTCTTCGGGTCCCGGCACGATCGCGAGGTGCGCCGGACACAGCCGTTGGTGGACGAAATCAACCGTTTTGCCGAGGAATACACCGCCCTCGACGACGAGGCCCTGAAGGCCAAGACCGGGGAGTTCCGCACCCGTCTGGCGGCCGGCGAGCCGCTCGACGAGCTGCTTCCCGAAGCCTTTGCCGCCGTCAAGGACACCTGTCGGCGGCTGTGCGGACGCACCTGGAAGGTGGTCGGGATCGACATCACCTGGGACATGGTCCCGTATGACGTCCAGCTGATCGGCGGGATCATGCTCCACGAGGGCAAGATCGCCGAGATGGCGACCGGCGAGGGCAAGACGCTGGTCGCCACTATGCCGCTCTACCTCAACGCGCTGACCGGCCGCGGCGCCCACCTCGTCACCGTCAACGACTACCTGGCGCGGCGCGACAGCGAGTGGATGGGGGAGATCTACAAGTTCCTCGGCCTGACGGTGGGCTGCATCCAGAACCAGATGGATCCGCCCGCCCGTCGTCTGATGTACGAGTGCGACATCACCTACGGCACCAACAACGAATTCGGCTTCGACTACCTGCGCGACAACATGTCGGTGCGTCCCGAGCACCGGGTGCAGCGCGGATTCACCTACGCCATCGTCGACGAAGTGGACTCGGTGCTGATCGACGAGGCACGGACTCCGCTCATCATCTCGGGTCCGGTCGAGCACAGCGACCAGGCGTTCGACGAGCTGAAGCCGCTGGTCGAGCGACTGGTCAAGGCCCAGACCTCGTGGGTCAGCACGACCCTGTCCGAGGCGGAAGCGCTGCTCAAGGATTCTCCGAAGGAAGACGAGGCCGGAATCAAGCTGCTGCAGGTGCAGCGCGCGGCGCCGAAGCACAAGCGCTTCACCAAACTCCTGTCGGATCAGCCCGGCCTGAAGAAGCTGATCACGCACACCGAGCTCGAATACCTGCGCGACAAGCGGCTGCACGAGCTCGATGAAGACCTGCTCTATTCGATCGACGAGAAGGCGAAGAACGTCGACATGCTGGAGAAGGGGCGCGAGCTGCTGTCGCCTCAGGATCCCGAGCGATTCGTGGTGCCCGACCTCGCCGCGCAGCTGTCCGAGCTCGAAGGACGCGAGGATCTCGGCGCCGAGGAAAAGATCCAGGAGCGCGACGCCATCTACCGCGCCTATGCGGTTCGGAACGAGCGCATTCACAACGTGCAGGCGCTGCTCAAGGCCTATTCGCTGTTCGAGCGCGACGTCGAGTACGTGGTGCAGGACGGCAAGGTGATGATCGTCGACGAGTTCACCGGGCGCCTGATGCCCGGGCGCCGTTACTCCGACGGACTCCATCAGGCGATCGAGGCCAAGGAAGGCGTCAAGATCGAAGGCGAGACGCAGACGCTCGCCACCATCACGCTGCAGAACTTCTTCCGCATGTACGAGAAGCTGGCCGGCATGACCGGCACCGCCGAGACCGAGGCCCGCGAGTTCTGGGAGATCTACAAGCTCGACGTGGCGGTGATCCCGACCCACCGGCCGATCAACCGCGCCGACATGAACGACGTCGTCTACCGCACCAAGCGCGAGAAGTTCAACGCGGTGGTGGAGGAGATCGGCGAGTTGAACAAGCGCGGGCAGCCGGTGCTGGTCGGCACCATCAGCGTCGACGTCAGCGAGCTGCTGTCGCGCATGCTCAAGCGGCGGGGGGTCAAGCACAACGTCCTGAACGCGAAGTATCACCAGCAGGAAGCCGAGATCGTCTCGCAGGCCGGGCAGCACGCCGCGGTGACGATCGCCACCAACATGGCGGGACGCGGCACCGACATCAAGCTCGGCCCGGGCGTCACCGATCTCGGCGGTCTTCGCATCATCGGCACCGAGCGCCACGAGTCGCGGCGCATCGACCGGCAGCTCCGCGGTCGCGCCGGACGCCAGGGCGATCCCGGCGAATCGCGCTTCTATCTCTCGCTCGAGGACGATCTGATGCGGCTGTTCGGCAGCGAGCGGATCTCCGGCCTGATGGAGCGCATGGGCGTCGAGGAGGGCGAGGTCATCGAGCACCCGCTGGTAACCGGCGCGATCTCGCGCGCCCAGAAGCGGGTCGAGGCTCACAACTTCGACATCCGCAAGCATCTGCTCGAGTACGACAACGTGATGAACCAGCAGCGCGAGGTGGTCTACGGCCTGCGCAACCGCGCGCTCTCGAGCGAGGACATGAGCGACCTCGTGATCGAGGCGATCGGCGACGTGCTGCGCGGCCGCGTCCTCAAGGCCACCGGCGGTCCCGCGACCCATGTCGACGAATGGAATCTGAAGTCGCTCTCCGAGGAGATTTCGTTCGTGCTGATGCGTCCGGTGGCGGAAGCCGAGTTCGAATCCGGCCGCTTCGAGGAGCTGGAGGACAAGGTGGTGCAGGCCGGCGAACGCGCCTACCGGGCGCGCGAGGCCGAGTTCACGCCGCCGATGATGCGCGAGCTGGAGCGCTGGCTGTACCTGGGCGCGCTGGACGAGCACTGGCGCGATCACCTCTATGAGCTCGATCACCTGAAGGGCGGCATCGGGCTGCGCGCCTATGGGCAGCGCGATCCGCTGATCGAATACAAGAAGGAGGCGTTCGCTCTGTTCGAGACGCTGCTCGACGACGTGCGCGAAGCGTTCGTGACGCGCCTGTTCCGGGTTCAGCTCGCCCCCGACCAGGCGCCGCCGGAGCCGCGTCCCGCGCCGCGCCGGATGGTCGCGCAGCACGCCGAGGCTGAAGCGTTCGGATGTGCGGCGCGCCACGCCGAGCCCGAGGAGGCGCCGGCCTCCGGTCCGGCGGCCGCCCCGGTGCGTCACAGCGGTCCGCGCGTCGGACGCAACGATCCCTGCCCGTGCGGGAGCGGGAAGAAATACAAGAAGTGCCACATGCCGATCGACGAAGGCGTCGGGAGCGGAACCTGATGGACGAAGCGACGAATCAGAGGATCGCGCGGCTCATGCGCCTGCTCGCCGAGCGGCTCGAGTTCTACCTCGAGGGCGACGAGCTGGCGTTCGAGACGCTGGGCGAGGCGCTCGAGGACGAAGGCTTCGGCCCCGACGACCTGCAGGCGGCGGCATGGATGCTGCGCGGCCTGACCGACAGCACGGGCGCGGCCGCGGCGCCGGGTGCGGCGCCCGGCAAGCACGCGCAGCGCGTGTTGAGCGCCGAAGAGCGCGCGACGCTGAGTCCCGATGCGTGGGGCTACCTGCTCGAGCTGCAGCGCCGCGGTTCCCTCGACGCGGGACAGATCGAGCGCGTGCTCGACCTGGTGGCCGAGTCCGAGGTGCGGCCGGTGGACGTCGACCTGGCGCGCGAGATCGCGACCCGGGTCGCGCTGCTCGGCGAGACCTCGTCCCCCGGTGAGATTCCCAATGGCGACATCGACGTCATCCACTAGGAAGAACCTCATGCGCAAGGACGGCGCAGGAACCGGGAAGACCGAGTCCCCGAAGAGCCGGAAGAAGGCGGCGCCGAAACGCGCCGCGGCGAAGGCGCGCCGATCGCCCGCGAAGCCGGCGGTCGCAAAGGCGAAGAGCCCGGCGCCCGCCGCCCGGCGAGGCGCGGGAGCGAAGCCGGCGAAGGACGGCCGTGGATCCGGTGCTCCCAGCGCGCGGGGCAAGACACTGGTCATCGTCGAGTCCCCGACCAAGTCGCGGACGCTGACCAAGTTTCTCGGCCGCGGCTTCACCGTGATGGCCTCGAACGGGCACATCATGGATCTGCCGAAGAGCAAGCTGGGCGTCGATCTCGAGAACGGCTTCGAGCCGCAGTACGAGCCGATCAAGACCAAGCAGAACACGCTCGCCAAGCTCCAGCAGGCCGCGCGCGGCGCCGAGCGCATCTACCTCGCGCCCGATCCCGATCGTGAAGGCGAAGCCATCGCCTGGCATCTTGCCGGTGCGCTCAAGGCGTCGAAGCGCCCGCTCCAGCGGCTCACGTTCAACGAGATCACCGAGCGCGCGGTCAAGCAGGCGCTCGAGCATCCCCGCGACCTCGACATGAATCTGGTCAACGCGCAGCAGGCGCGACGCGTGCTCGACCGGCTGGTGGGCTACAAGGTCAGTCCATTCCTCTGGAAGACGATGTACTTCGGCCTCTCCGCCGGCCGCGTGCAGAGCGTGGCCCTGCGGCTGATCTGCGAGCGCGAGGACGCGATCGAGGCCTTCGTCCCGGTCGAATACTGGACGCTCGAGGTGGATTACGAGACGGCGGGGGGCGAGCGCTTCACCGCGAGGCTCGCCCGCGTCGGCGAGGAAGACCTCGAACAGGGGCAGATTCGCGGCGAAGACGCCGAGCAGCGCGCGCGTGCGCTGGCGGTCGAGCTGCAGGGCGCGGCCGCGCGCGTCGCCAGCGTCGAGACCAGCCCGAAGCAGGTCCATCCGCGCCCGCCGTTCATCACCAGCACGCTCCAGCAGACGGCGTTCAACCGGCTCGGCTTCACCAGCCAGCGCACCATGAAGATCGCGCAGCAGCTCTACGAGGGCGTCGCGCTCGGGCCGCAGGGAAGCGTCGGACTCATCACCTACATGCGCACCGATTCGCCGCGCCTGGCGGGCGAGGCCATCGCCGAGTTTCGGGGCTGGATCGGAAGCCATCTCGGGCCCGAGTATCTGCCCGAATCCCCGCGCAACTTCCGCGGCAAGAAGAGCGCTCAGGACGCACACGAAGCGATCCGGCCGACCGCGGCCGAGCGCTCGCCGGATTCGGTGCGCGCGTTCCTCAGCGAGGAACAGTTCCGGCTCTACGATCTGATCTGGAAGCGTGCGCTCGCCTCTCAGGCGGCGTCGGCCGAGTACCTCGCCACCAGCGTCGACGTCGAATCGGGACGCCTCGGCCTGCGGGCCAGCGGCCGCATCCTCAAGTTCGCCGGCTTCCAGAAGCTCTACGGCATCGACGAGGAGGACGACGAGAACGAATCGCGCCTGCCCGCGCTGACCTCGGGCGAGTCGCTGAGCGTGGCGCGCCAGCCGATCGCCGAGGAGACCGAGCCGGTGCGGCCGGCGCAGCATTTCACCCAGCCGCCGCCGCGCTACACCGAAGCGTCGCTGGTCAAGTCGCTCGAAGAAGAGAACATCGGCAGGCCGAGCACGTACGCCACCATCGTCTCGACCATCACCGGGCGCAAGTACGTCGAGCGCGACAAGGGCCGCCTGGTGCCGACCGAGGTCGGACGCGCGGTCAATCGCCTGCTGGTGAGCACGTTCTCGGACGTCTTCGATGTTTCCTTTACCCGCACCATGGAAGAGGAGCTGGACGGAATCGAAGAGGGCCAGCAGGATTGGCATCACGTGGTGCAGGACTTCTGGAGCCCGCTCAGCCACGATCTCAGCAAAGCCGAGAAGGACGTCGGCCACCACCGCAAGACGGTGGAGGAAGAGACCGACATCCCGTGCCCGAACTGCGGCCGGAAGCTGGTGCGGAAGTTCGGCCGGCGCGGCGCGTTCCTCGCGTGCCCCGGCTATCCGGAATGCAAGTACACGCGCCCGGTCGATGACGCCGAGCTGCCGACGCCGGTCCCCGGCACCTGCGATCTCTGCGGCGCGCCGCTGGTGGCGCGGAACGGGCCCTATGGCCGGTTCATCTCGTGCTCGCGGCGACCCGACTGCAAGTTCACGAAGAAGCTGACCCTCGGCATCACCTGCCCCGAGTGCGGGCTCGGCGAGATCGCCGAGAAGCGCACGCGCCGCGGCAAGGTCTTCTACAGCTGCACGCGCTACCCCGATTGCAAGTTCGCGGCCTGGGACAAGCCGCGCCTCACGCCCTGCCCGAATTGCCAGGCCCCGTTCCTGGTCGAGAAGGAGACGAAGAAGGGACTGGTACTGCGCTGCCTCAAGTGCAAGTCCACGTTCCAGCCGGAAGCCGTCGGTGCGTGACGCGCTCCGGCGCTTCCTCGACGAGCTCGCGGCGCAGCGTCGCGCCTCACCGCACACCCTCTCCGCCTATCGCCGCGACGTGACGCGCGTGCTCGACCTCGCGTCGGAACCCGGGAAGCCGGTCGCGCCCGAGGCGTGGACGCGCGAGCTGCTGGAGCAGGGGATGCGCGACCTCCACCGCACGCGGCATTCGACCGCGAGCGCGGCGCGCGCGCTGGCGGCGTGGCGCAGCTTCTCGCGATACTGCATGCGGCGCGGCATCATCGGCGTCGATCCGGCGCGGCGGCTGGCGTTTCCGCGCCTTCCGCGCCGGCTGCCGCGCACGCTGCCCGAGGGCGATCTCTCCGCCGCGCTCGACCGCATCACCGGCGGCGATGCCGCGGCGCGGCGCGATCGCGCGCTGCTCGAGCTCGCCTATTCCTCCGGGCTGCGGCTCTCCGAGCTGACCGGTCTCAACCACGGTGACGTCGATCGCGGCGCCGGCGTGCTGCGCGTGCGCGGCAAGGGGCGTCGCGAACGCATCGTGCCGGTCGGCTCGCGGGCACTCGCCGCGCTCGATGCGCACCTGTCGGCCGCCGGTCGCGGCGTGGCGCGCGGCGATCAGCCGATATTCCTCGGCCGCGCGGACGCGCGGCTCTCGAACCGCACCGTGCAGCGCGTGGTGAGCCGAAGGCTGGCGGGCGTGGCGGCCGGGCTCGGGGTCTCCCCGCACGCGCTGCGGCATTCGTTCGCCAGCCATCTGCTCGATCGCGGCGCGGATCTTCGCGCGATCCAGGAGCTGCTCGGCCACCGCTCGCTCGCGAGCACGCAGGTCTACACCCACGTTTCGAGCGCGCGCCTGCGCAAGGCGTACAAACAGGCGCATCCGCGCGCGTGAGGATCCGCGCGTGGGGAGCCCCGCTCGCCGCGCTGCTCCTCGCACCGGGGTGCGCGAAGCGCGAGCCGCCCTCGGGAGGGCCGCTCGACATCGAGCCTCCGCGCGTCATCGCCTCGTCGCCGGATTCCGGCGCCGCCGGCGTGGCGCGCGACGCGCGCCTGTCCCTGACGTTCAGCGAGAGCATGGAGCCGCGCAGCACCGGGGACGCCATCGCGCTGGCGCCGCGCGTCGACATCCGGCAGCGGCGCTGGTCCGGACGCACGCTGTCGCTGGTGCTCACCGACACGCTGCAGACCGGCCGCACCTACACACTGTTCGTGAGCTCCGGAGCGAAGGACGTGCACGGCAACGCGCTCGAGAATGGGAAGACCATCGTCTTCAGCACCGTCACGCCGTTTCCGCCGGGCGTGATCCAGGGAGAGATCGAAGCCCGCGGTTTCCCGGCGGCCGGCACCTACCTCTGGTGCTATGACGCGACGACCGGCCACACCCCGGACAGCACCGCGCGCGACTTCAACGCGGTCGGGCTCGCCGACAAGCTCGGCGTGTTTCGTATCTCGGGGCTCGAGGTGCCGGGACGCTACCGGCTGTGGGCGTTCGCAGATCTCAATTTGAATCGATCGTTCGAGCCCGCGTCCGACATTCTCGCTCCGGTCGACACGGTGTTCGAGCTGACCGGTGCTCATCCGATCGCCGCCGGCGTTCACGTCCGCGTCGTCAATCCGCGCGCGCCTGGGAGGGTCCGGGGCGCTGTGCTAGACTCGCTCGCGGACAGTCTCGGCGTGCTGCGCGTCCTGGTCTACACGCCTCCCGACACCGTGCGGGGGCTGCAGTTCGACGCCGATCTCGAGGCCCAGTTCGACTTCACGCTGCCGCCGGGAACCTATGCCGCGCGCGCCTATCGAGATCTCGACCGCAGCCATTCGTGGCAGGCCGATCGCGAGCCCGCCAGCGATCTCGTCACCCTGATCGTGCCGCCGGCGGGTGACCTTCTGAACGTGCGCCTGGTGCTGCGAAGGGCGCGGGAGAGGCCCTCAGGTCGATGAGTCTTCCCTTCCTGAAGATGCACGGCGCCGGCAACGACTTCATCGTCATCGATCACCGTGACGGCGACCTCGGCCCCGATCTCGAGCAGCGGGTGGCGCGACTCTGCGATCGCCGGCGGGGAGTGGGAGCCGACGGCGTCCTGCTGCTCGAGCGCGATCCCGAGCTCGATTTCGCGATGCGATACTTCAACTCCGACGGCCGGCCGGCGGAATTCTGCGGCAACGGGGCGCGCTGCCTGGCGAGGCTCGCGCTCGATCTCGGTCTCGGTCGCTCGGGAACCGTGCGCTTCCGCACCGAAGCCGGCGTTCAGTCGGCGCGCCGAACCGCGGACGGCCGCGGTATCGAGCTCCATTTCGGGCGGATCGAGGCGCCGGGCGATCCCGTCACGCTCGAAGCCGCGGGCCGGACGTTCGAAGGCCGTATCGCCGTCGCCGGCGTTCCCCATCTCGTGATCGCGGTCGAGCGGGTGGAGTGGATCCCGGTCGGCGAGTGGGGCAGCGCGCTGCGGCATCATCCGCGCTTCGCGCCGGCCGGAACCAATGTGGACTTCGTCGCCCGGCTGGGTGGCTCGCGGATCGCGATGCGCACGTACGAGCGCGGCGTCGAAGCCGAAACGCTGGCATGCGGCAGCGGCGCGATCGCCTCGGCGCTGTGTGCGACGATGGCCGGCGACCGGCCGCCGATCGCCGTCGTCACCGCCGGTGGCGACGAGCTTCTGGTCGGCCTGAAGCCGATCGACGATGCGTGGGACGCGACTCTGTCGGGCCCTGCCGAAGTGGCGTTCTCCGGTGCGTGGAACGAGCCCGCGCCGGTCGGATCCTGAGGAGGCAATCATGTTCGACGGACTGACGGTCGCGATGGTGACGCCGTTTCGCGGCGGCGAGATCGATTACGAAGCGACCGAATCGCTGATCGACTTCATGATCGACGGCGGAGTGCAGGGCCTCGTCGTCTCGGGCTCGACCGGCGAAGCGGCGACCTGCTCGGTGGACGAGCGCCGGCGCCTGTGGGGCTTCACGAAGACGCGGGTGCGGGGCCGTGTGCCGGTGGTCGCCGGGACGGGAACGAACTCGACTTCGGAGAGCATCACGCTGACGCGCATCGCCGAAGAGATCGGTCTCGATGGGGCGATGATCGTGACGCCGTTCTACAACAAGCCGACTCCGAAGGGCCAGATCGCGCACTTCGCCGCGGTCGCGAAGAGCACGAAACTGCCGCTCATCCTCTACAACGTGCCGGGACGGACGGCGACCAACACGCTGCCCGACACGCTGGCCGAGGTTCAGCACCTTCCGAACATCGTGGCGGTCAAGGAGGCTTCGGGCAGCCTCGACCAGGCCAGCGCGGTTCGCGCGCGCACGCGGCTGACGCTGCTCTCGGGCGACGACTCCCTGACGCTGCCGATGATCGCGATCGGCGCGACCGGCGTGGTGTCGGTCGCCGGCAACGTCGCCCCCGCGGCGATGCGGGCGCTGTGCGACCACGCCCGCGCCGGCCGGATCGCGGAAGCGGAGGCGCTGCATCGGCGGCTGATGCCGCTGTTCAAGGCGCTGTTCGTCGAGTCGAACCCGGGTCCGGTCAAGTTCCTGCTCTCGGCGATGGGCCGGATCGCGAACGAGCTGCGACTGCCGCTGGTTCCGGTCGAGCCCTCGACCGAGTCCGTGCTGCTCGCCGCCGCGGCCGCCTGCGGACTCACCACCACCGCATCGACTCCGGCCAGCGCCCGGGCATGATTGCGATCGTTCTGATCGGCGCCGGAGGACGCATGGGCCGCGCGGTCGACGAGGCGGCCCGGCTGAACGACGCGTTCTCGATCCGGGCGCGGGTGGACCGCGCCGCGCCGCCGGCCGCCACGATTCCACCCGATGCGAACTCGAGCGCGGCCTCCGGGGTATGGAGCGAAGACGCCGCGAGCGTGGTGCGGGCCGGGGACGTGGTGATCGAGTTCAGCAGTCCGGAAGGCTGCCGCACCGCCGCGAGGCTGTGCGCGGAGCGGGGCGCCGCACTGGTCAGCGGCACGACCGGCCTCGGTCCCGAGGACGAGCGGGCGGTTCGCGAAGCCGCGGCGCGCGTGGCGGTCCTCCGGGCGGCGAACTTCAGCCTCGGCGTCGCCGCGCTCCATCGTGCGCTCGAAGCCGCGATCGCCGCGCTTCCCCCGACATGGGACATCGAGATCGTGGAGCGCCATCATCGGCGCAAGGTCGACAGTCCTTCGGGCACGGCGCTCGGGCTGGCTCGGCACGCCGGCGAGAAACGCGGACTCGGCGAGTCGGCGCTGAAGCTGGGGCGCAGCGGGCGCACGGGGGAGAGGCCGCGCGACGAGATCGGAGTGCACTCGGTGCGCGGCGGGAGTCTGGTCGGGGATCACGCCGTGCTGATCGCGGGGGATGGGGAATGGATCGAGATCAGGCACGTGGCCGAAGATCGTTCCGCCTTCGCGCATGGTGCGCTCGCCGCGGCCCGATTCGTGGCGGCCGCGAAGCCGGGCCTCTATACTATGGACCACGTGCTCGGCTCGAAGTGACCGCGGACCGGGCGGCCGCGAAACCCGACCCGGAGTCCCGATGCGTCTGTCCCGCGCGGCGCTGATCGCGCTCCTCGCCGCGATTCCGCTCGCCGCGCCCTCCCTCGTCGGCGCGCAGGGATTCGGCAAGAACAAGGTCCAGTACGAGCCGCTCGAATGGGCGGTGCTCGAGACGCCCCACGTCCGCCTTCACTATTACGCGGAAGAAGAGAGCCTGGCGCGGCACCTCGCCGCGTTCGCCGAGAGTGTCTGCGTGGAGTACGACGCGCGCTTCCATGTCGCGCCCCGGCACCGTGTGCCGTTCCTTCTGTACTCCACGCATCACCTGTTCCAGCAGAGCAACGCGACACCTGAGCTCATCACCGAGGCGGTCGGCGGCCTGACCGAGCTGGTCAAGGGCCGCGTGCTGATTCCGCACAACGGCTCGTGGACCCGGCTGGTGTGGGTGACGCGTCACGAGCTGACCCACTGGTACATGCTGGAGAAGATCAGCCGCGTGATGCACGACCATCATCGCAGCCAGCCCTACATGCCGCCGCTGTGGTTCATCGAGGGCATCGCCGAGTACTGCGGCACGCACTGGGACGAGGACGCCGAGGGCCTCCTGCGCGACGCGGTGATGTCGGGCGAGGCGGTTCCGCTGACGAGGAGCGAGTCGATCTGGGGCTCGGTGCTGATGTACAAGGAGGGGCAGTCCTTCCTGCTCTACGTGCGCGATCACTACGGCGACTCGCGGATCTTCCAGATCTTCGAGAACTGGTGGCGGGCCGACGATTTCGAGACCGCGTTCCGGATGACGCTCGGGATTCCGTTGGCGAAGGTCGACGAGGAATGGTTCGCCTCGCTGAGGCGGCACTACTACCCGGTCGCCGCCACCGCCCAGGAGCCGCAGGAGATGTCGCGGCGGATGACGCTGCACGGCCACTACAATCTCGGACCGCGCGCGATCGCCGAGGGCGCCAAGAACGATTCGACGCTGACGTTCTGCTACTTCGCCGCGGGCGAGAACGGCATTCATCTCGTCGTCAGCGAGCCGCGCGGTCACGGCCGCCGTCGCGAGCGGCGCCTTCTGAGCGGCGGACAGTCTCCGTCCTACGAATCCTTCCACCTGTTCCAGAACCGGCCGGACGCGTCGGCCGGGCACATCGTGCTGTCGTCGAAGCACGGCGGGCGCGACGCGCTCTACGTGCTCGACGCGCGGAGCGGCGCGGTCTCGAGGCGCGCCGAGTTCCCCCAGCTGGTGGCCATCAACGATCCCTGTTTCGTTCCCGGCGATTCCGCGGTGGTGTTCTCGGCGCAGGATTATGGCGGCCGCAGTGATCTCTACCGCGTGAGCTGGCCCGGCGGCGCGGTGCGGCTGGAGCGGCTGACCGACGACGACTACGACGACCTCGATCCCGACGTCTCGCCCGACGGCCAATGGGTGGTGTTCGCCTCGGACCGCGGCGATCGGGGCGGCCGCTATTCGCTGTTCCGCCTCTCGCTCAGGGGCGGGGAACCGGAGCGGCTGAGCGATCCGCCGCACGGCGACGACCGGCAGCCCGCCTATTCGCCGGACGGGCGCTGGATCGCGTTCCGCTCGACGCGCGACGGCACCAGCGATCTCTACATTCGATCGACGACGCCTTCGCCGGAGGTGAGGCGCGTGTCGCGCCTGATCGGTCCGGCCAGTGATCCCGACTGGCTGCCGGGGAGCGAGGGCCTGCTCTTCACCGCCGAGAACGCGATCACGTTCCAGACCTATTCGGTGCGGTTCAAACCCGACACGCTGGCGGTCTCGACCGAAGGGCACGAGGCGCCGGCGCCCGCGCTGACCACGCTGAGATACGACGGACCGGCGCGCCCCTACGAGCGACACCTGAGCCTCGACCTGGTGCAGAACGCGGTCGCGCTCGACCCCGTGCTCGGCACCAACGCCGCGGCGCAGATCGCGCTCAGCGACGTGCTCGGCAACGAGCAGTATCAGATCTTCCTGGCCAACGACGGCGGGCGCTTCGGCGGCAGCTTCTGGGACGGGCTGGAGGGTTCAGTCACCTACATCAACCAGGGGCAGAGGCTGAACTACGGCGTCGGGGCGTTTCGTCTCACCGAGCTCTACGACGCCGACCTCGATCAGGTACGCCGCGAGCAGCGCGTGGGCGGGCTCGGAATCGTCAGCTATCCCTTCAATCGCTTCGACCGGATCGAAGCGACGCTGGTGCTGCGGCACGCCGACAACCATCTGTTGCGGAGCGGAATCTTCCAGAACGAGAACCTGCTCTCGAACTATCTGACGCTGGTCCACGACAACGTGATGTGGACGCAGACCGGGCCGAGCACCGGGACGCGCGCCTTCGTTTCCGGAGGATTCACCCGCGATCTCACCTACGCGCAGGGGGACTTCGCCTCGATGCTGGCCGAGGTGCGCCACTATGAGCTGCCGGTTCCATCGCTGGTGTGGGCCTCACGCGTCCAGGGCCTGAGCAGCGCCGGCCGCGACGCGCAGCGGTTCTATCTCGGCGGCTACGGCTCGATCGCCGGCTATGACCGGCGCTCGCTCTCCGGCACGCAGACGCTGCTGGTGCAGCAGGAGCTGCGCGCCCCGCTGATCCGCGGCCTGATCGTCGCCGCCCCGGTGCCGTGGCTGCTGCCGCCGATCGGCGGTGCGGCGTTCGTTCACGGCGCGTGGGCGTGGCAGGCCGGCATTCCGGATCACCTCGGCAGCGCCGGGCTCGCGGTCTACATCGGCGGCGGTTATTTCCCGGCGTTCCGCTGGGACTACGCCTGGCTGACCAGCGACTTCAAGACGTTCACGCGGCATCCGCGCACGCAGTTCTGGATCGGCTACAACTTCTAAGGAGCCTAGGGGAAGACGCCGATCGAGATGCCGTAGGGCTGCGAGAATCCTCCGGTGTGCTGGAGCACCACGCCGGTGGGGGAGATCACCGCCACTTCTCCGTGCGCGAGCAGCGTCACCCAGGCGTTGCCGCTCTGGGGATCGACCGCGACCTCACGCGGCTCGCCGAGGCCGGCGACCCGGAACTCGAGCGACGCGTCACGGCGCAGCGCGACCACCGCGTTCCCCGCCGCGTCCGCCACCCAGATCCTGCCGCGTCGCGGATCGACGGCGATGCCGATCGGCCCTGAAGCCGCGGTCGAGCTGTCACGCGTCGCGGGCGTGTTCGAGATCACGAACACCTTCCCGGTGGTGAACGAGGTGACCCACGCCGCATGAGTCACCGAGTCGACGTCGACGCGCGAGGGCGCGGCGAGATCGACCGATCCCGCCGCCGTTCCGGACACGAGGAAACGCCGGACGCGATTGCCGCCGCGCTCGCACACCCACACCGATCGATCGAGGGGATCGGTGGCGACGTCGAGCGGCTGGCTGATGCCGGAAAGCTCGAATGGCGAGGCGGAGGATCCATCGTCCTGAAAATGGCGAAGGGCGTCGAGCTGCGCATCGCAGACCCAGCCGCTCCCGTCCACGGGATCGAGCGCGATCGCGCCGGGGTCGCTGACCGCGCTGATCGACACGCGCTGCCCCGAGGAAGGCGTGACGACGATGACGTGGCTGCTGAGGGGGTCCGAGATCCACAGGCGATCGCGTACCGCGTCGGCGGCGACGTCGCTGGGTCCGCTCACGAAGGTGTCGGTACTCAGGATGTGGTGGCCGTCGGAGGTCATCAGCTCGACCCCGGGCCGCCCATAGTCGGCCACCCACGGCATCAGCGGCCCCGGCGTCGCGTCATCCTCGGCCGGCAGCCCGCCGCTGCCGCCGGCGAACACGTAATACAGGCGATAGAAATGATCCACGCCGTTCTGCAGGCCGAAGTCGCCGCGCTGGGTCGTGCCGGCCGGGATCAGTCCGCCGAGCGCGGTGAACGTGCTCTCGCGTTCGGTCCGCCGGTAGAGCTGGTAGCCGACCAGGCCGCTGGTCTCGGTCGCGCTCCAGCGCAGCGTGACCGCCGAGTTCTGGGCCAGCGCTTCGAAGCCGGGAGGCCGCCCGCCGGTCACCGGGTTCGCGGGATCGAAGGGATTCAGCCGCTCACGCTTTCCGCAGCCGGGCAGCGCGGCCAGCGCGATCAGCGCCGCGAGCGCTAGAAGTTCAGGGCGAGGGCGCATCGGCGAGAATCGAGGAGGACGCCGACGCTCGAGCCGTGCGAATGACGGATGAATCGCAGCGTGAGGCCGGTGGCGAGAAGCACGTTCCCCGTCACGAGCGAAGCGCTCGAGAGCCGGTCGAAGCGCGTGGTCCGGTCGTAGAGGTCGGTGATGCGTGCGGGATCGCTGGCCGCGAGGTATTCGTCGTAGCTGCGATCGGCCGTGCGTTCGAACGCGAAGGAGGCCGCGATCAGCGCCACGCCCGAGACCATCGAGACGTTCGCGAGCCGGTGCGATTCGTGTCGCGTCGGGGGCACGTTGACGACCGGAAACGGACCGGCCGTCTGCGCGAGGGCGCAGGCGGCCGGGACCAGGATTCCGCACAGAGCCGCGATGCTGCCGGCCCGGAAGCGCTTCATGCCAGGGCTCTCACCCCGGAAGGCGGGCGGCGAAACGCGCCAGACGCGCCTTGTGGCGGTTGGCGGTCTCCTTCTTGATGATGCCCTTCGCGGCGCCGCGGTCGAGCACCGAGCAGGCGTTGCGATAGGCGGCCTGCGCGTCGGCGCGCGTGGTCGAGGCACGCAGATCCCGCACGGCATTGCGCATGCGGGAGCGGGCCGCGACGTTGCGGACGCGGGCTTTCTCGTTGGTGATGACTCGCTTGGCCGCGGATTTGTGATGCGGCATGCCCTGTCCTCCGTGAGCTCCGTGAGATCGATCGAGTTCGAGCCCGAGGACACTACGGGGCCGCGCGCTTCGCTGTCAAGGCTCGCGCGATGCGAACCGCGTTGTGCGCTGGCCAAACGCGGTGTAAGGTTCCAAGCCTCGTGAATCCTCCGAGTACCGTGTGGGGGTCCGATTGAGCGCGTTGGACGACAAAGTCCAGAATCTCCCTGCCGTTCCGGGGGTTTACCTGTTCAAGGACGCCTCCGGGAAGGTGCTCTATGTCGGCAAGGCCAAGAGCCTTCTGCACCGGGTCCGGAGCTATCTCAGCCTGGACAGTCCGCTTCCCCACATCGCCGAGCTGATGTCGCGTGCCGTCGACGTGGACACCATCCTGACCGACACCGAGGCCGAGGCCCTGCTGCTCGAGGCCACGCTGATCCGGCAGCATCGGCCGCACTACAACATCCTGCTCAAGGACGACAAGAGCTATCCCTACGTGAAGATCAGCGTTCAGGAGGAATTCCCGCGGCTTTCGGTCACGCGCCGGGTGCTGAACGACGGGGCCCGCTACCTCGGGCCCTACACCGACGTCAAGAGCCTGCGCCGGATGCTGCGCGAGATCCGCCGCATCTTTCCGGTCCGAACCTGCCGGAACTTCGAAGATTATCGCCGCTCGAACCGGCCGTGCCTGTACTTCCACATTGGCCGGTGCGTCGGTCCGTGCACCACGCGCTCCAAGGTCAGCCGCGATGAATACCGGGCGCTGGTCGACGGGCTCCTCTGGTTCCTGACCGGCCGCGATCAGGAGCTGATGCACCGCCTTCGCGCCGGCATGGAAGAAGCGTCGGCCGCGCGCCGGTACGAACAGGCGGCGCGCCTGCGCGATCAGATCGAGCTGCTCGAGAAGATGCGCGCCCCTCAGAGCGTGATGACCCTCCACGCCAAGGACGCCGACGTGCTCGGCATCGCGCGCTTCGGCTCGCGAGCGGCGGTGGCGGCGCTGCTCCTGCGCGGCGGCCGCGTGGTGGGGAAGGAGACCCGCGTGCTCGACCATGTCGAGGGTCGCGCCGACGCCACGGTGCTGGCCTCCTTCATCGCTCAACACTACCTCGGTCTCGCGACGCCTCCGCGCCGCCTCGTCGCGGACGCGCCGCCCGAGGATCAGGAGACGCTGCTCGATGCGCTTTCGCGCCGCGCCGGCGGACGGGTCGAGCTGTCGGTGCCTCAGCGGGGACGCGAGCGGCTGCTGCTCAGGAACGCGGAGCGGAACGCCGCGCTCGCGCTCGAGGATCTCGAGGCGCGGGCGGCGGGACGACGTGCGCGACACTCGCCCGAGATGCTCGAGCTGCAGCGCCTGCTCGGATTGGCCCGCCCGCCTCAGCGCATGGTCTGCTTCGACATCTCGAACCTCGGCGCCGATCATGCGGTCGCGGCGATCGTGGCGAGCGAGAACGGCGCACCGCGCCGCGGTCTCTACCGCCGCATGCGCATCCGGCGTCCCGGTCCCGACGACTTCGCCATGATCGGCGAAGCGGTCGAGCGCTACTGGACCCGGGTCGAATCCGGCGAGATGCCGCGTCCCGATCTGGTCGTGATCGACGGCGGCCTCGGTCAGCTCGGCGCGGCGCGCGCCGCGCTCGACCGCGTGGCCACGCGGCCGGTCGACCTGATCGCCTTGGCGAAGCGCGAGGAGACGGTGGTGCGCGAGAACGCGTCTCCTCTCCGGCTGCCGCGGCGGAGTCCCGCGCTGCGCGCGCTGCAGCGGCTGCGCGACGAGGCCCACCGGTTCGGACTTTCCTACCACCGTCTGCTGCGCACGCGCTCGCGGCTGGTGAGCGACGTCGATCGTGTCGAGGGTGTGGGTCCGGCGCGCCGCGCGGCGATGCTCAAGGCCTTCGGCTCGGTGGCGGCGTTGCGTGAGGCCGAGCCGGCCGAGATCGCGGAACGGGCTGGATTACCGCTGGCGGTCGCGGAGCGCGTGGTCCGCGTGCTGGGCGCGGCGCATGAAGCGGACGAAACGAGCGAAGGCCACGCCGCCGGCGAGCGGAGGCGCGCGTGAGCCACGCGGCGACCTCGTCGTCTCGGGAGGCGGCGCGGCGCGCCCGCGCCGTTCCATCGCCGGCGCTCGACCCGTCGCTCGAGGGATTCCTCGATCACCTGCGCACCGGACGTCGGATGAGCGCGAACACCGTCGATGCGTACGCGCGCGATCTCTCCGACTACCGGACGTTCGCCCTGCGCCACGCGCTGACCGGCTGGAACCAGGTGACCCCGGCATTCGTCGACGGCTACTTCGCGCTGCTGATGAAGCGCGGGCTGTCGGGCGCCACCGTGGCGCGGCGTCGATCCGCGCTGCGCGGATTCCACGCCTGGCTCGAAGCGCGCGGCGATGGCGGCGCGCACGGGCTCGCCGAGCTGCCGCCGCCGCGGCGCGAGCGACGGCTTCCGCACGCGCTCCCGGTCGACGAGATCGAGCGGCTGCTGGCGCAGCCCGCGCTCGACCGCCCGCTGGGCCTGCGCGATCGCGCGCTGCTCGAGCTCGCGTACGCCAGCGGCCTGCGCGTGTCCGAGCTCTGCGGCCTCCGCCGGCATCAGCTCACGATGTCGGATCGCACCGTGACCGTGACCGGCAAGGGCGGGAAGCAGCGCAGCGTGCCGTTCGGGCGCGCGGCGGAGAGCGCGCTGGAGGAATGGCTGGAACGGGGCCGGCCCATTCTGGCGGCGCGATCCCGCAGCGACACGGTATTCGTCAATCGCCGGGGCACCGCGCTCTCACGGATGGGATTCTGGAAAATCCTGCGCGGGCACGCGCGCGCCGCCGGCATCGCCTCCCGCGTGCACCCGCACGTGCTGCGTCATTCGTTCGCGACCCATCTGCTCGAAGGCGGCGCCGATCTTCGCGTGGTGCAGGAGCTGCTCGGCCACGCCTCGGTCTCGACCACCGCCATCTACACGCATCTCGATCGCGGCTACCTGCGCGAGGTCCATCGCAGCTTTCACCCCCGAGCCTGAGGTTCGTCCCGACCGGAGAACGAGGAGAAGGCATGAGGAGTCGAAACGTCTGGTGGTGCCTGACGGTGATGGCGATCGCGGCCGTGGAGGCGCGTTCCGCGGCGGCCGCGCTGCCGCTGGTGCTGCCGCGCCCCGGCCAGATCGGATTCTCGCTGCAGGGTCAGGTCAGCGACTTCGTGAAGACCGGACTTCTCGGTAAGGAGTTCGGTAGCGGAGGCGGGATCGCGGTTCGGGTGCGCTATCGGATGCGTTACGAGCGCGCGCTCGGGCTCTCGTTCGAGGCGGTGAACCTCGACGCGCGCGCTCCGGCCGACTCGTCCACCGCCCGCACGCGGCTCAACATGCTGCTGTCGGGGGCGGACGTCTACCAGATGTTCAACACCGATTCGCGCACGCAGGGGATGATCAACCTGAGCGCCGGGCTCGCCCAGGTTCACTATTCCCTGCGCGACGGCGAGACCGAATATCCGAACGAGGGCGACGGCGTCTACGTCGCGGCCGGCGGCGGCGTGGAGCGCTTCTTCTATCGCAGCCTGGCGTTCGATCTCAGCGCCCGCTATCTGGCGGTCGTCCATGGCGGCAAGACCAACCACGGCCTGAACGCTTCGGCCGGTCTGATCTTCTACGCGAGCTACTGATCATGCGTCGCGTCCCGCACCACGCCGCCCGACCGGAGGCTCCGCGATGGAGATGACGGCGACGCGCTACCAGATCGGGCAGCGGCTCCGCCATCCGCATTTCGGCGAGGGTCTGGTGGTCGAGGTCCACACCGATCGCGGACGTGAAGTGCTCGAGGTGGTGTTCGACGGGGAGCTGCGCCGGCTCTCGGCGCAGCGCGACTGGGAGGTGGTCGAAGGCAGCGCGCCGCTCCTGCCCGAGCCGACCGGGGGAGACTCGCTCCCGCCGCCGCCCGGCGCGCTCACGCGCCACTGGCATCCTCAGGGCGACGCGCTGCTCCGGAAGTGGCGCGGGGGAGAGGCCGGATCGTCGGTGCACTTCGACCTTCGCTCATCGGCGGAGCGCTGGGCGGGATGGGCCGGCACCGACCACCTGATCTCGCTCGACTCGCTGCGCGGCGTGGAGCGATTCCCGCACCAGATCCGCGCATGCCTCAAGGTCATGCGTGACCTCAACGGCCGCGGCATCCTGGCCGACGAGGTCGGACTGGGCAAGACCATCGAGGCCGGAATCGTGGTCAAGGAGTATCTGCTGCGCGGCGCGGTGCGCACGGTGCTGGTGCTGGTGCCGGCGTCGCTGTGTGAGCAGTGGCGGGCCGAGTTGTGGGAGAAGTTCGAGCTCGACTTCGTCGTGTCGCGCGGGCCGGCCGGTCAATGGGGCCGTCATCCGCTCGTCATCTCGTCGCTCGAGACCGCGCGTCACGAGCGTCATCGCCGCCGCGTGCGCGGCGCGAACTACGATCTGGTGGTGGTGGACGAGGCCCATCGCCTGCGCAATCACCTGACGCTGGGGTGGAAGTTCATCAACGACCTCAATCCCCGCTACCTGCTGCTCCTGACCGCGACGCCGGTGCAGAACGACATGCGCGAGCTCTACAACCTGGCCACGCTGGTGCGTCCGGGCACGGTTGGCACGTTCTCGCAGTTCCGGCGAGACTTCCTGAGCGGCCACGACAAACGGACGCCGCGCAACACGCCGCGGCTGCGCGGGCTGCTGGAGTCGGTGATGATCCGCACACGACGCGTCGACACCGACCTCACGTTCGCGCCGCGCAAGGTCGAGACGCTTTGGGTCGGCCAGACTCCGCCGGAGCGGAAGCTCTACCGAGACGTCAGCGACTTCGTGGCCGAGTCGGTCGCCGCCGACATCGGGCAGCCCGGCCGGCCGCACTACTTCACGCTGATCGTCCTGCAGAAGGAGATGGGCTCGTCGTGGAACGCGGCGCGGGCCACGCTGGAAAAACTGGCCCGCCATCCCGATGGGCTGGACCAGAAGAAGCTGCGCGCGCTCGGCGCCCGCGCCGCCGAGGCCAGCCAGAGTCCGAGCAAGGTACGCTCGCTGCTGCGCTGCATCGGCTCGCTGGGTGGCGAGAAGTGCATCGTCTTCACCCAGTTCCGCTCGACCCAGGATGCGATCGTCGGCGCGCTGCGGGCGATCGGCACCGAGCCCGCGGTGTTCCATGGCGAGCTCGGCTGGCGCGAGAAGGAAGAGGCGCTCGAGACGTTCCGCACCACCGCGCCGGTGCTGGTCAGCACCGAGGCCGGAGGAGAGGGGCGCAACCTCCAGTTCTGCCGCATCGTCATCAACTACGACCTGCCGTGGAATCCCATGCGCCTCGAGCAGCGCATCGGCCGCGTGCACCGGCTCGGCCAGGAGCATCCGGTGCGGGTGATCAACCTCGCCGCGCGCGGAACCATCGAGGCCTACGTGCTCGAGATCCTCGATCGCAAGATCCGCATGTTCGAGCTGGTGGTCGGCGAGATGGAAGAGATCCTCGGCACCTGGCAGCCCCACGCATCGTTCGAGGACGAAGTGTTCCGTCGCTGGACCGAGTCCACCAATCCGCGCGCGCGCAAGCGCCGCTTCGCCGAGCTGGCCCAGCAGCTCGGACTGGCGCGGCGCATGTACCAGGAACAGAAGGACCGGCAGCAGTGGCTGTTCCCGGCCCCGCGCGAAGAGGAGAGCGGATCATGAGCGTCGCTCCCGCGATTCGGCCCCGTGGACGCGCCGCGCGCAGGAACGGCGCGGTGGTGATGCCGCAGGCGCCGGCCTCCGCGCTGCCCGCTCTGCCTCCGGAGTGGCGGACCTTCGTCGGTCACTGGCTCGAATCCACCGGATGCGTGATTCGCGACGCCGCGCGCGGGGACTGGGAGGTCGAGCTGTCGCCGGCCCTGCGGCGGCGGTGGCGTCGGCAGCGGGTGCGGCTGGTGTTCGATCCGCTGCGGCCGACGCTGCCGCGCGGCGCGTGGTTCACGGCGCCGGGCAGCGGCGCCGGACGGCGCATCCTCGACGCGGCGCTCGAGGATCCGATGGTGACGCGGCGCACCGCGCTGGCGCAGGTTCCGGGCGCGCCGGATGACGGCATCGCTTCGGTGTGCAAGGTGCGCGGCCTGACCTGGGGACCGCCGCGACTCGGTCCGGTTCGTTACGAGCGGCGTATGGCGTTCCATGCAGTGGTCACGCGTTGGGGCGGTCTGCCGCTTCAGGAGTCGTGGGTGGTGCTGATCGGAAACGACGGACACATTCTCGAGAGCGTTCAGGGCCTCACGCTTCCCGACGTTCGCCCGCGCGAGGGGCTCTACCAGATCACCGACGAGCTGGCCGAGCCGGAGCGCGAGCGCTGGATGACCTGGGCGCGCGAGGCGCACGAGAGTCTGTTGGCCGAGCGCGAGCGGGAATGGGAGCGGAGCATCGCCCGGCTGCGCGACGACGAGCTCGAGCGCCTGGGCGCGTTCTTCTCGGCGCGGATCGAAGAGGAGGAGGAGCGGCTGCGCCGTCGCGCGTCGCATCCCGAGGATCCGGAGATGTCGCACGGTGACGCCACCTCGCTGAAGCTCGAGTGGGAGCGCCGGGCCGCCGAGGTTCGCCATCGCTGGGCGATCCGCACCGAGGTGCGGCTGTGGGGTCTCGAGGAATGGTCGTGGCCGGTGGCGGAGATCGAGCAGGAGGTGCGCGCCGGCGCGGTTCACGTCCGGCTGACCAGCGAGGTCGACGTGGCGCGCGGCCGGCCGGCGCTTCCCGCCTGCCCGACCTGCGGCACGGCGGCCGAGATGCTGGTGCGCTCCCGGGGCATCGTGGTGTGCGCGCGTTGCGCTTGACGCCCCGAACCCGAGCCGTTAAGGTGCACCGCGCTCGCGCCCCACGACCCCACGAAATCACATGATATGAATCGAATAACCGGAGGCATCACTTGAGTTTGGAGTCTCGCAGAGCACACCTTTCCGATCCCAGCGCGGAATGGCTCGGCAACCTGACGTCGTTCTGGGACCGCAACCAGCGCGTGGTTCTCGGCAGTGCCGCGGTGCTGCTCGTCGTCGCCGCCGGAACGTTCTTCACCATGCGCTCGCGCGCCACGCAGGAGGAGGCGGCGTCCGGACGACTGGCCGAGGCCGATCTTCTGTTCTGGCAGGGCGACTATCCGCGCGCCCAGCAGGTCGCGAAAGAGGTGGCGCAGCAGTACGGCTCGACCCCGAGCGGCCTCGACGCGCATCGGCTGACCGGCGATGCGGCGTACTGGGCCGGCGATTTCAAGACCGCCGCCGAGGAGTACCAGACCTACCTCGCCCGCCAGAAGAACGGCGTGCTCGGGAACGCGGCGAAGCGCAGCCTCGCCTACACCTACGAGAGCGGCGGGCAGCTCGCCAAGGCGGTGCCGCTCTACGATCAGCTGGTCGGCGTGTTCGATCGTGAGTCCTCGGCCGAGTTCCTGATGGCGGGCGCGCGCTGCGAGGCCGGCCTTCACCAGAAGGCCGAAGCGATCAAGCGACTGCAGCGCCTCGGCGACGAGTTCGGTGACACCTCGCTCGCCGCGCGGGCGCGCGAAATGATCGGCGAGCTCCAGGCGCGCTGACGTCGATCGCGCGCGGGCGGCCGAGCGGCGGTCCCGGGAGGTTCGGCGATGAGCGCTGAGGCGCCGGTCGACCTCGTTCTCCTCTGGCATCACCACCAGCCCGATTACCGTCTGCCGAAGGGCGGCGCCGCGGTGCTGCCCTGGGTGCGGCTGCACGCCACCAAGGACTACCTCGACATGGCGCTGCGTCTCGGGCGCCATCCGCGTCTGCGCTCGGTCTTCAATTTCGTCCCGTCGCTGCTCGATCAGCTCGACGACGCCTCGCGCGGCGGCCGCGATCTCCTGTTCGAGCTGCTCGGGCGCGCGCCTTCCGGTCTCTCGCCCGAGGAGCGGCTCGAGGTCACGCGGCGCGCGGGCGCCGCCCCGAGCTGGGCGTTCGAGCGCTGGCCTTCCTATCAGACGCTGGCGAGACGCGCGGGCGCGGGAGAGGAGCTCGACGACGACGAGCTGATCGCGCTCGAATGCGCGTTCCTGCTCGCCTGGCTGGATCCCATGTTCCATGGCGACGCCGAAGCCGCCGCGGCGCTGGCGGCGATGCCGCGGCCTTCCACCGCGCATCGGGACGGTCTGCTCGAGCTCCACCGGAGGCGCGTCGCCGAAGTGATCCCGGCCTATCGCGATCTCGCCGGCAAGGGGCAGATCGAGGTCACCACCTCGGCCTACGATCATCCGATCCTGCCGCTGCTGGTCGATTCCCGGCAGGCGCTGCGCGCGCGGCCGGCCACGGTGATTCCCGATCCTCCGTTCGTGGCGCCGGAAGACGCTGATGCCCAGATCGCGCGCGCCCTCGAGCGCCATGCCGCGGCGTTCGGCGCGAAGCCGGACGGACTCTGGCCGCCGGAAGGATCGGTCAGCCCCGAGGCGCTGGCGATCGCGGCGCGGCGCGGCGTGCGATGGGTGGCGACCGACGAGGCGGTGTTGTGGAGGACGCTCGGCGCGAACGTGCGCGGTCGCGAGTCGCTCTACCGTCCGTGGAAGCTCGGGACCGAGGCGGGAGAGATCGGCATTCTCTTCCGCGATCACGAGCTGTCGGACCGGATCGGCTTCGTCTATCAGCGGTGGAACGCGCGCGAGGCGGCCGAGGATCTGCTGTCGCGCATCACCCAGATCGGGCGCGATCATGCCGGCGCTTCGCCGCCGCTGGTCTCACTGATCCTCGACGGCGAGAATTGCTGGGAGCATTACGCCGACGATGGCGGACCATTTCTCGACACCTTCTTCGACCTGCTCGATCAGGCGCCGCACGTGCGCACGCGTCTGCCGCGCGACGTCTTCTCCGCCGGCGAGGCGCAGCCGCTGCCCGGCCTGCACACCGGCTCGTGGATCGACGCCGACTTTCACATCTGGATCGGCCACCCCGAGAAGAATCGCGCCTGGGAACTACTCGGGCGCGCACGCCGTGCGCTGATCGACGCCGGTCATGCGCCCGAGCGCGGTGGACCGGCGTGGGAATCCCTTCACGCCGCCGAGGGCTCGGACTGGTTCTGGTGGTTCGGCGATGACCATGCCACGCTCGATCGCGCGCTGTTCGACCGCCTGTTCCGCGAGCACGTGATCGCCGTCTATGAGCGTGCCGGGCTCGAGGCGCCGGGCGCGCTGCACATTCCGATCAGCGGAGCCGCGCGCGGCGCCGACGCGGCCCTGCCGATCGGACCCCTGAGCCCGGTGATCGACGGACACCAGACCAGCTTCTACGAATGGCACGAGGCCGGCGTGCTGACGCCCCCGGCCGGCGGCTCGATGCACCGCGCCGAACGAAGGCTCACGCGACTCCACTACGGGCTCGATTCGGACTCGCTGTTCCTGCGCCTCGATCCTGCCGGACCCATCCCCGACGTGATCGAGATCGAGTTCCTCGCGCCTCGGGCGCTGCGGATTCGCGTGTCGGCGCTGAACGCGGCGCCCCGGATCGAGCGGATCGAAGACTCGGAGCGCGAGCCGCTGGCCGGCGCGCATGCCGCGGCAGGACGCCTGATCGAGATCGCCCTGCCGCGCGCGCCGCTCGGCCTCGAGGGCGGTACGACGATCGCCCTGATCGTGCATGTCATCGAGGACGATCGACCGGTCGAGAGCCTGCCCGAGGACGACGCCCTGAGATTCATCGCGCCGGGCAAGGACTTCGCCGCCGAGATGTGGAACGCCTGAGCTTCGCGCCGCTCAGGTCTTCTCGATCCACACCGTCTTCAGGTTCACGAACTCGCGAGCGCCTTCGCGGCCGAGCTCACGGCCCCATCCCGAGCTCTTGATCCCGCCGAATGGAATCCTGGGATCGGAGCGCACCATGCCGGTGACGAAGACCGCGCCGGCCTCGATCCGGGCGGCGAGTCGTTCCCCGCGCGCCGGATCCGAAGTCCACAGGCTGGCGCCCAGACCGAACCGCGACTGATTCGCGAGGCCGATGGCCTCGCCCTCGTCGCGGGCGCGGATCACCGCCGCGACCGGACCGAAGGTCTCCTCATCGAACGCCGTCATGCCCGGACGCGCGTCGGTCAGAACGGTTGGCGCGTAGTACCAGCCGCGACGCTCGAGCGGCGCGCCGCCCAGCGCCAGCCTCGCGCCCTGCTCGAGCGACCTCGCCACCTGGGCGTGGAGCGAGTCCAGAAGATCGGCGCGCGCCAGCGGGCCGACCTCGGTCGCGTGGTCGCGCGGGTCTCCGACGCGCAGGGAGCGCATGCGCTCGACCAGGGCCCGTTCGAACGAGGAGGCGACGCGATCGAGAACGATGAATCGCTTGGCGGCGATGCAGCTCTGACCCGAGTTCTGCACGCGCGCCGCGGCGGCCCGCGCCGCGGTGGCGACGGGGTCGACGTCGTCGATCACGATGAAGGGATCCGAGCCGCCGAGCTCGAGCACGCACTTCTTGAGCGCGCGGCCGGCGGTGGCGGCGACCTCGCGGCCGGCCGCCTCGCTGCCGGTCAGCGAGATGGCGGCGATGCGCGGGTCCTCGATCAGCGGAGCCACCGCGCCCGATGGGGCGAGCAGCGTGGTGACGAGTCCCTTCGGCTCCTCCGGCTCGAACAGCGCCTCGATCGCCAGAGCGCAGCCGGGAACGTTGGAGGCGTGCTTCAAGACGATCGTATTGCCGGCCATCAGCGCCGGAGCGGCGCAGCGGAACAGCTGCCACAGCGGAAAATTCCACGGCATGATCGCCAGCACGACGCCGAGCGGCTCGCAGCGGGTGAAGCTTCTCGCGGCGTCGGTCGCGACCGGATCGTCCGCGAGATAGCTCGCGGCGTGATCGGCGAAGTGCTCACAGGCCCAGGCGCACTTCTCGACCTCGGCCTCGGCCTGGGTGATCGGCTTTCCCATCTCGGACGTGATCCCGGCCGCGAGCGCGTCGCGCCGCTCGCGCATCCGCCGCGCCACGCTTCGCAGCGTCTCGGAGCGGGCCGTGATCGACAGCGAACCCCAGCGCTCAAATGCGAGACGCGCGCGATCGATCCGCCGCGAAAGCTCGCCGGCGTCGTGCGCCGCGAATTCCGCCCGAGTCTCGCCGGTCGAAGGATCGATCGAAACCATCGATCCGGTCTGGGAGGGAGGCGCCTTCATGGAGCCGAGGGTATACCTCGGGCCGCGGCCGATGTCAGCCGATCGTGAGCTCGAGCTGCTCCGGCTCCTCGGGCGGATGGAGCTTCACCGTCCGTCGATCGGCGATGCCTTCCTGCCGGCGCAGCTCGGCGACCCGAAGACGCAGCGGCTCGGTCTCGCGGGCGGGCAGATAGGCGCGCCCGGCATAGAGTTTCTCGTAACGCTCGCGCTCCTCGGGCCAGTCGCGCTCGAGATGATCGAGAAAATGTTCGCGCGTTCCGGGACGCAGGTAGAGCAGGTGCGCTCCGATTCCGGTGGCGCCCGCCGCGCGCGCCGCGCGGATCACGGCCGCCAGCTGATCGGGGCGGTCCGAGAGGCCGGGCAGGATCGGCGCCATCAGGACACGGGCGTGGATTCCGGCCGCCACCAGCCGGCTCAGCGCCTTGAGCCGCGCCTCAGGACGCGGTGTTCCGGGCTCGGTCGTGCGCCACACGTGCTCATCCAGCGTCGGGACCGAGAAACACACCGAGACCTCGGCGCGCGTGGCCGCTCGCGTCAGAACGTCGAGGTCGCGAACGATCAGGGGCCCGCGCGTGATGATGCTGAACGGGGTGCGTCCATCGCCGAGCGCCTCGATGCAGGCCCGGGTCAGCCGGAAGCGGCCTTCGGCCGGCTGATAGGGATCGGTCGCGGCGCCGATCGCCACGCCTTCGCGCATCCACGAGGGACGCGAGAGCTCGAAGCGAAGAACGTCCGCGATGTTGGTCTTGACGCGCACGACCTCGCCGTAGCGGTCGTCGGACGGACGGTCGGCGCGCCGCTCGAACGCCCGCACGTAACAGAACGTGCAGCGATGGCCGCAGCCCATGTACGGGTTCAGGGACCACTTGAAGGGCATCCCGCTGACCCGGTTGAGGGCGCTGCGGCAGGGCTCGAGGCGGTAGGCACTGCGCATATGTGCAGTATAGCGCAGCCCGCAAGGGTTCGCGTGATCCATGTCGCATAATCGATATTATGTAAACCTACGCACGGCGAAACGGCCGGGACCAGCCGTGGGAACTCACCGCGCCTGCAGCGCCGCTTCCCCGCTGTGAAGCGCGGTCAGGACGCGGTCAGGACGCCGAGACGACGAAATTCACCAGCTTGTCGGGAACGAAGATCACCTTGCGGATGTTGGCGCCATTGACGTAGCGGCGCACCCGGTCGTCCGCCAGTGCGGCGGCCCGGGCGGCGGTCTCGTCGGTCCCGACCGGCAGCTCCAGGGTCGAGCGCAGCTTGCCGTTGACCTGGATCGCGAAGGTCACGACGTTCTCCGCGACCAGCGCCTCGTCCCAGCCGGGCCACGGATGGTAGGCCAGCGATTCCGGATGCCCGAGCCTCGACCACAGCTCTTCGGCCAGGTGCGGCGCGAACGGCGACAGCATGAGCGTCAGCGGCTCGAGCAGCTCACGCGGACGCTGGTCGATCTTCATCAGCTCGTTGACGAAGGTCATGAGCTGGGCGATCGCGGTATTGAACTTCAGCTCGTCGAGATCCAGCGTGATCTTGCGGATGGTGCGATGGAGCGCGCGACGCGCGTCGATCGGCGCCTCGACGTTCGAGGCCACGACCGTGCCGTTCTCGTCGACGACCAGTCGCCACACCCGGTCGAGAAAACGCGTGACCCCCTCGACGCTGTTCGTGTTCCAGGGCTTGGAGGCTTCCAGGGGCCCCATGAACATCTCGTAGAGACGCACGGCGTCGGCGCCGTAACGATCGATGATCTCGTCGGGGCTGACGACGTTGCCCCACGACTTGGACATCTTGCGGCCGTCCTCGCCGAGAATCGTGCCCTGATGCACCAGCCTCATGAACGGCTCGGGGGTGCTGACGATCCCGATGTCGAACAGCACCTTGTGCCAGAAGCGCGCGTAGAGCAGGTGCAGCACCGCGTGCTCCGCCCCGCCGACATAGAGGTCGACCGGCATCCAGTACTTCTCGAGCGCGGGATCGACCAGGGCCTGGTCGTTGTGCGGATCGAGGAATCGCAGGTAGTACCAGCACGAGCCCGCCCACTGCGGCATGGTGTTGGTCTCGCGGCGCGCCGGCTTGCCAGTCGCGGGATCGGTGGTCTCGACCCACTCGCGCAGATTCGCGAGTGGGCTCTCCCCCGTTCCCGACGGCTTGAAATCCGAGGTCTCGGGCAGCGTGACCGGCAGCATCTGCTCGGGAATCGCGCGTGGAACGCCGTCGACCCAGAGGATCGGAAACGGCTCGCCCCAGTAGCGCTGCCGCGAGAACAGCCAGTCGCGGAGCTTGTAATGGACCGTCTTCCGTCCGACGCCCTGTGATTCCAGCCACGCCGTGATCTTCGCGATCGCGGTGCCGGCCGGGAGCCCGTCGATCGAGAAGCTTCCATCCGGAGTCGTGGAGTTCACCGCCACGCCGTTCTCGACGTCGACGTAGGCTTCGCGCTCGACCTCGCCTCCCTTCACCACTTCGCGGATCGGAAGGCCGAAGCGTTTCGCGAATTCCCAGTCGCGTTGATCGTGCCCGGGAACCGCCATGATCGCGCCCGTGCCGTAGCCCATCAGCACGTAGTCGGCGATCCAGATCGGCAGCTTCTCTCCGTTCACCGGATTCACGGCGTGACCTCCGGTGAAGACGCCGGATTTCTCCTTCTGCTCCTGGCGCTGGAGATCGCTCTTGCGCCGCGTCGCGTCGCGATACGCGTCGACCTCGGCGCGCCGCGCCGGATTCGTGATCGCGTCGACCAGGGGGTGCTCGGGCGCCAGCACCATGTAGGTGGCTCCGAACAGCGTGTCCGGCCGCGTGGTGAAGATGCGCAGCGCTCCGTTGACGCCGTCGAGCCGGAAATCCACCTCGGCCCCGATCGAGCGGCCGATCCAGTTGCGCTGCATCTCGAGCGTGCTCTCCGGCCAGTCGACCAGCGCGAGATCCTCGAGCAGACGATCGGCGTACTCGGTGATCTTCAGCACCCACTGGCGCATCGGACGACGGACCACTTCGAAGCCGCCGACCTCGCTCTTGCCGTCGATCACTTCCTCGTTCGCCAGCACCGTGCCGAGCTCGGGGCACCAGTTGACCGGCACCTCGGCGACGTAGGCCAGGCCGCGCTCGAACAGCTTGAGGAAGATCCACTGCGTCCAGCGGTAGTAGCCGGGATCGGTGGTGTCGATCTCCCGGCCCCAATCGTGGGACAGCCCGGCGCGCTTCATCTGGCGCCGGAAGTTCGCGACGTTCTCGCGCGTGGTGATGGCCGGATGCACGCCGGTGCGGCGCGCGTATTCCTCGGCCGGCAAACCGAAGGCGTCCCAACCGGTGCAGTGAAGGACGTTGAAGCCCCTCATCCGCTTGTAGCGCGACAGCATGTCTGTGGCGACGTAGCCCTCGAGGTGCCCGACATGCAGGCCGGTGCCCGACGGATAGGGAAAGAAGTCGAGGCAGTAGTACTTGGGACCCTGGCCCGGGCGCGGCTCGCCGGGATTCGGCGCGCGGAAGACGCGCCGCTCCTCCCAGTATTTCTGCCAGCGAGGCTCGATTTCGGCGAAGGGATATCGGCTCATGGTCTCCACGCTCCGTGAATCGGACCGGCGAGATTACCCGGCGCGAAGCACGATGTCACGCTCGCGACGGTGACGACGCGGGAGATCAGCTCGCGCCGCTGACGTCGCGCGTGGCCTGCTCGAGCAGGGCGACCACGTCGGCGCGGCCGCCCTTCCACGCCGACTCGGCCCGATAGACCGCATCGAGGGCGCGGACGAGATCGCCCGAGCCGCGACGCCGCCTCAACGTGTCGCTCGCGGCGTGGTAGCGCTTCCAGCCGCCGAGCGCGCCGCCCACCACGTTCGAGAGCGCGAACAGGATCGTTCCCTCTCCCACGCCGGCGGCGAGCAGCCGGCCGAGCCTCTGTCCGGCCAGCCGCGAATCACCGCTCGCGACCGCGGTGACGTAGTCCGGAAGCTCGGCCCCGAGCGCCGGCCTCAGGATCTGAGCGACGTCGTCGCGCCCGACCGGCCGCCCGGGATCGGCCCAGGCCGCGAGCACCGACAGCTCGCCGAAGTAGGCGAGCGCCTCGCCGTCGGCGGCTTCGGCGAGCTGCTCGAGCACGCCGCTCTCCGCGCTGAGGCCATGCTCCTCGAGCTTGAGCGCGCCCCACGCGAGCAGCGCGCGCGCATCGGGCGGAAACGCGGCGACGCGGGCGGCACAGGTCGAGCGCAGCGGCTCGAGCGACTTGCGCGCGTTCTCGGCCGCCGATTCGATCAGGACCAGGCACGAGGGACCGGGCGGCGCCGAGAGTCCCGCGGCGAGCGCGGTGACGCGCTTGTCGCTGCGGCCGAGGTCCTCGATCTCGAGGACGAGGATCAGATCACGCGGATTGAAGAGCGACGCGCCCTGATAGAGCGCGAGGACCTCCTCGACGCTGCTCTCGGCCGCGCGCAGCACGCGCGGCGGCGCGTTCGGATTGTCGCGGGTCCAGGCGCGCCTCATCGAAGCCAGCAGCTCGGTCTTGACCGCTTCGCTCGGACCTTCGAGGTAGATCGTCGGCGGGAACTCGCCCGAACGGACGCGGCGCGCGAGATCGAGCGGATCGACCATCGCGGACCTGGGGCGTGGCCGGGCCGGCGCGGCGGACTTCGATCGGGCACCGGCCGGTTGCGTCACGCCCGGTTACCAGCCCTGGACCGAACGCGTCAGGATCTCATCCGCCAGCTTCGCGATCGCCTGCTTCCGCCCTTCCAGCTCGGTGCTGGCGCCCTGACCGGGCACGTTCTGCACGTAGTAGTTCGCGGTCTTCACCAGGTTCTGATCGCTCCACAGCTCGCGATTCTTGACCTGGTCCTTGAACACCGCCGAGATGCCGATGGTGACGCGGTACTCCTGCGCCAGGTTCTGCGGGGAGATGCCGAACACGGAATTCTTGTAGAGGATGATGCGACCCTTCAGGACCGCGTCCGCGCTGCGCTCGTCGACCACCCGCAGGTGATTGTCGGAGACGAAACGCTGGACCACCGCGTCGGTCAGGTCCTGCTCCAGCGTGTATTCGTTGGTGCCGTTCTCGAATACCGGGATGGCGACGGTCTTCAGGTGGGGCGGCAGCGAGACGCTGCTCGTGGTGTAGGCGCACGCGCCAACGCCGAGCCCGGCGGCGAAGACCAGCACGAGGCTCGGCGTTCGATGCATCGGCACCTATTCGATGGGCGTCGACTCGCTCTCCGACTGGAGCTGATAGAGCTTCATGCGATAACGGAGCTTGTCGCGCTTGAGCTGGAGCAGTTCGGCGGTGCGACTCTGATTCCACTTCGTAGCATACGATACATGCAGAATCAAGGCGCGCTCCAGATCCTCGACCAGTCCTTCGAACGGAATCCCGGACGGCGGCGGGGTGGCGGCGAGGCACTCGTCGATCCGCTGGCCCAGCGTGCTGTCGGACTCCGGACGATGACGCGGCGCGAGCTTGAGCTGGTTCGGCTCCAGCACCTCGCCGTTCTCGAGCAGCACCGTGCGCTCGAACATGTTTCGGAGCTCGCGGATGTTCCCCGGCCAGTTGTAGTCGGTCAGCAGCCGCTCGGCGGCCGGCGAGATGTCGCGGAACGGCTTCTTGAACTGGCGCGCGAAGCGATCCATGAAGAGGCGCGAGAGCGGAATGATGTCCTCGCGGCGCTCGCGAAGCGGCGGAACGTAGAGCGGCACCACCTTGAGGCGGTAGTAGAGATCCTCACGGAATCCGCCCTCGCGCACCCGGCGCTCCAGATCCTGATTGGTCGCCGAGATCACGCGCAGGTTGACGGAGATGTCCTTGGTGCCGCCGACGCGCTTGAACGTGCGCCGCTCGAGCACCCGCAGCAGCTTGACCTGCAGCATCGGCGCCATCTCGCCGATCTCGTCGAGGAACAGCGTGCCCCCTCCCGCCAGCTCCATCAGGCCGTGCTTCTGCGCCCGCGCGTCGGTGAAGGCCCCCTTCTCGTGCCCGAACAGCTCGCTCTCGAGCAGCTCGCTCGGAATCGCGGCGCAGTTGATCTCAACGAACGGCTTGTCGTGCCGCGCGCTCATCCGGTGGATCAGGTTCGCGAAGTACTCCTTGCCGGTGCCGCTCTCCCCTTCGATCAGCACGCTGGTGGTGTCGCCGCGCGCCACCTGCTCGGCGATCGCGTAGGCCTCCTGCATCGCCGGGCTGCTCGAATGGAGGAAGTCCTCGTCGGCGAAGGCGTGATGCCGCAGGCGCCGCAGCTCGAGCCACAGTTTCTGCGATTCGAGCGCGCGCTGGACCAGCGCCAGCAGCTCCTCGTTCTGGAACGGCTTCTTGACGAACCAGAACGCCCCCGCGCTCATGGCTTCGACCGCGGTCTCGAGCTCGCCGAAGGCGGTCATCAGGATCACCCCGACCTCGGGCTGGACGTGCTTGATCTCGCGCAGCAGCTCGAGACCGGTGCCGTCCGGCAGTTTGAGATCGAGGATCGCGACGTCCGGCATGTCGTGGTCCAGCACCTGCCGCGTCTCGCGAACGGAGCCGGTCACCTGCACCGCGTAGCCCTCGTCCTCCAGCGCACGGCTGACGAAATGCCGGATCGATTCCTGATCATCCACGATCAGGATGTTGGCCTTGCTCATGAATTCCCTCCCTGCGGATCGAGCGGCAGCTCGAGTGTGAACACAGTGCCCTCCCCGGGCTGGCTCTGAATGGTCAATGCGCCTCCGTGGCGCTTCACGATGTCGTGGGTGATGTAGAGGCCAAGCCCGGTCCCGCCGGGCTTGGTGGTGAAGAACGGCTCGAACAGCGTGTTCAGGTGCTCGGGCGCGATGCCCGCGCCGTGATCCTCGACCCGGATCACCGCTCCCGGCGCCGGAGTGCGCGCCTCGCGCGCGGCGCCCTTCGACCCGGCGGTCCTGCCTCCGGTCTCGATCGAGACGCGGATCACCCCGCCCTCGGGCGAGGCCTCGATCGCGTTCTTGATCAGATTGATCAGCACCTGCTCCAGCTGATCGTGGTCGTGCGGCACCGGCGGAACCCGCGGAGCGACGTCGAGGCGCACGTCGATGCGGCGTTCGGCGATCAGCGCCTGCAGCACCTGGATCGCGCGGCCCGCGGTCTGCTCGAGCGGCAGGGCGCGCAGCTGGAGCCCGCGCGGGTGGGTGATGTCGAACAGGTCCTGAACGATGCGATCGAGACGCTTGATCTCGCTCAGGATGAAGCTCAGGTGCTCGCGCGCGGGGCCGTTCTCGGCCAGTCCGCGCGAAAGGTACTGGACGCCGGCGGCGATGCCGGTCAGGGGATTCCGGATCTCGTGGGCCACGCTCGAGGTGAAGCGGCCGAGCGCGGCGAGCCGGTCGAGCTGACGCGCCTGTTCCTCGGCGCGCTTGAGCGGCGTCAGGTCGGCGAACGTGGCGATCGCGCCGTAGACGTTGCGGCGCTCGTTGCGGAGCAGCGACGTGGTCAGGCTGACCGGGATCGGCGAGCCGCTCTGGGCGCGCAGCACGGTCTCTTCGCGCAACGCCTCCTGCCCGTGCTCGAGCGCGGCCTGCAGCAGCGCGTCTCCCTCGGGCCCGAACACCTCGCCGAAGGGGCGCCCGAGCACGTCGGCCTCGGCAGGGCCGAGCAGCTTCTCGGCGGCGCGATTGAAGGCCAGGATCTCGCCGCGCATGTTCACCGCGGCGAGTCCGCTCGCCATGCTGTCGAGCAGGTGCTCGAGAAAGCGCTCACTCTCCCTCAGGTCCTGGGTGAGTCGCGCGTTCTCGACCATCGGCGCGATCGAGAGCGCGATCGACTCGAGCAGCGTCACGTCACCCTGGACGTCACGTCCGGCATTCGATTCGCGTCCAACCGCCAGCACGCCGAGCATGGGCATCAGCTCGCAGGAAAGACAGTGGCGCTGGCGCTCCTCGCGCTCCGACGCCCAGCGCTCGGCGGCGCGGCCGGGCGGCGGCGCCACCAGCAGCGTGTCACCGACCATGCAGCGCTCGCCGCACAGCTCGGCCGAATCGCCGGGCGGGACCACCGACTGGCTGCGCTCGAGCGGGACGCACATCGCGGTCTCGACGCCGGCAAGAACGTCCTCGAGCGGGTGGCCGTCGGGCAGCACCATCAGCGGATGGCGGCGGACGTGATGCTTGACCACGGTGCGGTGCAGCCAGACCGCGCGCGTCAGGGCGCCGGACTCCCCCGTCAGCGGCAGCTCGAGCGGAATGCTCAGGTCCCGACCCCCGTCGCGATGGGTCCAGGTTCCCTCGAGGCGGCCGTGCTCGCGGTTCACGAGCAGGAGCGCGACATGCGGGAATCCGAACGCGCGGCACAGGTAGCGCGTGACGGTGCGTGTGGTCTCCCCCGCGTCGACTGGACCGGTCAGGTGGCTCGCGACTTCACGCAGCGAGACCAGCTGAACGTTGGTTTCGATCAGTCGCCGATGGCTGTGCTCGAGCTCCTCGACCAGCTCGCGCAGGGTCGAGAGCAGCGCGTCCGGATCGGAGGGATCCAGCGCGGGAGACGACTCGTGCGACCGCGAGAGACCACGAACCTCGTCGACGCGGCGCAGCAGGTCACGCACGCCATCAGGCAGGGAAGCCGGCATGAATCCTGGTTCCGCGCCGGCTCAGGGCATGCCGGCGCGCGGGCTGGAACCGGGTTCGCGGCGCGCCGCCTCCGGGCGGGAGGAAGCGGCGCGCCGCGTGGATCGGGACTAGGGGTCGGTGAACTCCCTCACACAGGTGGCGACGTAACGGATCTGATCTTCGCTGAGCTCGGGATAGATCGGCAGCGCCAGAGTCTCGGCCGCGGCGGCCTCCGACTGCGGCAGATCGCCGGCCTTCCCGCCCAGCATGGCGAAGCACTTCTGCAGATGGAGCGGAACCGGATAGTAGATCTCGGTGCCGACGCCGCGCTCGGTGAGGTGCTTCTTCAGCTCGTCGCGTTTCGGCACCCGGATCACGTACTGGTTGTAGATGTGGCGCGCGCGTGGATCCTTCCACGGCCGTCCCACGTGGGCGCCCTCGAACAGCTGGTCGTAGAGCGCGGCGTTGCGCGCCCGCGCTTCGCTCCAGCGGTCGAGGTGCTTGAGCTTGACGCGCAGGATCGCGGCCTGCAGCGCATCGAGACGCGAATTGGTGCCGACCATCGAGTGGTAGTACTTCGGCTTCGATCCATGCTCACGCAGCAGCCGCACGCGTTCGGCGTACTCGGCGTTCTGGGTCACGATCATGCCGCCGTCGCCCGCCGCGCCGAGGTTCTTGGACGGGAAGAACGAGAAGCAGCCGTAGTCCGACATCGACCCGGCGCGCTTGCCCTCCCACTCCGATCCGATCGCCTGGGCGGCGTCCTCGATCAGGAACACCCGGCGCTGATCGCAGATCGCACGAATCGCGGTCATGTCGGCGCACTGGCCGTAGAGATGGACCGGCATCACCGCCTTGGTGCGCGGCGTGATGGCCGCCTCGAGACGGTGCGCGTCGATGTTGTAGGTGCGGGGATCGATGTCGACGAAGATCGGCGTGGCGCCGTTGTTGGCGATGGTGCCGGCGCTGGCGAAGAACGAGTACGCGGTGGTGATCACCTCGTCGCCGGGCCCGACGCCGAGCGCCCACAGCGAGAGCAGCAGCGCGTCGGTGCCGGAAGCGCAGGCGATCGCGTGCGCGCACTGCGAGTAGCGCGCCACTTCCTCCTCGAGCCCGCTGACCTCGGGGCCGCCGATGAAGCGAGCGCTCTCCATCACCGATCGCACCGCGGCGTCGACGTCGGTGCGGATCTCGGCGTACTGGGCCTTGAGGTCGAGCAGCGGGACCGTCATCGCGGCGCGGGTCGGCATCGGGCACATGGCGGAGTCCTTTCGAAGATGCGGGTCTAGGAATCGACCCAGCCCTGGTTTTCGAGCAGCTGTTCGACCGGAACGTCGCGCCACACGCGCGCCGGGCTTCCGATCACGATGGTGCGAGGCGGCACGTCGCGGGTCACGACCGAGCCCGCGGCCACGAGTGCGTCCTCGCCGATGACGACACCGGGCAGCGTCACGCTGCCGGCGCCGATGCGGCCGCCACGGCGCACCGTGACGCCCTTGAAATGCTTGAACCGCTCCTGGGTGCGGCCGACGAAATTGTCGTTCGACGTCACTACGCCGGGAGCGATGAAGACGCGATCCTCGAGCGTGGAGTAGGCGCAGAGGTAGCTCTCGCTCTCGAGCTTGCAGAAGCGCCCCACGGCGCAGAAGTTCTCGATGGTGACGCCGCGGCCGACGATGGTCTTCCGCCCCACCGTGACGTTCTCGCGCACGGTGCAGAGATCGGCCATCAGCACGCCCACTTCGATCGCCGCGCCGCGATAGAGCACGACGCCGGTGCCGACGATGCAGCCGTCGCCGACCGTGAGCGGCGGCAGCTCCTGCTCTTTCGTGGTGGCGGAATTCGCGGCCCGCATCGGCAGCTTGCCGAGCGTGGCGTGATCGTCGATGCGGACGCCGTCGCCGATGCGGGTTCCGTCGTGGATCACGACGTGATGCCCGATCCGGCAGCCGCGACCGAGCGTGACTGCCGCGCCGATCACGCAGCCTTCGCCGAAGGTGGTGTCCGGGCCCAGCGCGGCGGTCGGATCGATGGCGTGGGCGGTCATGCCACCCCCGCGCGCTCGGACGCGATCGCGACCGGCGCGCCGCCGCGCTCGAGCGAGGCCTGCGCCGCCGCCAGCACCTTGACCACGCGGAGTCCGGAGCGCCCGTCACTGAGCGGCGTCTTGCGCTCGCGCACGCAGTCGACGAAATGCTGGCATTCGATCTTGAGCGGCTCCTGCAGCGAGATCTTCGGAATCAGGATGTCACCGCTCCGCACCGTCAGCGCGTCGCCGTAGGGAACGATCTCCCCCGCCCGGTCGACGCCCTTGTCGTAGATGCGGATCTTCTCGCTCGCTTCCATGTCATCGAACACCGCCATCTTCTGGCTGCCGACCACGGTGAACTTGCGCAGCTTGTGCGGATCCAGCCACGACACGTGCACGTGCGCGAGCTTGCCGTTGGGGAAGCGCAGGTCGACGAACACCACGTCCTCGATCTTGCCCTGGAGGAATGCCGAGCCCCGCGCCACGACGTCGACCGGCTCGTCCTCCAGCAGGTGGAGGATCACCGAGAGATCGTGAGGGGCGAAGCTCCACAGCGCGTTCTCGTCGGTGCGAACCTTGCCGAGATTCACGCGCTGGGAATAGATGTAGAGCACGTCGCCGAGCGAGCCCTCGTCGACCAGGCGCTTCAGGTACTGGACCGCCGGGTGATAGAGCAGCAGGTGTCCGACCATCAGCACGCGGTTCTTGTCGCGGGCGAGGCGGACCAGCTCCTCGGCGTGCTCGACCTTGAGGGTGAGCGGCTTCTCGACGTAGACATCCTTGCCGGCTTCGAGCAGCAATCGGGCGAGGGGGTAGTGGCTGATCGCCGAAGCCGAGACCACCGCGGCATGGATGTCGGCCGCCGCCGCGACCTCGCGCGCGTCGGTACAGGCGCGGGCGTCGGGATGCCGTGCGCGGGCGCGGCCGAGCCGATCGGCGTCCGAGTCGCACAGCATGGCCAGCCGGCCGCCCTTCACGGCGGCGAAATTGCGGACCAGGTTGGCGCCCCAGTCGCCGGTGCCGACGACGGCGATTCCGACTTCGTTCGACAACCGTCCTCCTGACGCGGCGCCGCAAAAAACCGGACGCGGTTCCTCGTCCGGGCCGCGGAGTCTAACTGACGGATTCGAGCAGGGTCAACGCGTTCAGGCCGCGCGATCCTGCACCGTCTCGATACGATTCCGTCCCTGTTGCTTGGCCTGATACAGCGCACGGTCGGATGCCTGGATCAACCCGCTGGCGTCCGCCGCGTCGTACGGGAACATCGCGATGCCGATGCTGACCGTGATCTGTCCCTGCTGGGCCAGCGGGAACGTGTGGCCCTCGACCGCCGCGCGAACGCGCTCCCCCACGACGATCGCGCCGTCGCGGCTGGTCTGCGGAAGGATCAGCGTGAATTCGTCGCCGCCGTACTTGGCGACCAAATCGAACGAGCGCACCTGCTCGGCGAGAAGTCGCGCGATCTCGCGCAGGAGGAAGCTGCCGCGCAGGTGTCCGTGACGGTCGTTGTAACCCTTCAGATTGTCGACGTCGATCATCGCCAGCGACAGCTCCTGCCGGAAGCGTCCGGCGCGCTTGATCTCGCGCCGCAGAGCCGTCTTGAGGAAGCGGTAGTTGTAGACCTGCGTGAGGTCGTCGGTGACCGCCAGACGCTCGACGTTCTCGGCGAGCCTCAGGTTCTCGATCGCGGTCGCCGCCCAGGTCGAGAGCAGGACCATCGCGTGGAGCTGATCGGTGGTGAAAGGCGCCGCCCCGCGGGCGCGATAGATGGCGAGCGTCCCGGGCGCCTGCTCGCGCACGCGAAGCGGAACGAACATCGCGGGACCGGCTTCGACTCCCGGACAATGCTCGCGAAGCGTGAAGCGCTGATCCTGGACCAGGTCGTCGACCATGACCGGCCGGCCGGCGCGCATCAGCAGCCGCACGAATTCACCGCTGCCGGGACTCGGACTCTCCTCGACCTCGTCGCGCGAGCGCAGTAGCACGGTGCGGTCGGCCGGGCGTCCGGTCGACGCCAGCACGGTCGCGCCGTCGCTCTGGCTCAGCTGGAGCGCGGCGCGGAGCACCAGCTCGATCAGCGCCGGGCGCGAGCGGGCCGCCGGCCGCGACGACAGCTCGAGCAGCGTTTCGAGAATGGGTTCGCGGTTGGACATGTGCTCCGGATCCCTGGAACGCACCGAGTGAACGTGGAAATACCACCCAGATAGGCAATCGATATGCCATGGGCCGACTTCGGGGTTATCGGCCGGGAGGGCCGGTCAGCCGCAGCGCAAGCATCAGGGAGCGGGCCGCGAAGACGACGATGCCGCCGACGATGAGTGCCATGAATCCACGCCGCTGCCACGGCGGCAGCGACAGATCGCCGCTCAGTCCCCGATAGGTCCAGAGCCCGTAGATCAGGGCGAGGAGCAGGATCACCGACGTGACCAGCTGGGCCGTGGTCCAGACCCTCCACTCGCGATCGCGAGCCGTGGTGGGTTGGGGCAATTCGCGCGCCCGGGAGCCGCCCCGGCGTGCGTTTCGCAACGCCGAGCCATTCGCCGCAGCCGCGGCGTCCGCTCCTTTGAGATCGGCCCCATGGTGGACCGAGCCCGCGGACCCGGGCTCGTCTTCGATGCGCGGGCCGGACCGCCGTGCCACCCACAGCCGCGACGCTCCGAGCAGGAACGAGCGATGCCGCTCGAGCTCGAAGCCGGCATCGCTGAGGTCGCGCTCGAACTCCTCCCCCGATCCGAAGTCGAAGATCGACTGGCTGAGGTATCGATAGGCGCTCGGGTCGGGCGAGAGCCGCCCCGCCAGCGGAACGACGTAGCGAAGGTGCAGGGCATGGAACGGGGCGAACCATCCGGGCCGCGGCGCTGCGGCCTCCAGCACCGCGAGCGTGCCGCCGTCGCGGAGGACGCGCGCGATCTCACGCAGGGCATCGGGCCTCGGCCGGAGATTCCGGATCCCGAACGCGACCGTCAGCGCGTCGATGCTCGAGGCGCGGAGCGGAAGCCGGAACGCGTCGGCGGCGGCGAGGCGCGGCGCCCATCCCGCGCCGCTGAAACGCGCGTGCGCATCCTCCAGCATGGCGAGGCTGACGTCGATTCCGAGCACGACACGTCCGGGCCGGCGAAGGGCCGGCAGCGACACGCCGTTCCCGGTGCAGAGGTCGAGCACCACCCCCGCGCCGGCCGGCACCGCGTTCGCCATCGACGCGCGCCACGCCCGGTCGCGACCCAGCGTCATCAGGCGATTCAGCAGGTCATAGCGCGAGGAGACCGAGTCGAACATCGACGCCATTTCGCGCGCGGCGTGCGGAGCGAACCGTGCGGGCGTGGGAGGCGCGTCTGGCTTCATGGCATGACGCCCTTCGCGGAGGAGAGCTGGTGCGCCCGACAGGAATCGAACCTGTAACCTTTAGCTCCGGAGGCTAACGCTCTATCCAATTGAGCTACGGGCGCAGCGGGCAGCGTTTATAGCACAGCGCGAACGCGCGCGTCACTCGGCGGACGCGGCGTTCGATCCTCGCGCCGTCGCCACTTCATCGCGGGCGCGGGCGCCGCAGCGCGCGCGAGACCGGCACCGAGCCGTGAATGACCACCGGGCTCGAGACCCGGATCGAGTCCATTCCGCTCGCGCGGATCACGCCCTGCGTCAGGGACGACGCGGGTGAGCCCGGCCCCGCGATCCGGAGCTCGTCTCCGGTCACCGTGCTGTCGCGAGCGCTCGCGGCGTGGCGAATCCGGATCTGGGTCGGCTTGTCGTACCGCCAGATCAGCTGAAGACCGCCCATCGGCTGCAGCTCGCCGCGCACGCCGTCCGGCCAGTCCCCGACCTCGGCGATCTCGCCGGTGGGACGCGAGTCCGACTGCCAGACCACGCTGCCATGATCGGCCACGACGACCCCGACGCGCGGGTTGAGGGTCTTCGGCAGCGACGCCGACACGGCAAGGTACGCGATCGCGGGCTTCTTCGGCACCACGTGCGTGACGCGGACGCTGAGCGGCGAGAGTGCTCCCTCGCGCGTCGCGTTCCCGATCACCCGCGCGCTCGACGAGCTCACGCGGGCGAGCGCTTCCAGCCAGGGGCCCGTCACCCCCTCCCGCACCGACGGGTCGAGATCGAGCGAGAACGAGCGGGCAGGCGATACGGCAAGGGAGGCGCCGAATTCCGTCGAGGCCGGTTCGGCCGGAAGAACGGTGCGAATCGTATCGGAGTCGGTTCGCGCATCGAGCAGGCTGTGCGCCAGCGGGCAGAGATCGATGCCGTTCAGCGGGCGGCAGGGCTCGGCCCGGCCGACGGCGGCGCCGGCAACCAGGGTCAGGAGCAGGACACCGAAACGGATCCATCGGCCGTTCATCATCTACCTCCCGGCCGGGACATGCCGGCCCACGCGGCCGTGAACGACGTCGTGGCTCGATCCACTCCGTCGTGAAGCCCGGCCTCAACCGCGGCCGAGCACCCTCAGCACCTCGCTCACGTCCTTGTCGCCGCGTCCCGACAGATTCACGATCAGTCGGGCCTTGCGCGGGAACGTTCTGCCTTCACGCAGCACCCAGGCGATCGCGTGCGCGCTCTCGAGTGCCGGCAGGATGCCCTCGAGACGCGACAGCTGCTGAAACGCCTCGAGCGCCTCCGCGTCGGTGGCCGACGAGTATTCCGCCAGGCCCTGCGACGCCAGCCAGGCGTGCTCGGGGCCGAGCGCGGGATAGTCGAGTCCGGCCGACACCGAGTGCGTCTCGCGGATCATCCCCTGCTCGTCCTGGAGCACGAGCGTACGCGTGCCGTGCAGCACGCCGACGCTCTGCTCGGCCATGCGAGCGGCGTGCTTCCCGCTTGCGATGCCGTGGCCGCCGGCCTCGACGCCGATCTTTCGCACCTCGCGGTCGCCGAGGAACGCATGGAAGAGTCCGATCGCGTTGCTCCCACCCCCCACGCACGCGACCAGCGCGGCCGGCGATCCTCCGGCCTGCTCGGCGAACTGTGCCCGCGCTTCCTCTCCGATCACGCGATGAAAATCACGCACCATCATCGGGAAGGGGTGCGGCCCCAGCACCGAGCCCAGCACGTAGTGCGTGTCGCGAACCCGGGTGACCCAGTCGCGCAGCGCCTCGTTGATGGCGTCCTTCAGCGTGCGACTGCCGGCGTCGACACCGCGCACCTCGGCGCCGAGCAGCTTCATGCGCTCGACGTTGAGATGCTGCCGCCGCATGTCCTCGACTCCCATGTACACGCAGCACTCGAGCCCGAAGCGCGCCGCCGCCGCCGCGGTCGCGACGCCATGCTGCCCGGCGCCGGTCTCGGCGATGACCCGCGGCTTGCCCATCCGCCGCGCCAGCAGGCACTGGCCGATCGTGTTGTTGATCTTGTGCGCGCCGGTGTGAAGCAGATCCTCGCGCTTGAGGAACACGCGGCAGCCCGCGGCCTCGGAGAGGCGCGGCGCTTCGATCAACGGCGTCGGCCGCCCGGCGAAATCCCGCAGCTCCGCGGCCAGCAGTTTCTGGAAGGCCGGATCGGAGCGCGCACGGCGGTATTCGGATTCGAGCTGATCGAGCGCGACGATCAGGGTCTCGGGGACGAAGCGGCCGCCATAGGGTCCGAAGTGTCCGGTGGCGTCGGGGGCCGTGGCCGCGGCCGCGTCGGTCAAGCGCGGCGGGGTCATGGGCGCCGTCCACGCACGCGAATTTCGACGTCACGCACCGCGCTCACGAAGCGCCGCACGCGCCCGGCATCCTTGATCCCGGGCTGGCTCTCCAGCCGCGACGATGCGTCCACGCCGTAGGGATTCACGCGCTCGATCGCCTCGGCGACGTTGTCAGGTCCGAGCCCCCCGGCGAGCAGCACCGCGCGCGCTCCCGCCACGGCGATCGCGGCGTCCCAGGGAAACGTCTCTCCCGTTCCGCCCGCGCGATGCGGGTGGGCGCTGTCGAGCATGAGCAGGTGGCGGGGGTCGGGCAGCGGCGATGGGATCCCGCGGTCGCTCCCGACCGGAACCACGATCGCGGCGGGCAGCGGGAACTCCGCCGGCCACGTGATCGGCGGGCGATGGATCTGGACGCGCTGGACTCCGGCGCGCGTCGCGATCGCGAGCGCTTCTTCGGGCGTGACGCCGACCATCACCGCGACGCGCGTCAGCTCGGGAACGGCGGCGCCGATCTCGGCAGCCTGTTCCGGAGTGATTCGGCGCGGACTCTCGCCGTGGACGATGAAGCCGATCCAGTCGGCGCCGGCGTCCCGGGCCACGCGGGCATCCTCGATCCGCGTGATGCCGCAGACCTTGACGATGGTCCGGGCCAGGGGCCGCCGCGTCTCGATCACGTCAGCCCCGCGCGGCGGCGATCAGCGTGCCGAGCGCGGCGCCGGGGTCGCCGCTCTTCATCAGCACCTCTCCCATCAGCACCGCGTCGCAGCGTGTGGCGCGGAGGCGCGCGAGGTCCTCGGGCGTCGAGATCCCGCTCTCGGCCACCGCGGTCACCATCGGCGGAACCAGCGGCAGCAAGTCGAGCGCGGTCTCGAGCCGCACTTCGAAGGTCCGGAGGTCGCGGTTGTTGACGCCGACCAGCGTCGCGCCGGAGCGCAGCGCCACGCGCAGCTCGGCGGCGGTGTGGACCTCGACCAGGCAGTCGAGGCCGACCAGGCGCGCCTCGGTGATCAGACGCTGGAGCTGGGTCTCCGAGAGCAGCGCCGCGATGAGGAGGATGCCATCGGCGCCGCGCACCGCGGCGTCGAGGATCTGGTACGAGTCGAGCATGAAATCCTTGAGCAGGATCGGGATCGTGACCTGTGGACGCACCGCGTTCACCCACTCGAGCTCGCCCTGGAAATGATCCGGCTCGGTCACGATCGAGATCGCCGAGGCGCCCGAGCGCTGGTAGAGCGTCGCCATCGCCACCGGATCGAGATCGGCGCGGAGCACGCCGCGCGAAGGCGACGCGCGCTTGATCTCGCACAGCAGCTTGAGCGGAGCGCCGGCGCCGCTGCGGCGGAGCGCGCGCTCGAGCCGGCCGGCCGGCTGGATCCGCGGCAGCCGCTCGCGCAGGCGATGGGCCGGCTGAGCGACCTGCAGCGCCGCGATGCGCCGGCGCCGGTCGTCGGCGATGCGCGACAGGAAATCGGTCCGGCTCGCGCTCATTCCGCCGCTCCGCGCCGCACCACCAGAGTTCCCGCCAGCATGTCGTGGAGCGCCTGACGGCGCGCCGTGAACGGCTGCACGAGATAGCCGATGAAGAGGATCAGCTTGGAGAGCAGCTTGCCGAAGAAGCGGCCGGTGGCGCGGGCGAACGAAATGCGGCGGCCCTCGAGGTCGGTGACCTTGATGTTGAGCGCCATCTTGCCGAGCGTGGCCTGCAGCTTCGAGCTCTCGAGCGTCGCCGAGTAGATCCAGTTGATCAGTGTGCCGATCGCGACCGATGCCATCGACACGCGCATCAGCGTGAGGATGTCGTCGAAGCTCGGCTCGTCCTGATTCAGGATCCCGAAGATCGGCACCCGCAGCATGAGATTGATCGGGAACATGAAGAAGGTGAGGATCAGCCCGTCGATCACGACCGCGACGAATCGCCGCCAGAATCCGGCGTAGGGAGCGACCGGCGGGACCACGACCACCGCCGGCGATGCGGCGCGATCCGCCGCTCCCGTCGATGGCGGCGGAGGTCCGGCCGCGGCGGATGTCGAGGACACGCGCGGATCATCGGAGACCGGAGCCGGCCCCATCGCCGCGACCGGCGCGCCCGAGGGGGCCGGAGCGCCGCAGCGCGGACAGAATCCGGCGTTCTCGGGCAGAGCGGACCCGCAGCGAGTGCAGAACACGATCGCCTCCCCGCCGCGCGAAGCGGCTCGGATGCTTCAGTCTCGAAACGCGGCCAGCTCGGCCAGCTTCGCCGCGGCGGCGCCGCGGTCAATCGCCTCGGCCGCACGCGCCACGCCCGACTCCAGCGTATCGCATACGCCGCCCGCGACGAGAGCGGCCGCGGTATTGAGAAGGACGATGCTGCGGGCCGGCCCCTGCTCGCCCGCGAGCACGGCGCGCACGCGCGCGGCGTTCTCGGCCGCGACGCCGCCCTGGATGCCGTCGCGATCCTGGTGCGCCAGACCATGCGCCGCCGGATCGACCTCGAATTCGCGGATCTCTCCGTCGCGCAGCTCGGCGACGTGGCTCTTGTCGAACACCGTGAGCTCGTCGAGCCCGTCGCGCCCGTGCACCACCCAGGCGCGCTCGCTGCCGAGCATGCGCAGCACTTCGGCGACCGGACGCACCAGGCTGTCCGAGAACACGCCGAGCAGCTGCCGCGACGCGCCGGCCGGATTGGTGAGCGGGCCGAGCACGTTGAAGACGGTGCGCACGCCGATCTCGCGCCGCGGTCCGGCCGCGTGGCGCAGGCTGGCGTGGTAGTTCGGCGCGAACAGGAAGGTGATGCCGACGAGATCGAGCGATCGTGCCGCGCTCTCCGGCGTGAGATCGATCCGGACGCCGAGCGACTCCAGCACGTCGGCGCTGCCGGTGCGGCTCGACACCGCGCGGTTGCCGTGCTTCGCCACCGCGATCCCGCAGGCGGCGGTGACGATCGCGACCGTCGTCGAGATGTTGAAGGTGTGAGCGTTGTCGCCGCCGGTGCCGCACGTGTCGATCAGGGGGCTGCGGCGCGTGCGTATCGGCGGCACGCGCCGGCGCATCGCCATCGCCATGCCGGCGATCTCCTCCGGAGTCTCTTCCTTCATCCGCAGCGCCACCGCGAGCGCCGCGATCTGCGCCGCGGTCGCCTCGCCGTTCAGGATCTGCTCCATCGCCGTGGTGGCGAGGTCGCGTGACAGCGGCTCCTTCAGCACCGCGCGCGCGATCGCCGACTGAATCACCGCGCCACCTTCTGCTGCCGGCACAGCGTGAGGAAGTTCTCGATCAGGCGCAGGCCCGGCCGCGTCAGCACCGACTCGGGGTGGAACTGCACGCCCCAGGTCTCGTGGTCGCGGTGCTTGAGCGCCATGATCTCGCCCTCGGGCGTCCACGCCGTGACTTCGAGCACGTCGGGCAGGCCGTCGCGCTCGACGATCAGGGAGTGGTAGCGCGTGGCCTCGAACGGATTGTCGAGACCGGCGAAGATTCCGCGGCCGCGATGCAGGATCGGGCTGGTCTTGCCGTGCATGAGCCGCGGCGCGCGCACGATCCTGCCGCCATAGACCTCGCCGATCGCCTGGTGGCCGAGGCAGACGCCGAGCACCGGCACCTGCCCCGCCAGCTTGCGCACGGCCTCTTCCGAGATCCCGGCGTCGCGCGGCTCGCCGGGCCCGGGCGAGATCAGCAGTCCCTCGAGAGGCTTGCGCGCCAGCGCGGCGACGTCGATGGCGTCGTTGCGATAGACCTCGATCGTCGCGCCCAGCGTGCCGAGGTACTGAACGAGGTTGTAGGTGAAGGAATCGTAGTTGTCGATGACCGCGATCATGGACGTCCCTGCTCCGCGCGCTCGACCGCCAGCCACAGCGCACGGCCCTTGTTCAGGGTCTCCTCCCACTCCATCGCCGGATCCGAGTCCGCGACGATGCCCGCCCCCGCGCCCCAGTAGGCGCGTCCGTTGGCGTAGACCAGCGTGCGGATCGCGATCGCGAGATCGAGGTTCCCATGATAGTCGAAATGCCCGACCGCGCCCGCATACACGCCGCGGCGCAGCGGCTCGAGCGACTCGATGATCTCCATCGCCCGCACCTTGGGGGCTCCGGACACCGTGCCGGCCGGGAAGCAGGCGCGCACGATGTCGAGCGGCGAAAGATTCGCCCGCACCCGCCCGCGCACGTTCGACACCAGGTGCATGACCTGCGAATAGCGCTCGACCACCATGTACTCGTTGGTCTCGACCGATCCGTACTCGCTGACCCGCCCGACGTCGTTGCGGCCGAGATCGACCAGCATGACGTGCTCCGCCCGCTCCTTGTCGCTGGCGCGCAGCTCCTCCTCGAGCCGGCGATCCTCCTCCGGCGTCCGGCCGCGCGGCCGGGTGCCGGCGATCGGGCGCACCTCGACCACCGAATCGGTGCGCCGCACCAGCACCTCGGGCGACGATCCGACCAGCGACACGTCGCCGAGCCTGAGGAAATACATGTACGGCGACGGGTTGGTGACGCGCAGCGCGCGATAGGCCTCGAACGCCGGTCGCGTGACCGGCGCACTCATGCGGTGCGCGAGCACCACCTGGAAGATGTCGCCGGCGCGGATGTGCTCCTTCGCGGTCTCGACCGCGAGCATGAAGGGATCGCGCTCGAGCGTGGACTCGGGCTCGCCGGGCTTGGCGCCGGACTCGGGCTCGCTCCAGTCGAGCGGCCTCCTCAGTCGCGCGACCTCGGCATCGAGATGCGCCACCGCGTCGCGATAGCTGGCCTCGGGATCCGATCCGCCGCGCGCGTGGGTCACCACCTTCAGCGTGTGGGTGAGATTGTCGAACACGCTGACCACGTCGCCGAACAGGAACACCGCGTCCGGAAGCCCGAGGTCGTCGCGCGTGCGCTCGGGCAGGCGCTCGAACCAGCGCACCGTGTCGTAGCCGAGATAGCCGACGGCACCGCCGCAGAAGCGCGGCAGGCCGGGCAGCGCGATCGCCTGGTGCTGATCGAGCAGCGCCGCCAACTCCTCCCACGGTTTGCCCTTTCCCGCGCGAACCGCGCCGCCTTCGTGAATCTCGGAGCGGTCCCCGCGCGCGATGAACACCACCGACGGGCGGCTGCCGAGCAGCGAGTAACGTCCCCACTTCTCTCCTCCCTCGACGCTCTCGAGCAGGAAAGAATAGGGACCGTCGTCGATCTTCTTGAACGCCGAGACCGGCGTGTCGAAGTCGGCGAAGACCTCGCGATAGATCGGGACGAGCTTGCCGCCGCGCGCCAGCGTGCCGAACTCCTGAAGCGTCGGGACGATCATCGGGAGCCCGCGCGTGACGGCGTTCGGGGCGGACGTCCGCCGGATTCGGGCGCGTCCATCAGTTCCCGCGCCTGGCGCAGCGTCGTGTCCGTGGCGCGATCGCCGGCCAGCATGCGGGCCAGCTCCTCGATACGCTCATCGCCGCGCACGCGCTCGATCCGCGCCGTGGTGCGTCCTCCCTCCACGCGCTTCACGACCCGCAGATGATGACTGGCGAGCGCGGCGATCATGGGCAAGTGAGTAACACAGAGGATCTGGCGGTGCCGCGCAAGCTTTCGCAGGCGCTCGCCCACCGCGTGGGCGACGGAACCGCCGATCCCAGAATCTACTTCATCGAAGAGCAGAAGATCAACGCGGTCTTGATCTTCCAGCGCTGACTTGAGAGCCAGCATGACCCTGGAGAGCTCCCCTCCCGAGGCGATCTTCTGGAGCGGACGCGGCGGCTCGCCGGGGTTCGCGGTGAAGAGGATCGATACCCGATCGACGCCCGCGAGCCCGAAGCTCTCGGCCTCGCGCGCGGATTCCGCGACGGGCGTCGCGCTCGAGCCGCCGGTCGATTCGTCCGCGGTCGCGGTGCCGCGTCCTTCCGGCTCGACCACGAACTCCAGTCGCGCGGCGGCGAGGCCGAGCGGCCTGAGGTCGCGCGTCACGCGCACGCTCCATTCGGCCGCGGCGGTGCGCCGCCGGCGCGTCAGCTTGGCGGCGCGATCGCGGCATTCGCGGGCGGCCTCGCGGACGCGCTCGTGCGCGCGCTCGAGCGTGCCTTCGGCGTCCTCGCCGCTCGCCAGCTCGTCACGCAGCTCGCTCTGCCACGCGATCAGCTCTTCGATTCCGCGACGGTATTTGCGCTGAAGTCGGGACAGCAGCTCGCGCCGCGATTCGATCGATTCGAGCGCGACGGGATCCGCGTCCAGTGCCGACAGGTAGTCGGCGAGCTGTCGCGCCGCCTCGGCCGCCGCGATCCTCGCCTCTTCGAGCGTGGCGCGCGCCTCGCCGAGACTGGGATCGAGCGCCGCGGCGTGGTCGCATGCGTGCGCCGCGGCCGAGATGCCGCCGAGCGCGGCGTGATCGCCTTCGCTCAAGCGTTCGAACGCGCCCGCCGCCAGCTCGCGCAGGCGATCGGTGTGCCGCAGGCGGGCCGATTCGATCTCGAGGCGCTCCTCCTCGCCGGCCACGAGCCTGGCCTGATCGAGCTCGAGCGCGGCGTGCGCGAGGTAGTCGCGGCGCTCCGCGAACGTGGCGAGCGACTGCTCGAGACGCTCGTGCTCCGCGGCGGCCTCGCGATACGCGGCCAGCGCCTCGCCGTAGTGCCCGCGCTCGGGGCCGAGACCGGCGAGCCGATCGAGCAGCTCCAGTCCGGCGTCGGCGCGGAGCAGGCTCTGATGCTCGTGCTGACCATGGAGGTCGGCGAGGATCTCGCCGAGCCGGCGGAGCGCGGCCTGAGTGACCGGCGACTGATTGACGGTGGCGCGGCTGCGGCCGCCACTCTGCACTTCACGGCGAACGATCAGGGCGTCGCCCTCGAGCTCGACCGACCACGAGGCGAGCAGCTCGCCGATTCGCTTCGCGTTCTCGCCGGCGAGACGGAACTCTCCTTCGACGATGGTGACGGTCGCGCCCTCGCGCACCACGTCGGCGTCGGCCTTGCCACCGACCAGCAGATGAATCGCCTGAACCAGCAGGGTCTTGCCCGCGCCGGTCTCCCCCGTCACCACGTTGAGGCCGGGCTCGAGCGACAACTCGGCTTCCTCGACCAGCGCGAGGTCCTTGATCCGGATGCGCTCGAGCATCAGAGGCTGCGGCGGGCGCTGCCCTGCCAGCCGAGCTTGGCGTGGAGCGCGCGCAGGAACGGCCGGCCGGGATTCTCGTAGACGCGAACGGTCTGACGCGCCACCTTGAGATCGACGATGTCGCCGGGCTCGAGCGCGCGCGGCTGCTGGCCGTCGCAGACCAGCAGCGCGGCGCCGGGGCCGAGCACGCGAACGCTGACCACCGAGCGCGGTCCGAGGACGAGCGAGCGGCTGCCGAGCGCGTGCGGGCACGCCGGCGTCACCACCATCGCGGCCACGTCGGGCGCCAGCACCGGACCTCCGGCCGAGAGCGAATAGGCGGTCGAGCCCGCGCTGCTGGCGGCAATCAGCCCGTCGGCGACCAGGTGTCCGAGGTCATAGCCGAGCGCGTGGAGCCGCATGTGGAGCGCGGCGTAGCTGGTCTCGCTGCGCACCACGGCGTCGTTGAGCGCGAACGCCCGCGCCACCACGCGCCGGCGCCGGCGCACCACCGCCTGAATGCCGCTGCGCGTCGCGGTCTTCCAGCGGCCGGCGAGCACGGCGCGCACCGCGAGATCGAGATCACGCGCCTCCGCCGCGGCGAGAAAACCGAGGCCGCCGAGATTCACGGGCAGGAGCGCGCCGCGCTTTCCCGCCAGCGCGCGTCCGGCGGTGAGCACGGTGCCGTCGCCGCCGAGCGAGATCATCAGCTGACACCAGCGCGCGATCTCGGCCAGCGAGGCGCCGGGGATGCCGATGCGGCGGCCGAGCTCGGCCTCGACCCGCACGCGAATGCCGCGGCGCTCGAGCGAGCGCACCAGACGCCGAGCCTCGCGCCTCACTCCGGCGCGATCGAGATGGCCGAGGAGGGCGACGCGGCGAATCGCGCGGCTCATGTGAACTGTCGTTGCTGGATCGCGATCCACTCGAGCGCCCGCGTCGCGATGCCGGCGGGGTCGAGCTGAACCTTCTGAAGCAGCTCGTCGCGCCGGCCGTGCGTGACGAACTCGTCGGGAAGCGCGAGGCGAAGGAGCGGCGTGCCGGAGAGGCCGAGCCGGTCGAGGCATTCGGACACGGCGCTGCCGAAGCCGCCGCTCAGGATCGATTCTTCGACGGTGATCAGGCGGCCGACCGACCGCGCCAGCCCGGCGATCATGCGCTCGTCGACCGGCGCGGCGAAGCGGGCGTTCACGACCGTGGCCGAAACGCCGGCGGCGGCCATGCGCTCGGCGCCGGCCAGGGCCGGGAGCACCATGGTGCCGAACGCGATCAGTGCGACGTCGCCGCCGGCACGCAGCTGCTCGGCGCGTCCGATCTCGATCAGGCGCGGCTCGCGATCGGGGATCGATTCGTCGGGAATCGCCGTACGCGGATAACGGACCGCGATCGGCGCGTGCCCGTTCCACTGCGCCGCGGTCCAGATCATGTCGCGCAGCTCCTCGCCGTTCTTCGGCTGCATCACCACCACGCCCGGGATCATGCGCAGGTAGCCGACGTCGAACACGCCGTGCTGCGGCGCGCCGTCCTCGCCCACCAGGCCGGCGCGGTCGATGCACAGCACGATCTTCAGGTTCTGCGCCGCGACGTCGTGGATGATCTGATCGAAGGCGCGCTGCAGGAACGTCGAATAGATGGTGGTGAGCGGCACCAGGCCCTCGGCTGCGAGGCCGCCCGAGAACGTCACCGCGTGCTCCTCGGCCATGCCGACGTCGAAGAAGCGCTCGGGGTACTTCTCGGCGAAGGTCTTGAGTCCGGTGTTGTCGGTCATCGCCGCGGTCACCGCGACCGCGTTGGGCATGCGCTCGGCCACCAGCAGCGCGGCCTCGCCGAACACCTGCGTGTAGGTCTTCTTCGATCCCTTGGAGGCCGTCCCGGTCTCGGGGTCGAACACGCCGACGCCGTGGAACGTGCGTGCGTCCTTCTCGGCCGGCGCGTAGCCGCGTCCCTTCTGGGTCATGACGTGGAGCAGAACCGGCTCGTGGAAGCGCTTGAGATCGGACAGCGTTTCCTCCAGCACGTCGAGGTCGTGGCCGTCGATCGGACCGAAGTACTTGAGGCCGAGCTCCTCGAACAGCACCGTCGGCACCACGAGATTCTGCAGTCCTTCCTTGACGCGGCCGGCCAGAGACTGGGCCTTGCGGCCCTTGGGCAGACCGCCGAGCAGCTCCCACACGTCGTGCTCGAAGCGGCGGTAGATGCGGCTGGTGGTCAGCTTGGTGAGGTAGCGATGGATCGCCCCGATGTTGGGCGAGATGCTGTGCTCGTTGTCGTTGAGGATGACGATCAGGCGCCGCTTGAGCTCGCCGGCATTGTTGAGACCTTCGAACGCCATTCCGCCGGTCAGCGCGCCGTCGCCGATCACCGCGATCACGTGATGCGATTCACCTTTGAGATCGCGCGCCACCGCGAAGCCGAGCGCCGCCGAGATCGACGTGCTGCCGTGGCTGGTGCCGAAGGGATCATGCTCGCTCTCGTCCCGGCGCGGGTAGCCGGCGATGCCGCCGAGCGTCCGCAGCGTGTCGAACTGCTCGAATCGTCCGGTCAGGAGCTTGTGGGGATAGGACTGATGCCCGACGTCCCAGATGATCTTGTCGGTGGGCGAATCGAAGACCCGGTGCAGAGCGATGGTCAGCTCGACCACGCCGAGATTCGGGGCGAGGTGCCCGGCCCGGCGCGCCACGGTCTGGATCACCGCGTGGCGGATCTCCTCGGCCAGCGGCTCGAGCTCCTCGCGGTGCAGCTTCTTGAGGTCTGCGGGGGAATGGATCTGTTCGAGCAGGCTCATCGCGTGCCCCAAGAGTACCAGAGCAGTGCGGCCGCGCTGCCGATCAGGGCGCCGACGAGGACTTCGAACGGGGTGTGGCCGAGCAGTTCCATCAGCTTCTGCGCACCCTTTTCCGGATGCTCGAAGTGCTCGTCGATCAACCGGTTGAGCACCGCGGCATGCCGGCCGGCCGCGCGCCTCAGGCCCGCGGCATCATACATGACGATCAGGCTGAAAAACAGAGTCACCGCGAACAGCGGCGAGCGGAACCCCGCGCGCATCCCGATCGCGGTCGATAGCGCGCTCACCGACGCCGCGTGGGAGCTCGGCATGCCGCCGGTCTCGACGAATCGGCGAAGATTCCAACGCCGCGTGCGCACGTAGTCGGCAACGCCCTTGTAGGCCTGGACCAGAAAGCCGATCGTGAGTGCGAGCCAGAACGGTTCCGTCGATCACCTCGCGGTCGTGTGGCCGTGAGCCGCGCGCGGACCGAGTGAGCACGGGGTAGCCGCGGCCGGCGAGACGATACGGTGCCGTCGCGTGCGAGGCAACCGGCGCATCATCGGCTGCGTTCCGCCACCGCATCGACGACGCGCAGCACCGGGTTCGGACGGGGCAACCGCCGGCGGACGTCGTCACGAA
>DATJEP010000022.1:0-2161 GCA_035496475.1 Candidatus Udaeobacter sp.
TGCCGACGCGGGTGCGGGTGACGATCCAGCGGAGCGCGAACATCAGCACCAGCGACACCGCCAGGATGAGGATCTGCTGGTTCGAGATCGTCACGCCGGCGCCGAGCGACAGATTCCTCGCCGTGATGATCTGCGGGAAGAACTTGGGATCGGGCCCGAAGATCAGGATGCCGCCGTTCTCGAGCAGCAGCGAGACGCCGATCGCAGTGATCAGCGCCGACAGCCGCGACGAGCGACGCACCGGCTTGTAGGCGAAGCGCTCGATCACGATGCCGACGATGCCGCAGGCGATCATCGAGCTGACGAGCACCAGCAGCGCCTTGAAGGGATTCGGATTCTCGGCCGCGCCGATGAAGCGCGCGGTGAAGTACCCGAAGAACGCGCCCAGCATGTAGACGTCACCATGCGCGAAATTGATCAGGCGCAGGATGCCGTACACCATGGTGTAGCCGAGCGCGATCAGCGCGTAAACGCTGCCCCAGGTGACGCCGTTGACCAGCTGCTGGAGAAACTCCGACACGCGTTCGGGGAAGCGTCGCCTAGGGATTGAAGCTCGAGTTGAACGTCTTCTTCCCGTTCTTGATCTCGATGATGACCGCCGGCTTCGTCGCGTTCCGGTTCTCGTCCAGCGTGATCGTGCCGGTGACGCCCGGATAGTTCGACGTGGTGGCGATCAGGTCGCGCAGCTTCTTCTCCGCCGCCTTGCGCAGATCGGTTCCCGCCTTAGAGGAGCCGAGACCGGCGAAGGTCTGCGGATCCTGTTCGGACAGCTTGGTGAGCGCGCCGAACAGCACGTTCGCCGCGTCGTAGGCCAGACCGCCGATCGCATCGGGATCGCCGCCGAACTTGCCGTGGTAGGTCTTGAGGAACGCCTGCAGGTGCGGATCGGGCGCGTCGAGCGCCCAGTGATTCGAGTAGTAGCAGCCGTTCAGGGCCGCGCCGCCGATCTCGATCAGCTTCTCGCTCTCCCAGCCATCGCCGCCGACGAGGGGCTGCGTGAGCCCGAGCTCGCGGGCCTGACGCGCGATCAGACCGGCCTCGGTGTAGTAGCCCGGCACGATGATCGCCTCGGGATGCTTGGCCTTGATGGCGGTGAGCTGGGCGCGGAAATCGTTGTCGCCCGACTGATACGCCTGCTCGGTCACGATGCTGCCGCCGAGCGCCGTGAACGCTTCGGTGAAGAACTGGGCGAGGCCGACGCTGTAATCGCTGCGCGAATCCTTGAGCACCGCGACCTTCTTCAGTTTCAGCGTCTGCGCGGTGAAGCGCGCCATCACCGTGCCCTGGAACTGGTCGAGGAAGCACATGCGGAAGATGTAGTCGCCGACCTGGGTCACGCGCGGATTGGTCGAGGAGGGCGAGATCATCGGCACATTCGCGTTCTGGCAGATCGGTCCGCCGGCCAGGCTGCGCGAGCTCGCGACCTCGCCGATCACGGCGATGACTCGATCCTGATTGATCAGCTTCTGCACCACCGTGGCGGCTTCCTCGGCGCGGCTCTGGTCGTCTTCGACCACCACCCGGACGTTCAATCCGCCGATCTTGCCGAGCTTCTGCGTGGTGAGCTCGCCGAGCGCCACTTCGACGCCGTTCTTGGTCGAGGTTCCGAACGTCGCGTCGTTTCCGGTCAGCGATCCATATTCACCGATCACCAGCTCATCGTGTCCGCCGGCTCCGCCGCCGCAACCCGCGATCAGGCCGGCGCCGAGCAGCGCAACGATTCCGAGGCCAGCGAGTGTCCGTAGCTTCATGTGCGTCTCCTGTCCATGGTCGAGAAAAGGAGGCGGCGGCCCAGCCCAATGGAACCGCCCGGGCGGCGGTCGCGGGCGCAAGGAGGGTGCCCGACCCGCGCGCAGTCAGGGGTGGAGAGGTAGCACGCTGACTCGCGATGAAGCAAGCCAAATCATTCCAGGCGCGGACGTTGCCGCGCCGGGAAAGCCGATGCTAGAGTCCACGCGCATGAGCACGCAGAGGGGCGCAGGGATGCGCCGGACGCGCGGCACGGCGGCCCCCGGCCGGGCGACGGCGCGCGGAAACCTCGCTCCCGCGACCGCGTTCGGCCTCGGCTGCGCCGTGGTCGCGATCGCGCTCGAAGTCGCGGGCTGCGCACACGCGCCGGTCCGGCCGACGACTCCCCCCCGGCCGCGGCCCGGCTACGACC